>JBGQLV010000141.1:0-2027 GCA_041500225.1 Thermodesulfovibrionia bacterium | reverse complement strand
CCTCACTCTATTGTGGTAAAAGCGATGATGCTAAACACTTTGGCCTTCTGCGGTCAACGCCTTTGAGGGTGTCTGTTTAGCCCTTGATTTTATCCTTTGGAGCTGAATTTTGAGAATTATTGAGAAAAGTATGAATCATTTCCTAAAATAGGCCCCAATCCTTCATTATTATGCTCAATATTATTGCAATTTTCTCGATTTTCAGCTCGTTTTTAGACAGCATCCGCTACCAATAACGTTTGCAAGCCTCTTAACATTAACCGTAATACCAGTAATGATTGACTGGATATTCACCTTCGGGAGCCCCCAATACCTCGCCCTTACAAGACCATGTAACCGCTTCATCTCTGCATGCTTCGGCTCAATGTGAGATCTCTCTTTCATATCGTCCTTAAAGCCCTGAGTTTTATTATATTCTTTTGCCCCCATAATTAATTCATGGTGTTTCCCTATTGTAATAGTCCTTCTCTCCTGTTTTGTGCATTTGTTTTTTAAAACACATTGCCCACAGACCTCTTTTTTGAAATAGAATGTTGTCGTCCCCTCTTTTTCGCTAAAATTCGAAATCATCGTCCTATTGCCGGCAGGGCAGCTTATCCCCGTTTCATCCAGATTGAATTTCTGCTGAGAAAAAAGCCCTGTTGGATTAGAATCCTCCTTTAAGGGAGCCACAAGCGTTATCCCTCTCTGGAGCATCTGAAACCTGTTTTCAGCACTTCCATAGTGAGTATCTCCTGCAACTTTTTCCGGTTTAAAACCGTTTGCCGTCTTCTCATCAACAAGCGGCAGAAGGATATCGCCGTCATAAGTATTCCCTGGTGTGGTTTCAATATTTGTCACAAATCCATCCTCGGATTTCATTACATTTGCTTTATATCCTGTAAACGTTTTTTTATCTGATTTAGCCCCATGGCGTGCATCTTTATCCACAAGGCTCACCAATTTATCCTTTACATGGTCTTTTTTCTTCTGGATATTACCATTTTCCTCTTCAGTGTTCTCATTCAATATCCGATTCAACTGTTCGATTTTTTGGTTGACAGATGGCGATTCCAGTTTCTCAGCTTTGCCTTTTAGTGCTCTTGCCTCTTCAACTACCTCAACAAGCTTCGTTTTCTTTTCTTCAGGCTTCAGTGTATGCACTTTTTCTTTTTTATCCGCGATCTTTTTCCCACCCATCTCTTCGTAAAGCCTGGGATCGGCTTTTTCTATTTCTTCCATTAGCGCTTTTATTCCCTGTCTAATTAAGCCAATGGTTCCGGGTATTGCAATGTTCGCTATTACATGTGTGGCATCCACATATTGATTCCCTTTGGCAAAACCCGCATCTTCTATCTGTTTCAGGATCATGAAGAACAGTTTTTTCCATCTCTCTTCTCCGAGTCTGTCCCTGAAATCGCCCAGAGCACTGTGGTCGTATGAGGAGTCTTCCACGGGAATTCCTAGGAACCATTTTATGACAATATGATATCTAGCAGTTTGTTCCATCTCTCTATCTGAATAGTCCATCAGGTACTGGACTATAGCTGAACGGAACATTGTCTCAGGAAGATTTTTTACTGGTCTGCCCTGATTTTGTGAGTAAAGGTTCCTGCAGGCTTCATTCACAAAGGAGAAGTCAATTTGTTGGTTTATCTTGTAGAGGATATGATTATCAGGTATCAGTTTACTGTAGATATCTGGTCCGAACACAAAGTTTGATTGGCGTTGAATCCTACGCGGGAACATAATAACACATCCAATTAAGAATTATTATGTAATGTAAGTATTTAGAGGATATAAATGCTTCGCTGCGCAACATATATTTCAAATGCAGAACTGATTATTGACAAATATTAAGTGAAATTAGTAAGAGCTATATACTTTTCCGACACCCTCCTTTTTTTGCTTTCCTCAGAGCATAACTTTCGCCCCGCAGCGCATAGCTTTCGTCGCCTGCATTTTCCTTTATGAATTTCAAGCGGGCAGCCTCCAACATCTCAACTTGTGTGGTATGGGCCTCATTCTCCTTGACCTCAAGGTAACTT
>JBGQLV010000140.1:0-2030 GCA_041500225.1 Thermodesulfovibrionia bacterium | reverse complement strand
ATTTTTTTTGACCAACTCAATAACCTCTTTCAACGGCTCACCCTTTTCAATAATACTTTCGGCTTCAACACCTCGATTACCGGCCTCAATAAAAAGCCTCTCAAGAGCCGCTTCCGCATATCTCAATGCATCTTTATCTGTCCGTTCTTCTGCGATAAAAACTAAAGAAAGTTTTGCCCGGCAAGATTTTGCGAGAGCGATCGCATATCGTGCCGCTATTTCCGAATTTGTGAATTCATTTACCGCAGCAAGGATCCTTTTGTACATAGTAAAATTATATCCGTTAAACAATCGGATCACAAGAAAATGCAGAAAACGGACTCCTCATCTGGATTGATATCTCCATATTCATGAGTCCGGCGCTTAAATGTTAAACTACTGGATGTTTGATAAATCGTGCAAGAATGTCCTTGTCCGGGGTGTGAACTGGATCGGAGACAGCGTTATGATACTGCCCGCGTTAAGGGCACTGAGAAAGGGATTGCCTGACGCAAGGATATCCTTTCTCGTGAAACCTTGGGTCTCACCCGTTTTCGAAAACAATTCGGATATCGAAGAAATAATCATGTATGCCGACAAATATAAGGGCATAATAGGCAAGCTGGGCCTTTCACGAATGCTTCGCAAAAAGGCCTTTTGCAGCGCGGTCCTTTTTCAGAATGCCCTCGATGCCGCATTGATAACATTCCTCTCCGGCATTAAGAACCGTGCAGGCTATCGGAGGGACGGCAGAGGGTTTCTTTTACTAATCAGTTCATAAGTAAAGCCTCATTATGGTATAATAGGAGGCATGAGAGAGACTGATGGGAGAAAGTTAAAGCATGATGTTTTGGAAGCACTTCGTATACGGGCGGTGCGTCGAATAGAGCAGGGAGAAAGTCCTGAAATTGTTATTAAAGCCTTGGGAATGAACCGTAGGACTATTTACAAGTGGATAGCTCTTTATCGTGAAGGAGGAATAGAAGCACTAAAGGCGACTCCTCTTGCAGGGAGGCCATTAAAGCTGGGTGGGGTAAAGCTAAGGTGGGTATTCAAGACAGTCACCACAAAGAACCCTTTACAATTGAAGTTTTCTTTTGCACTATGGACCCGGGAGATGGTGAAGGAACTCATTGAAAGGAAATATGGGGTCAAGCTGAGTGTCGTATCCGTTGGGCGATTACTCAGAAAGCTGGGGCTCAGTTGCCAGAAGCCATTAATGAGAGCATTTCAGCAGGACCCTGTTTTTGTGCAACAGTGGATAGAAGAAGATTATCCCAAGATAAAGCAGTTGGCTCGGCAGGAGAAAGCGGAGATATATTTTGAAGATGAAGCAGGGATTCGGTCAGATCACCATTTTGGTACGACGTGGGGCATGAAAGGGACAACGCCGATTGTGAAAACAACTGGAGCCCGATTCTCTCTCAACATGATTTCTGCTATCACTTCAAAGGGGAAGATGAAATTCATGACCTATTCGGGGAAAATGAAAGCCCCGGTGTTTTGTGAGTTTCTAAAACGTCTTACGCATAACGTATCTACAAAGATTTTTCTTATTTTAGATGGACACCCCGTACATCGCTCATCTCAGGTAAAGAAGTTCATACAAGCGACGAAAGGGAAAATGCGTCTTTTCTATCTTCCTCCGTATTCTCCGGAACTGAATCCTGATGAGCTTGTGTGGAACAACGTAAAAAGCAAAATGGGACGTTCATCAATCAAAGGGCCGGATGATTTTCAGGAGAAAGTGCGATATTATCTGAGGTCCCTCCAACGAACTCCAGAGAAAATATGTGGTTTTTTCCAAGAACCTCATCTCAGGTATGCAGCCTAATTTATGGGGTTTTACTTATGAAGAACTAAACCGCTGCGCGGTGGTAACGAGTGGTCAGCCTTTTCTGTTCAGTATAAAGCTTTCCTTGAGTTGTAGAAGTTAATCCGATATTTCCCCCCTTGTTGATCAGTCTGAGTCTCTTTACAATCTTCTTTGTTTCACCGTCGGCATTCGTCGGCGCATATTGATTCAAAGGAGATTGTGATATGAGCACGTT
>JBGQLV010000139.1:0-2046 GCA_041500225.1 Thermodesulfovibrionia bacterium | reverse complement strand
TCCTGCTCCTGAAGAAAATCGTCAAAATTTCCGCCAAGATGTTTGCTTTTCATATTTTCGATCTTCCCTCCGCAATTCTTTGAGCCATTCCCTCACGGGTTCTGCGCCGCTTTCACTCCTATAGAAAATTACCCGCAGAACAGGCTCTCTATACTCCATGGAATAATGTACCTTAATTGGTACGTATTGTCAACTGTTCCTTTTTGTTTCAGATAAAAAACTGGTGATACTCTTAATATTTTTTGCAGAGAAGAGAGCCCGAGGACCATAATAAGAGGACGTTCTTGACTAATTAGAGTCTGTGTATAAATTCTAACTCCTCAACAGATAAGCGAAAATGGTACAATTGCAGAGAAATCAAAAACAGGAGGAAGAATTGAAACTGCTGAATGATTTAAAACTGCAATTTGAGAAAGAGTTGTGGGCATTGAACCCGGAACTGGCCGTGATAGATACAATTCTAAGCAGCCATCCTGCGATAATAGAGATGGTAAAACAGGATATAACAGAGGGGAAAGGCGGCAGCGCTATAGGCAGACAGGACATGCCCACAGTGGAACAGATTGTTAGGGCTGCGATCTATAAAGAGACGAAGAACCTGACGTATCGGGAGCTTGAATTTCATCAGCATGATTCGCGGCTGTGTGCGGTCTTCATCAAACTTGATGATCGCAAGCCGTTTTCATTTAAGGTTTTTCAGAAATACATATCGCTAATCAGGGGAGAGACCTTGGATAAGATGCTGGTGGCGATCAACAAAATTGCAATAGGAGAAGGGATCGAAGACGGCAGGAGTATTCGTACCGACAGCACCGTTATAGAGACTGACATACATTATCCTACGAACAACTCTCTGATATGGGATTGCATCAAGACAATAGACCGTCTCCTGAAGAAACTAAAAGAAAGCGGAGTAGAGATAAAGGTGCGGAGCTACAAGAAACAGGCGAAGAGGACCCATTACAAGATCAACAACACCAAAGAGAAAGACAAGCGGGAGGAAGAATTCAAAAAACCCCGAAAGCTTTCGGGGCTTAGGAGCAGTATCAACCAGGCTGAGCGGGCATTAACAGCGCCATTGCCTAAGACGATAGAGGGATGGATAAAAGCGCAGGCGATTATAAAAGAAATCAGGGAGCTGCTGCCGAAAACCGAGAAGGTTTATGATATCTCATGGCGTCATGAGATTTTGGATAAGGCCGTGCCGAATAAAGACAAGATATTTTCGATTTATAAAGACCATACGGACATAATTGTAAAAGGGAAGCGGGAAGCTGAATTTGGGCACAAGGTAAACCTTGCTACCGGCAGGAGCAACCTGATACTTGACTGCAAGATACTTGAAGGCAATCCTTCCGATACAACGCTTTATACGGATGTAATCGACCGTATACATGGAAACTACGGGATAGTGCCTCGTGACATTGCAACAGATGGGGGATATGCATCAAAAGACAATGCCCGGATAGCGCAGGAAAAAGGGATCGTCAACATTGTATTCAACAAGATAGTGGGGTCGCTGAAGAACATTGTAAGAAGCAAGAATATTGAGACACGTTTAAAGAAATGGCGTAGCGGCATGGAAGCGGTGATTTCTAATCTTAAAAGAGGATATGAACTGTTTCGGTGTGAATGGAAAACAAGGGCAAGGTTTGACGCCAAGGTGTACTGGAACGTGATCGTTTACAACATTCGTGTGATGACAGGGGCACTTCTTGCAAAGATGCAAACGCAGATGCAATGACATCGGGCATTTTACCGGCATAAAAATAGCGACAAGGGATACCCATGTTCAAAATCATTAAAAATGCTGATGCGGCGTATGATTTAAAAAAACATTCAACAAAATTTGAAAAAATGAAAGACACCCGGTGTGGATTTGCATCCGTAAATCAGAAAACTGGGAGTTTATGGACAGACACTAATTAGTCTTCAAATAATCTCCAGCGATATCGGAATATTTCCTCTATCACCCAGGTTCCAATGCAAATAAATTCTCCTCCCTTCTTTCCAAGATTCCTTTGACAACAAAAAAGCCTGTTTCCT
>JBGQLV010000138.1:0-2117 GCA_041500225.1 Thermodesulfovibrionia bacterium | reverse complement strand
GGGAACCGAAGAAATCACAGGTGAACAGTATCTTCTCCTCTCTCAAATAGGTCAGCATCGTCTCCGGCCAGTGAACCCAGGGAGCATAGATGAACTCCAGTGTCCTGTCTCCCAGCGAAATAGTCTCCTTGTCCTCGACAGTTATGAACCTGTCCTCTGGAATCAGGAGCAGGTCTATAAGCATTCCCTTACAGCGGGGATTACAGACAACCTTCGCCTTTGGATATCTCTCAAGGACAACGGGAATACTGCCCGAATGGTCCTGCTCAGCGTGATGGGCAATTAAATAATCTATGTTTTTGACTTTAAGCGTGTCCAGGTAATCTATCAGCACGTGTGTCATAGTCGGGTCTACGGTGTCTATAAGAGCCGTTTTTTCACTTCCCTTTATCAAATATGAGTTGTAGCTCGTACCATCGGGAAGCGGTATAAGAGAATCAAACAGCCGCCGGTCCCAGTCAACTACCCCTACGAAGTAAATTCCACGCCTTATTTCCCTTGGTTTCATCCTACCCCTCCTTTCTAATATTCCAGTAGTCTTTTTTCACCCTCTATCTTCTTTATGTCTGTGATATCCTGGGTTACTTCCAAACAGCCCATATAATGTCCACCCTTGCGAACAGCAAAGTATCGAATATAAATCAATCTACCCTTCATATTAATCCAAAACTGGGCTACGTCTTGCTTGCCGCTTTTAAAATCCTCTAATATCTGATTGACAACGTGCACGCTTTTTTGAGGATGGCAATTCTGAACTTTCAGTCCGATAATAGCTTTAGCTCTGGGAAAAATCCTATCCTTAGACTGGCTGAAGTAGCGTACCGTATCATCTTTGTCCACAAAAGTGACATCAACGGGCAAGTTGTTAAGCAGCGCTTCCAGCTCCTCTCCCGATAAAGCTCCAGTTTCGAAAGAAACCGTGCCTTTTACCTGAGGCTTAGAAATCGGTGTTTCGACCTTCCCGATGGGCGCTCTTGCCGGTTCAGGAGTAAAGCAGCAATAGCCAAGTTCATCAAACTGACGCCTGATGTCAACCCATTCGCTTTCACCTATAACCTGCAGAGCAGCCGGGAACAGAATGTTGTTTTCCTTGTAGAAGTGGCTCGATAGCATCTCAGCCAAAGCCAGTGCCGCTGAATCCAGTTGTCCGGCAAAATCCTTAAAAGCGATACTCTTATGGCCATCAATTATGCGGTAGACGCTCTTCTTTATGTCTCTTATTTTGTCATGTTCCATCCACATAACTGCCGGCGGTTCCTTAATACCATGCTTCTCCAGAGATGGGAAAAGAACGTTCTCCTCTCGCACATAGTGACTGTCTGAATCTCTAAGATGCTCGACGATATGGTTCAACTGGTCTATCTTTTCGCCGACCGAAGCCAAACCCTTTGCTCCCTGCATCCCCTTGGCCACATTCTTAAGTTCATCGGCAAACTGTAAGAGCATTTTGTGCTCTTCCATAAGAATGCGGACTGGATGCCCGGCAGGTGCTAGAGGCCCTTCTTTTTCAAACGATTCTTTAAGTATAGCCAGATGAATATCGCAGAATTTCTGTAACTCCTCCCTCGGCATTCCCTCTTTTACCAGCTCATCCTCTACCTTTGCCATCTCAGTCGGTGGAATGTCTCCCAGCTTTTTCTGGCATTCCTTTTTTATCTGCTCCGGGTCAGCACCTTCATGCAGCCGCTTGAGTAAACCCTTTAAGAATTGCTTTCTGTCTTCGACCATAGTTTTCGCTTCTCCCTTTGGGTCATTTTCATAGTCTATCGAAAATTTCAAGTGTCATTGCGAGGAGCGCCAGCGACGAAGCAATCACAGACAAGATTTCTAAACAATCTCTATCACCCCTCTAGCTTCTCAAACTGGTCTTTGTTTGCGCCACACACCGGACATACCCAATCGTCAGGTAGCTTTTCAAAAGGCGTACCAGGTTTTATTTTACCATCAGGGTCTCCGAGTTCCGGATTATAAATATACCCACAAACTGAACACTTGTATTTTGCCATTTTAGTTGCTGCCTCCTTTTTCTCTTCGATATAAGTCGGTGCCGTCTTCGGTGTGGTTCCCCTCTTGACCTGATGATAATAGGCATAGGTCATTAGCTCGCCCTCTTTGAT
>JBGQLV010000137.1:0-2141 GCA_041500225.1 Thermodesulfovibrionia bacterium | reverse complement strand
GCTCCCATCATTCATCTCCTCACCTGGAGCATTCCTTACCTTTGCTTTGATTTCTGTAAATTCTGCTGGTTCGCCACTGTTGGGATCGTACATGAATGAATATTAGGGACACAGAGCCTGTCTAAAAACTACCACTGTTTCTAACCTGCAAATATGATAAATTAAAAGCACAAAATATTTATGGAGGTTATCTAATGCCTTTAAGACCTTATGAACAAGACCAGATGTTCCTTCTACCTCCGAGTCTGAATGAATGGGTCAGACAAGACAATCCGGCAAGAGTATTCTCAGAGATAATAGACGGGCTGGATACATCTGCATTCAGACAGGCTAAGGATGAAGGTCGTCCTGCTTATCATCCTGCGATGATGATAAAAGTGCTTTTATGGGGATATGCCACAGGAGTCCGCTCAAGCAGAAAGATAGAAGAAAAACTTGAACAGGATGTAGTGTTTATGTGGTTGGCAGGATTAGAGAAGCCTGACTTTAGAACCCTGTGCCTGTTCCGTACAAATAACAAAGAGGCATTAGAGAAAATATTTACCGATGTAATAATAGTAGCCCAGTCAATGGGGATGGCAATACTGGGTCTTATTGCATTAGATGGCAGCAAGGTCAGGGCAAACAGCGGCATAGATACGTTCAAAAAACTACTGGATTGGAAAGAGCTGCTAAAAGAGGCGAAAGAGGAAGCACAGAGGATAATAAGCGAGGCTGAAAATATAGATAAAGAAGAGGACAAGATACATGGCGATAATAAGCGTGGAGACGAACTGCCTGAAAGCATAGAAAAAGTACAAGACAGGATTGAAAAAATAGAAGCACTTATTAAAAAAGCACATGAGTTAGGAAAAGAAGATGAATCGAGGGTAAGTCTGACAGATGTAGAGGCCAGCTTCATGCACAAGGGCAACACCTCAATCCCTGCCTTCAATGCCCAGCTTGCCGTGACCGAGGATCAACTTATTGTATATGCTGATGTAACAGCAGAACCTGTTGATGTAAATCAGACAAAAAGGGCGATAGAAGGAATAAAGGAAACAATCAAAGATAAACCTGAAATATTGGTTGCTGACACAGGCTATGCAGGAGGAAAGAATTTTAAATATTTAGAGGACAACAAAATAGACGGATACATTCCCTCAGAAGACGAGAGGCATATAGGCAGCAAGAAAAGACAGAAGGCAATGGAACACTTATTTGTAAAAGAAATCTTCATGTATGATGCGCACGAGGATAAATATACATGCCCACAAGGTGAAACATTAATGTCGGTAGCAAGGACACAATTCAAAAGCAAGTATAGCAAGAGAGACATTACCACATATAGAACAGAACAGGGAACATGCGCCGCTTGCCCTCTGATAGAGAAATGTACAACAAATATAAAATTAGGCAGGGCGATAACGAGAAATGGATATGAAGAGTACAGAGAGCGAATGAGCGCAAAGATAAATACCGCTGAAGGCAGAGCGATTTACGGAAAACGAAAATGTTTGGTAGAACCAGTGTTTGGGCAGATAAAGACAAGAAACGGATTCAGCCAATTCCTTCTGAGAGGATTAGAGAAAGTAAAGCTTGAGTGGAAGATAGTGGCAACAGCCCATAACCTGTTGAAGATAACAGCAGCGATAATGAGGAAAGAACGGATACTTCCAGCCTTAGGCTGAGATTAAAAGACAGAGAGCTTTTTATGTTTTTTATGAAAAGGAATTTTGCTTGCTCAAAAATTGAAAAGGAGTTTTTAGACAAGCTCTGTGTCCCTAATATTCTGAAGATAAAAGTCCCAATAGGATAGCCTTTGACTATGCTATCCATTAATTTGCAGGACATCTTTTTGCTCCAGATGAAGTCTCTCTGAAATTGCGGTATTTTGATGACTCCCTTTTCAATATCACTCACAAGTGTCATGAAAGGCAAAGGATATGGCTCAGGAAGATTCATAATTCCTCCTTAAATTCCATTTGTATTTGCTCCGGCATATCAGGTATGCCTTCACAAACTTCGCAAAAGAACGACTTCAGTCAGTCTTCAAGGATTTAATTGCTGCTCTTATGATTCCATTTCCACAGTTAGCAATCTCGATGTTTCTTATGAAAGGTTCTGGATGCTCAACAAGTACTTGCTGAACGAGCACGGCT
>JBGQLV010000136.1:0-2245 GCA_041500225.1 Thermodesulfovibrionia bacterium | reverse complement strand
TCTTAGCCGAACGCCTGACTCAGAAGTTTCTTCGCTTCCTGAAAACAAAGAAGAAATTTCCGGTCCGGATCCGAAGGTAAAGTCTGTTTCTCTTAAACCTGAAAATGGAGATATTGGAGCAGAAATGCTTCCGGCTCAGAGAAAAATTAGCGAACTAAAGTTCCAATCTGGGGATCGACAAGTATAGTCAAACAAAAAGCTGTTATTTTTAGGTATGAAAAACAGCTTTTACCAACAGTTATCGGATCATATTTCATTTGGATATTCCTGCTTTGATCGACTCGTATTTAACGGACATATTTTAGGCACTTATAAAGAAGCCAATGTTGTTCAGCTACTTCGCAATCTCAATTTCAACAAGTTAAGCAACGGCGTTATCAGAGTTTTGACAGATCAGCTCAATGAGCATATCAAAGACTTTACAGACAAACATAACATTCCTGTCATTTGGTGGGATTATATCGGGGGTACAAATGGAGCCAAAAAGGACTATGTGCTGGCAAATTACTACAAACAAAACCCGGGGAATGTTGATAAAATACTGTGCATCCTGACCACCAGAGAGTTTGTTAAAAGCTCTTCAGTCAGAGAATTTGAAAGAAAGGATAAATCCGGCAAATATTCCAGACTGTATATCGTGCAAAAGCCTGTAAAACAATACTATATTTATTTGCACGACAAAGATCTTGGGTTATGTTGTCTCAAGATATCAAGTTACCTGCCATTTCCCTGTAAGTTCTACTGCAATGGACATTATATGATACAGAGAGAGTTAGACAAACAAGGGACCCAGTACAAGATGAAAGATAATTCTTTCACTTCAGCCTCAGACGTTGATGCATTTTTTAAAATTGCAAATAATGTCCCAGAGGGAGATTGGATTGTAAGGCATATCGAGAGATGGATGGGGTTGTTTTTCAGATTCAGAAAGCAAGAACGTTCAACCTGTTCCAGGCTATTATATCACAATTGGTTTATTAATCAAACAGAAGTCTGCTCAAACGTTATATTCAAATCGGCACTGTTTTTACAAGATATGTTCCGACACATATTAGCTGAACAACATGTTATCGGGTACCCTGATAACCTGGGAGCCATTTTCGAAGCAAAAAGGAACCCTAAAAAATCCTCTACGAAGCTGATACGAATTGGAACTCAGGCTTGTATAAAACACTGGCTGAACAAAAACTCAATTAAGATGTATAACAAAAGCGGTTGTTTGCTGCGTGTTGAGACCACAATAAACTCCCCGGGACTGCCTGGGCGAAAATTCAAAAAAGCAGCCTGCTATTTGCAGGCATATTACTGGTACTCATTTGCATGCAACAACCGCTACTTTGAAACAATCAGCAAAGTGGATCCCGAGCTATTCAGTAGCCTGGATCTGCTTAATCAGACGATAATAACCCCATCCGGAAGACGGATTGCAGTTCCGGATTTAAGGAAAGATTCTCAGGTCGAATTACTCAGAGTATTACTAAGGCCAAAATACCTGACTTTTGGATTTCGGACAGGAGATTTAGCCGTTGATTTAAAGCAAAATCCAAAAACTGCAAAAATCCGCTATGAGCTTAGTAAATTAATTGCCAGAAAACTTGTAAAAAAGATTCAAGGATCTAATTATTACGTTGTTACCAAGGAGGGATGGAATTGGATATGGCTGATGTTATTTCAAAAAGACTATCTTGTAAATCCCTTGTTATCAGTGACATTCAAAAAGGAGATTAGCAGAATCCGAGACCATGACACAAAAAAGGCTACCCGAATTAAGGAGTTGAACCTGCTTCTGAGCGAGATTAGACGGGACTTTCGGATAGTAGCATAAAACAAAAAAACGTGAATTTAATTTACGTTTTAGAAGTATAAAAACTTAAAAACGTGATTGACAATTCTGGTTTCGGGTCTGTCGAATTCAGGATAAATGAAAATGATGGACGGTTGGCGATCAGATTTACAGGTCATTACGATGAGGAATGGGTTGATGAGATAAAGACTTTTGGAAGGTTTTATTATGATAAAACCCGGAAAGAGTTTCTTCTTCCGTGGTCAGTTATGACAGGTGATTCACTTTCTGATTATTTTTCGTCACGTGGAGTTGAAGTAAAAGTAATTAAGTCTGTCCTATCAGAAAGTCTTAAGAGTAAAAGGAAAGAAATGGGGGATCGCGGTAACATCCGATTGCAACGGACTTTATTGCAAGCTTGATCCATACGTCGGAGCGCAAATAGCTGTTGCTGAAGCATGC
>JBGQLV010000135.1:0-2292 GCA_041500225.1 Thermodesulfovibrionia bacterium | reverse complement strand
TGCAATTCATTCATTTTAAGGCAGGTATATATGCAGAAAAAGCTTTACCAGCAGCACCTTTGTAAGACACATGATATTCAGAGAGCCTGAATATTTTCATCAGTAACGATTGATAACATTGAATAACCCAATTCTGCTTTGTAAAGGTTTTTATGCATATATACCTGCTTTGGTCATCATATAAATGCAGTTTTCGGGATTACGCTAATGCGATAGAATATTTTGCTATCGCTGTGTTATATTTTTTCATGATCAGTGATCTCAGGCTTCACGGTAGCATTGGTCCTGTAGAGTATTTTGCCTTCGTTGGCGGAGCAAGTGCATTTAATACCTATTTCTATGAGGAAGGCCCATCGAGTATCAGGTTTTTCTCAAAAGGCAATGAATTCACAATGACAGATGAAGGCATTCATTACAAAGGGACTGGCGGAAGCTTCTGCGAGTATATGTTTGGCGTAGAAAAACCCCTTAAGGATTTAGTGAAAAAGACAATAGCTAACAGGCTTATCATGTTCGGGGCGTTTCCCGATAAAGACGAAAAGGTTATATTTACTAACGACACAGAAGGAAGGGAGTCTTTTTACCGCCTCTTTTTCCAGGGGCATGCTGCGAAGAATTATTACTTTTTTGTTTCATCCGATTATAGCGGAGATTATAAAAAGAGGCAGAAAAACATACTCAGGGCTGCTGGAAAGTTTCTAAAGAGAACAAATCTTATAGCTGAGGACCTGGATACCGAACTCCTCGACGGGTTTCTAACCGAACTGAAAGAGCAGAATTCCACGGTATTTATCTTTAAGCTTATTCACAACAGAAACCAGAAATTTTACAGGGCATTCACAAATTTTTATTCTGATAAGAGATTACTATCACACAGCGATGAACTTTTTATTGAGGATATAGCTGCAAGACATGATATAGACCGCTACCAGCAGGAGAGGATAAAGATAGATATAATGTACAGACACCCTGACAACAAACGCGTTGTAGATGAATATAGAGATTTGCTCCTGAGCGGGATTTCAAAAGATACTTTTCAGCACTCAGAGTTTGCAAGGCTGAGGAGGTTGCGTACACTCGGCATAAGAAATAATATACCGAGCGTCCTTTTCGATACCCTCGATGAGCTACTGCTAAGGGGCAGGAAGATACAGGAGATAGAAGAGCCCGACTATCTCAGGGAAACAAGGTCAATACTCCAGAGCCTTTTTTTCAAGGATCCATCCCTTAAGAAGCACATAATAAATGAAGATATAGTGAGGTTGATAAAGGCGAAACAGATGGCATATTCAGAGGGTGATAAGGGCTTTGAGCAGATCCTCCTGGATACAGTAAGGGCATGTGATGAGTTTGCGCGTGAAAATAATGACTTCAGCCTTTTTGAGGAGTTTACTTCAATAGTTACATACTTTGACAGGTATGATAATGTCCACACATTATTAAGTCAGTTGGCGTTTATGGAAAATGTGGCGTTCACAGAAGATTCCCTGAGGAGCCTGATTGGGAATAAAAAAGAATTTGACAAACTTGACATCAGACTTTTTGACGACATATTCATAAGAGAACTCCTTAATAATAAGTATATTACAGGCTATGGGAGGAGAAAGATTAATGCAATATCAAAGGGCATAAAGAAGATATCTGCTGGAGATGCATCACTGAAGGATATCATTACAGAGTTGAATATGATTGCAGATGGGGAGATTCTTTATCGCCATGTACATGCCGCCCTTAAAGAAAGGATGCGCAGCTTTTTCTCCGGGCTGGACACAAAAAAAGGGCGGGACAAGATAAGGGAAGATATTGCGAGAGAGCTTGCCGAGAAAGGTATTGTTAATGAGGTATCTAAGAGGCTATTTGATAAGGTATTCTTGGATCTCAGAAAAGAGTCGTTCTATCTCAACCACCTTTTGCCGTTGATAATACATAATAAAGATACTGCATTGAGGGAAGATTTCCTTAATAACAGCGGCCTTGACAGATTTTATGTGGAGATAATCGAGAAAGAATATTTTGAGAAAAGGAGTCTTGGTGTTTCACTTCTCGAATTAATAAGAGAGGGTAGTGAACTTTCACGTGCTGGAGGCGGCGAGCGGATTTGAACCGCTGCATAAAGGTTTTGCAGACCTCTCCCTTGCCACTTGGGTACGCCGCCATAACTACAGTAATTAGTGAATAGTTGTTAGTAATTAGTTTGAATTTTTTACTGATAACTGTCCAATATGGAGCGGGAAACGGGGCTCGAACCCGCGACCCCAACCTTGGCAAGGTTGTGCTCTACCAACTGAGCTA
>JBGQLV010000134.1:0-2307 GCA_041500225.1 Thermodesulfovibrionia bacterium | reverse complement strand
TGAAGAATTTTTGAAAGTGGTATTGTGCGTGTCTCTATTAAAAGATGCAAATGATTACTCATCAATACATATGCATATAGTGAGTATTTATACCGTTCCTTATAAAAAGCAAGCAGGTTGATATATTTCTGAAAATCGTCATTCCCTTTGAATACCCTCTGGCGTTGATTCCCACGGGTGATGACATGATAAAACGCCCCTTCATACTCTATCCTCGGCTTTCTTGCCATGCATGACTATAACATGCTATCTTTCCAATATGCAATAAACAAGTCTGACCCCAAAGGTTTGCCCCACATTCCTTCCAGTCCGTGGGAATCTCCTCCGAGAATTTCCACCGGTCTCCCGCAAGTTCGATGAGTGCCTCAGCCGCCAGCATTCTTTGGAGGTCGGGAATAATATCTGGATGGAATTTTGCCTCGTCACCTGCAACATCGTTTGCCACTTTCTGGAAATTAGACAGTTTGTTATTGATCGAAGTTGATTCTTGGGGTGTGTAACTGGGCAAACCATTTTTCCAGCTTGTCAAATTGAGTGAGGTTGTCAGTTTATATATCAGGGCCAGACCGGCATCAATGTATGGCGTGCCCTGCTTCTTTCCTTTTCCAAATATTTTATCGAATAACCCCATTTTATCTCCTTTATCATGTGGCTTATTGGTGAATAAGTATTAAAGCTCCAGATTCACAAATGCCTTCTATATTTTCATTATATGTTAGGCGAACGATAAGCATCAGCCGCGCCGCCGAAGACCCAAGATTGAAAACAAAAAGCGTTCATTCGGCGTCCGCTGGATGCCTTTGTTCTGTGCTTTTCCTTTAATTCCGTCATTTCGGCTTGGTATTATTTCCTTGTTGTTTGTTTTGATAATTCTCTATTTGGGAATCAGATTTATCAATTGGCTTTATAGGATTGGATTCGGAGCTGGAACTTGGCAGAATTTTGTTGCCAGTATCATCATTGCCTTTATTGCCGGTATCCCCTTGGTCTTTTTTCTTGAGATAGTTAAATATTATATTCAAAGAGGCTTTAGGTTCTGATGGCATCCATTGAGAAAGTGCCCATCCTAAGACAATGCCAAGAAGTGCGGCAACAATTCCAATATATATTGCACGAATTTGGGGCTGAGCAATTCTGCGGTTTAATTCATGAACAAGATGAAAATGCTCAGGAGATTCAATGCCATGCGTTGAAAGTAAGTCTGATATTTCTTTTATTGACTTTCCTTTTAGGTCATCTGGCACTTTTCCGAAAGGATTTACTTTCATGAATGCCTCATTACATTTTTGTTTATTAGTCTTGAAGAATCGCATGATTACCCCGAATTGTCTTTATTTAATTGCTGCACAGAATGCGCGAGTTGAGCAGTGGGCCGGAGGCCCATCTGTTTCGAACTCCTGGTTCTCCCCTCGCGGAGCGCATTCACCCTGTTCGCTGCTCAACTCGCGCATTCTCCCCGAGCGGAGCGAGGGGAGAACGCTGATGCTAACCAGCGAGCATACAGGCCAGAGATGAAAAACAAACCGTGTTTATTGCGAGTCTGGTTGAGCATTTTGTTCTGCATTGTTTTATTTATCTTCTTTGATTGCCTCATCGAAGGCTTTGTTAAATTCTTTTTCGTGTCTCATATTAAATTCTGGATAAAAGTCATGAAGCCTTTTATTAACATAATTAAAATCTTCGACAGATTGTTTCAGTTCTCTTTCTTTGCGATTCAATATGTCGTAAATATGGATTGTTATTCCGAGGAGGAAAATTGCCGTTATCAATGCTAACAAATATAGCCATAATAATAGGGGTGGGAATATCAGTTTCAGTAGGGAAAAAATTAGCGCAACAGCCCCCGACAAAACGATGGATAGAAGAATACTACGAAATTTGTTTACAGACAGGGATAGTCCTAATGGTAAATATTTTTGCAAGTTTATCATACCGCTTTCCCTTTGAGTTTTAATTTAATGCCGTTATTTATATTAGTGCAGAACAATTACTATACGACATACCGTTAATAACAGCTGATGGCTAAATTATAATGAGCCTCTTTAAGGAATGCAATTATAAAATGTCGTGTTGTTAAAAGAAAATTAATTGTTTGAAAAGCATAATTTATTTATAATAGCAGTAAATACGTAATTCATAATTTATAAGGAATTCTGTAAATCGGAGGTTGTAATGTAGCGGATATAGGGTCAGGTCTTGTATTTTGATATTTATACATTATTTATTAACCCGCGAATCATAGAATAGTGTATCTTTAGATAATCTGCAACCTACTTCTGACTATATCCAGAAATCAGATTCAACAGT
>JBGQLV010000133.1:0-2313 GCA_041500225.1 Thermodesulfovibrionia bacterium | reverse complement strand
TAATGCGGTCATTAATAAGGACACATGCAACTTAATTTTGTCGTCATGCCCGCAGGTCGTAAGCGGGCATCCAGAGGTTTTCTGGATTCCCCGGTCAAGCCGGAGAATGACAAGAATGTATCCTTACTTATAGCCGTCTTAATAAATGTCCCACAGGGGTTGTTTTAGGATGACATTTTAATAATAATGGTAAAAGATTTAAATCAGATAAGGCTTGCAAACATGTATATATAATGATAAACTTTTTTTACTATTGATATTACTAAGGAGTTCATAAGTAAGAGCACATGGCTTATATTTCTGTCATTCCAGTAGTCCTTAAGCGGGAATCTAGTTTTTCTTTGCTTTTCCTGGGTTCCTGCTTTCGCAGGAATGACCGAATCATGAGGCTTTACTAATGAACTCCTTATTAACATGAAACTTAAACGGTATTATAAAACATGGAGGTGATTATGAAAAAAATCGCTTTTATCGTAATTATGTCTTTTGTATTATTAACAG
The DNA here is from genome assembly GCA_041500225.1 of Thermodesulfovibrionia bacterium. Lineage (GTDB taxonomy): Bacteria > Nitrospirota > Thermodesulfovibrionia > Thermodesulfovibrionales > SM23-35 > 0-14-3-00-41-53. The sequence goes on along the minus strand of JBGQLV010000133.1, from coordinate 1,812 downwards.
TATCAGACATAATTCTTGCAAAGACTGACCCTGCAAAGACCGATACTGATTATGATAATGCTCTCAAATATTACAATAGCAAAAAATATAAAGAGGCTGTCAGGATTTTTAAAGAATACATAAAAAAGAAACCAGACCCGTCTGTATATTATCGCATAGGTTATGCGTTATATGAACTTAGGAAATATGATGAGGCCACTGAATACTTTAAAGCAGCATATCTCATTGATCCTACTTTTTCCCCGGAACTAATCGGTTACACGCAAAAGTATCCAGAGGGTAAAATCAAAGAAGCTGCAAAACCATCAGGCGAAGAAGTTACCCCGGGAAAGAAACCACATGTTCCTGCAGTTACAGAAAAACAACCTTCTACAGAGGCTCAACTACAAAAGACACAGGAACCGGTAGTTACTCCTGAGACAAAATCAGTTCTGCCTGAACCGCCAAAAGTTGAGCCTCAAGCAACTCAACCCCCTGCAGGACTACCTCAATTTCCGCTGTCTAAAAATTTTATGCCTGAAGCCGCTCCCGGAATTCTAACCGGCTTGATGGCTGGTTTTGGAATGATTCTATTAGTATTAGGGATCGCCTTTTATGTGTTTTTTTGTTTGTGTTTCTTTATTATTGCAAAAAAGCTCGATGTTCCTTCTCCGTGGATTGCATTTGTTCCGATTATTCAGATATGGACATTTGTCAGCTGTGCGGGAAAACCATGGTGGTGGATTCTTTTATTATTAATTCCTTTCATAAATATAATCCTGATTATTTATCTTTATATGTGTATAGCGGAAAACATGGGCAAAAACAAATGGTTAGGACTTATAGTGTTGATACCTTGTATAGGTGCATTGATTTTGCTCGGTTTATTAGCATTTTCAAAGTCGGAAAAACCGGGTCGAGCTATAGAGAGTACAACTCCTGCGTAAACGATAGAATGAGGATTCCCGTGGGGCTGGTGCTTTAGTTGAAGCTCTTAATGCACATCTGCTGTGCCAATTGCAGTTTATACCCGATTAAGAGCCTTTTCTCGAAGGGCATTGATGTAAAAGGGCTCTGGCTTAATCCGAATATCCATCCTTATACCGAATATCAAATGCGCATTGAATCTGTTCAAAAACTCCAGAAGATATGGGGTCTGGACATAGAATATATTGACCACTACGGGTTGAAGGAATTCCTAAGAAAAGTGGTAAATAAGGAAAATAACAGATGCATCATTTGTTACTCTATGAGACTTGAAGAGGCAGCAAGGACCGCAAAAAAGATGGGGCTTGACGGTTTTACGACTTCCCTCCTTGTTAGTCCTTACCAGAAATTTGATATGATAATAACTATTGGCAAAGAGATGGGTAAGAGATATTCCATACCATTCTACGTTGAAGATTTCAGACCTGGATGGAAGGCTGGTATAAGTCTGTCAAAAGAACTTGGACTTTACAGACAGAAATATTGCGGATGTGTATATTCGGAGATGGAGAGGTATTTAAAAAAATAAGTTTGCACAGTTCATCGGGTTTCTTGAGTTTTTTGAGTTCATAACACAACAAACCCAAGAAACCGTGTAAACTCAATAGACTTTTTTTATGACAGATGGTATCCAGTACATAGGCAGGTTTCTCATAATTCTCGGCATCGTAATCTCCGCTGTCGGCGGAATACTTCTTCTTTCCGGGAAGATTCCGTGGCTCGGCAGACTTCCCGGAGACATCATAATCCAGAAGAAGAATTTCAGTTTTTATTTTCCTTTAGCTACAAGTATACTCTTAAGTGTGATTTTAACCTTTATTTTCTGGCTCATCAGGAGAAGATAAT
>JBGQLV010000132.1:0-2313 GCA_041500225.1 Thermodesulfovibrionia bacterium | reverse complement strand
GTGTTACATCTAAACCTATAATATTAACAAGCGGTAAAGGAGAGGTACTCATGGCGAAAATAATTGTAGTAGATCCGGATAAATGTGGTAAATGTAATATATGTGAAATGATCTGCTCTCTTATTAAAGAAGGAGAGTGTAACCCAGCAAAATCAAGGATAAGTATTATAGCGGGAGAAATGATGGAAACACCCCTGGTATGTCAGCAATGCGAAGTCTTTTTCTGCGCTAGTGTTTGCCAAGAAAATGCAATAAAAAGAAATGAAACTACAAATGCCACAGTAGTAGATTTAGAGCTCTGCAATGGATGTAAAGTATGTATTAAAGCCTGTCCCTTTCAAGCAATATCATACAATGCCGGAAGAAAAAAAGTGTTTATATGTGATCATTGTGGGGGTGATCCCCAATGTGTTAAGTGGTGTCCAACAGGTGCCCTTGAATATTTGGATGTTACAGAATCCAGCAGGCAAAAACAGATTGCGGGAGGCGAGAAGGTATTCTCCCTTCTCAAAAAAATTCGGTAAGAAAGTTGATTGGAGGAGGTAAAACCATGTTTGGCTGGCAAGGTAAAATATTAAAAGTAGATCTTTCAAGGGGAAAAATTGAAACAATTACTCTCTCAGAGAGATTACGCACAAATTTTATAGGTGGAAGAGGCATCAATGTTAAGATCCTCTTTGATGAACTTAAACCTGGGACTGAGGCCTTTGATCCTGCAAACTGTCTTGTTTTCGGAAGTGGCCCACTTACAGGTACATTAGCCCCCGGGTCCGGAAGATTTAATGTTACAGCTAAATCACCAGTGGGATTTTTAGGAGACTCCAATTGTGGTGGACATTGGTCAGCTCAGCTAAAATATTCAGGATTTGATCACCTGGTGATTGTTGGAAAGGCAGAAAAGCCTGTTTACCTGTCAATTATAAATGGAAAGCCAGAACTTGTAGATGCTCAGGAACTCTGGGGTCTTGATACATGGCAGACCCAGAGAAAAATTAAAAAAATGCTGGGTGATTCCCAGGTGCAAGTTGCCTGTATTGGGCAGGCGGGAGAAAATCTTGTAAAGTTCGCAGCGGTGAGGACAGGGCTTAAACACTCGGCAGCCAGGACCGGTATGGGGGCTGTGATGGGTTCAAAAAATCTTAAGGCCATAGCCGTTAAAGGAATCGAAGGGGTAAGAATTGCTCATCCTGAAAATTTTATCCAGGCCATAAAAAAATGTCGTGAAATACTCGAATCTATGACTTTTGGGTTGGGATTTAAGGGAGGAAACAATGCCGGCACCTATGGATCCATCTGGTATCAGCATCAAGAAAATAGTAAGTTAGGAACAAAACACCATCAGGCTGCAAACTGGGAAGATGCGGATAAATTTGACCCAGCTATTTTTCACAGCCGGTATCGCATTAAAATGCTTGGATGCTTTTCCTGTCCTATTCAATGTATGCCCCGTTACAGAATAAAGAAGGGCCCGTATGCAGGTCTTTATGGGGAAGGTCCTGAGTTCGAATCGTTTGCTTCTTTTGGTTCAATGCTCTTAAATCCGGATCTCGATACTGTTTTAAAATCGGCAGAGCTAACCAACCAATATGGTCTTGATTGTGATTCTACAGGTAGGGTTATAGGTTTTGCCATGGAACTTTTTGAGAGAAAAATAATTAATGAGCATGATATAGGCTTTCCTCTAAAATGGGGTGATAGAGAAACAATTCTGCGGATGATCGAGTTAATAGCAAAACGCGAAGGATTTGGAGATATTCTAGCAGAAGGTGAATTAAGAGCTGCAAAAAAGATTGGAAGGGGTGCTGAGAATTATGCCTTAACCATAAAGGGGCTTGAGTTCCACGAATCCTTCCGCGGAAGTGGGGCAGGACATGCGTTAGCACATTCCACTTCTACCAGGGGCTCGGATCATTTAAGGAGCAGTCATCATGCAGAGCACTTACTTACTCCTGAAGATACTGAAAAGTTCTATGGGTACAAAGAAGCGGCTGATCGCACTATCTATACAAATAAAGAAAAACAGGTTATCTACAATGAATATAATGCAGCATTAGCTGATATGCTTGAAGTTTGCAAGTTTTTCAGTCATTGGACTGTGCCTTTCAATATTGGAGCGGATGGATTTGCTGAAGTTTTCTCAGCAGCAACAGGGATAGAGATGAGTGGAAAAGATCTTCTTAGGGCAGCCGAAAGAGCTTACAATGTTGAAAGAGCTTTTATTGTAAGGGAAGGAGTAAGGCGGAAGGACGATTATCCTCCGGAAAGAGAGTTTACCGATCCCCTGCCGCCCGGTCCGTGGCCAAGGATGCCGGG
>JBGQLV010000131.1:0-2325 GCA_041500225.1 Thermodesulfovibrionia bacterium | reverse complement strand
TTCATCCTTTAAAGATATACCTTTAACAACACAATGCACGATATCCCTCTCGGTGAATATACTCACTAATTTATTATTCTCATCAACAATGAATACGCCACTGACATTCTTTTCACCCATAACTCTTACTGCCTCAGAGATCCGTTGATCTTTAGCAACGGTAACTATCACCAAGGGTTTTGATTCTATGACACTTCTTAGTACCATCTTGCATCTCCTTTCAATGCTATCCATGCTTTCAAGAGGTATTTTAAATTCCTCTTCAAGTTTTATGTATCGCGGACTCAGAAGCTTAACTGCATTTACAGGACAGACCTGGTAGCAAGCCTTGCATCTCGTACAGTAATCCCGAGCTATAAAGTATTTATCCTTTGTCTCAATAACAGCATTATGCGCACATGCCTCTTTACAAAGTCCACACTTGATGCACTCGCCTTGATTGATTACAAAAATGCCCATACCACCACAGACCTTTGCCCTGCAGTATTTATCCTTCACATGTTCTTCGTATTCATCACGGAAATATCTTATAGTTGTAAGCACCGGATTCGGTGCACTCTGGCCAAGACCGCAAAGAGAGCCTGTTACTACAAGCTTCCCCAGACTCTCAAGCTTTTCTATATCGCCTTCTTCACCCTTGCCTGATGTTATCTTTTCAAGTATCTGTAACATCTGGTACGTCCCTATCCTGCATGGAGGGCACTTTCCACATGATTCGGATTGTGTAAAAGAAAGGAAGAACTTGGCAATATCAACCATGCAGTTATCTTCATCCATAACAACCATGCCGCCTGATCCCATCATGGAACCGACTTTACGCAAGGAATCAAAATCTACAGGCAGATTAAGATACCGCGCGGGAATACAACCACCTGAAGGGCCTCCTGTTTGTACTGCTTTGAACCCCTTATTATTTAAAATTCCTCCACCAATATCGAATATTATTTCTCTCAGGGTTATCCCCATCGGAACCTCAACAAGCCCTGTATTCTTAACCTTGCCTGTCAGGGCAAATACCTTTGTGCCGGATGAGCCTTCAGTTCCTATGCTCTTGAACCAGTCTGCGCCATTTTCTACAATAGAAGGAACACAGGCATACGTTTCAACATTATTAAGATTAGCCGGATAACCCCATGGGCCGCCACCTATGTCTGAAACCCTTGGAGGTCTTGCATGAGGGAACCCTCTGTTGCCTTCTATTGATGCAACAAGCGCCGTAGCCTCACCGCAGACAAACGCCCCTGCTCCTTCTCTAATATCAATCGTAAAATCAAATCCCGTGCCGAGTATATCCCTACCCAACAGCCCCATTTCCTCTGCCTGTTTGATAGCGATATTTAAATTTTTGACAGCAAGAGGATATTCATGGCGGACATAGATAAACCCATAGTGTGCATCAATTGCATAGGCGCAAATAAGCATACCTTCAAGCAGGTTGTGGGGGTCACCTTCCATGATCGACCTGTCCATAAATGCACCCGGATCACCCTCATCACCATTGGCAATAACCATCTTGATTGCACTCCGAGCCCTTTTAGTATGCGCCCACTTTATGCCGGCAGGGAATCCAGCGCCACCCCGGCCCCTGAGATTTGCCTCTTTTACCTCCTCAATCACCTGTTCAGGGCTCATAGAGGAAAACATCTTTTCAACAGCTCCATAACCACCAACAGCAATGTAATGATAGATGTTATTGGGATCTATTCTTCCATTATTCCTGAGTGCAATTCTCAGTTGTTTTTTATAAAATGGTATATCTTCCATCACCTCAACAGGTTTTTCAAGAAAGGTGCGTCTATAAAGGAGGTCTCTCACAGGATAACCTGCCATATAAGTAGTCGGAATAACTCCCCTTACATTTTCTTTTCCGACCTTCTGATAAAAATAACCATGTGGTTCGACCTTCATAACGGGACCCTTCTGGCAGATCCCCTGACAACCTGTCTTTACAACCTCCAGATCCAGACCATTTTTTGCAATCTCCTCCTCAAGCACCTTAACAACGTCTCCGGACCCGGAAGCCGAACACGCTGTCCCGCAACAGATCCTTATCCTGTTTTTCTCCGGGTCGAACGTTTCCCTGCTTACAACTGATCTCAGGTTTTTGAGATCATCTATGCTTTTAAGCCTCTCCATACTTACCATTTATCCATCCGCTCAAAATAATTTACTAAAGTTGAGTTAATTACTAAGACGGCTATAAGTAAGGATACATTCTTGTCATTCTCCGGCTTGACCGGGGAATCCAGAAAACCTCTGGATGCCCGCTTACGACCTGCGGGCATGACGACAAAATTAAGTTGCATGTGTCCTTATTAATGACCG
>JBGQLV010000130.1:0-2339 GCA_041500225.1 Thermodesulfovibrionia bacterium | reverse complement strand
TATTCTTCCTCTCAAAAAGCTTATAATTTTTCTAAATTACTTATAATATGGTTCTAATCTGATAAAACACTTATTTCAAATTATAAGCATTTTGTCAAAAAAAGCAACTATTATAAGTGTTTTAGAGTTTTTGTAAGTGTTTTAGAAGCCCGGAATAATCTCCAGCTAAATTCAACTGCCCCCACCCGTGGGCAAAACATGGGAGAGGTGTTCAGTCGGGATTGGCTCTCCCCCATCCTCCCCCTACCCGCAACTTCTGCGTTTATGGCTATGGTAAAAGGTCGTTTCTGAAATGATAAAAAGGGTGCAAATCCGATGCAAACCTATCACTTTGGAACAGCATATGCCCCCTGACGTGTGCTACCTACAAAGGGGAGTAATCAGGGCACAGTACTTCATCAACTGCGCAGAGCGGATAACGAGCATTAAATGCAGAGTACACTTGGAAATTCGTAGCATGGAAGTCAAAAAGAAGTATTTTAGAAATACGCATAACGTTCTGGGAAGGATAATAAGTTCATCTTTATATGAGCAATTTTTCGAATTCCTCTGTAGGCAAAGGTTTGCTAAGATAGAAACCCTGTCCCATATCGCACCTTAAAAGACGTAAGAAATTCCATTGCTCCTCTGTCTCTATCCCTTCTGCAATTGTTTTTAAATTCAGGGTATGTGCCATGTTGATAATAGCCATAACAATTGAGGCGGAATCAGGGTCTTTCACCATTTCTCTAATAAAGGATATATCAATCTTCAGATTGTCAATCGGAAACCTCTTAAGATATGCCAAGGATGAATACCCTGTCCCAAAATCATCAATAGATATCGAACACCCTATCTCTTTCATTGCCGTAAGCACCGATCTGGTAAATTCTATATCCTGCATAAAGGCACTTTCTGTTATCTCTAGGGTAAGAAGGGATGGATAAAAACCAAATTCTACCATTATCCTTTTTACCATCTCTGACAGGTCTTTTTGCCTGAACTGAACTAATGACATATTCACAGAGACGGGAACTACAGGATGTCCATTGTTCTGCCATTCCTTCACCTGTCTCATGGCTTCCCTTAAAATCCATTCTCCAACCTCTATAATCATCCCCGTATCCTCAAGCATAGGGATAAACTTCCCCGGAGGCACCAATCCCATGTCCTTACTTTGCCATCTGATAAGGGCTTCCATGCCGACCATCTTTTTTGTTGTAATATCCCAGTAAGGTTGATAGTGGAGGATAAACTCCTCATTTTTTATGGCAGTGATAAGTTGTTTTTCCAACAACAGCACTTCTGCTGCCGTCACAGTCATGTCCTTAGTGTAAAACTGGTAGGTTTTCCTTCCCTCTTTTTTAGCTATCGAGAGTGCCAGTCCTGCTGATTTTAAGAGTTCAGAGGCATTTTCTCCGTCATGAGGATATAGTGAGATTCCAGTACTAAAGGTCAAGGTTATTTCATCTCCATTGATCTTTAAAGGGTAAGAGATATCCTTTATGATCTTCTCCAGCATAATGATATCATCAGCACCGGTAAGGCCCATACATGCTATTCCAAATTCATCGTTTCCAAGATGTGCTGCGATATCTCCTTTTCGGATAGCGGTTGAGAATCTTCCTGCAACCTCTTTTAAAACCCTATCCCCAACCTCAGAGCCATATATATTGTATATTGATCTAAATTTGTTAATATCCGTTAATAAAACTGCAATAGGACTTAAACTGTTCTTTGCTTCTGCTATCTCCTGGTTAATCCTTTCAATAAAGAGGTTTCTGTTGGGAATGCCTGTCAATGCATCATAATACGCAAGATACTGGAGTTTTTCTTCCATCTGCTTGCGCTCGGTTATGTCCCTTAAAATACCCAATAAATAACGCTTGCCTGATATTTCAACCAGTGCCGAATTGACATCAGCGTAAAAAACGCTGCCGTCTTTTCTTTTCACGGGCAAATCCTGGGCAACTTCGATTTCTTTTCTGGACTGCTTTTCAAACTGCTCAATAACATAGGGGATATCTTTCTCGGGATGGATATCCATGACTCCCATATTCTTGATTTCTTCCTGGCTATAGCCTAACATGCGGCAAATCGTTACGTTAGCAAAATGGAATATTTTGCTTTCTGGATCCGCGAGTAGTATTCCGTCATTAGCGTTATCAAAAATCATCCTGAATTTTTCTTCTGAGGCCCTGATCTCCGCTTCACTCAGCCGGTGCTGGATGATGTGCCCCAGAAAATCCGCTACTGTATTGATTAGGCTCCTTTCTTCCTTGAGAAAAGGCCCCTCATCCGCAGCGGGCTTTTCCTCAAGATAACAGATCGTCACCGCTCCGAATTTCTTCCTGTCAACT
>JBGQLV010000129.1:0-2411 GCA_041500225.1 Thermodesulfovibrionia bacterium | reverse complement strand
TTTTTATCTTCTGATCTGCAAGATTTTTTGTAAATAATGGTAAAGGCACCTTTCCCCCGTAATGATTACCAGTTCAAATCTGCATAATTATAACATAGGATAAAGGAGTCCACTTCAGGAAGAATTAAACCGAAAAACATTCTTCCTGAAATAGTCTCTGGGCAACAATAGATCAATCCAGTTTTCAACTGGAAGTCAATAACATTATGATATAATAAGGCAAATATCGATCTTTAATGTTCACAACTGGAGGTTATATCATGGATCTTCTCAATTATTCACTCTCTATTTTAATCTCATTATTCATAGGGCTTGTCGGTTTTATTATTGCCTATAAAATATTCGACTGGATGACTCCTGGTGTCCATTTCTCCGACCAATTAAAAGCGGACAATAAATCAGTGGCTATTTTTCTTGCCGGTCTTTTTATAGGATTAGGCCTTCTTCTTGGTAACGCGATCAAATGATGCGTCATCTTTCCATCCTATTTTCATCTCTCCTGATCGGAGGCTTCCTCTTCACTTCGGGGATTGCACAGCCCTTACAGGATACCGACCAGTCAAATACAGTGTGGGGAACAATCCAGAGAACAGTCGAAAAACATCTGGGCAGACCGTATGTATGGGGCACTTGTGGTCTGAAGAGTTTTGACTGTTCAGGTTTTATCTGGCGTATTATGGCTGAAAACGGGATTCACGTGAAGAGGACAACCGCACGAAAGCTCTATATGAGCCTACCACGCGCTCCGAAAAACAGTTTTTATGGCTCCGGGGCACTTGTATTTTTCGATAATCTGAAACATGTCGGTATTGTGAAAGACGAGGAATCTTTTTACCATGCTCAGGTCAGCAGAGGCACGAACCTCTCAGCGTTTGACCCATACTGGCGCCGCAAAATCTGTGGATTCAGGAGATTCCCGACACAGTCATAATCAGTTGCTGAACAGTTCACCCTGTGTGAGAGAGTAGTTCTACAGGTTAATGCCACAGAGAAGACCTCAAGCTCTACACCGTGTTGCGGTCGTTTGCTCCTTCCTGCAGTCAATGCGCTGAAACTCGCGACAGTGGTGTGGAGTACTCCCGTTAATTGGTACAGTTGTTGCTTCTTGAAACGTCTTGATCCGCAGGAGAATCCGCCACAGCATCAATTTTCGATATCTGCGACCTACCCTCTTCATCTGCTGCTATAAAAGGATGCAACCTGAGCTTTATCAGATTACATTGCCATAGAGGCACCTTTTCGTATGAATGTTCCTTTCTATTCAGCCTGCTTTGGCTTAGGCTTCGTGTCAATGTGGAGGTCTGAAAGAGGTTTTAGATCGACAGAAACATCAAATCCCCGATCAACACCCGTAAATAGCAGCGACAGCCGTTGTGGTCCTGGGGTGATATGGAAAAACAGGCTTCCTTGGGTTACCTGACCCGGCGGGATAGTAGCAGGCAGCATGAGGCGCCTGCGATTGAATTCGTCCTCGATTTTGTGCTTGCGATTGACGTTGAGAAGGAAGGAACTAATGCCCACTACCGGCAGTGCAATGACAGTCGATGCTGCAACCATAGTAGCTGCCATTCCTGCGCTGACCCCCACCCCATAGGTAGCAGCTATTAATGCGCCTGTTGCTGCCGCTGAACCGCCGACAATTGCGCCTGCCAGTAATGACGTTGCGCCAACCTTGATTATTACACCGCCTGTACCGGAACTATAATTCTCTACCCATGCTCTGCTCCTGGAGCTCCCAGGGATTGTCCCCCAACACTACCGGATTGCCCTGAAAATCGATCAGCGTTGCAGATGTCAAAGCAACCGAGTGTTCGCTGTGGTTTGTAATCGACAGCATGTACTCATCCCAGTAGGCATCGCGTTTCCAGGAACCCGGTCCACCAAAGATGATGACAGTATTTATAAGAGCATTAACGGAATGAGCCTCTGCACTCACATTGAGCGGCACAGGCGGCGGAGTGTCCTCACTGGCCATCTTATACTTTGCAGAAACACAACTGGTAAGCAAGGAAATCATTATAAAAAATGCTAACCCATTGCGCGTCTTCACCCGTTTTTGGGGCACGAAAAAAGTTCTGCGTTGAAAGAAAAGAAAAGGCCTCTTTATCACGTAAAGAGATTATACGAAAAATTCTAGTTTTCCACAAAATAATATTGCCCTTCTATAAATGCTTCTTCCGTACTCATAGACAGCTTGGTTGACAGTTGTCCCGTGAAGGTTTCCAGCTGAAAACTGCAACGGGGTCGATTGCCGACACCTGTGGAATTGTAGGTGCTATACGTAACAAATGTAATTGATTCTTAGGGCCGCTTGGGGTCATGATCAACCTACTTTTTCAAATAGAAAGAGGAGGAACAATGATCCAGGCAAGGCCGATTATCAGCAGTCCACACAGCAGTAAGATCGAAGC
>JBGQLV010000128.1:0-2425 GCA_041500225.1 Thermodesulfovibrionia bacterium | reverse complement strand
TAATCCAAATCCCATTCCCCAGCCATAATCCCAATGCATCATATAATCCCTCCTTAATAAATATAGTCAGGGTTATTTGGGCACTTCTATATCTTCATATCCCTTCCCAGTTCCAGCCAAGAATCTTATGCGTTCTGGCTTCATTCGAATAACAACATATTTAGGGTCAGATGGGTCTTTGTAATATTTTTTGAGAATAGGAACGGCTTCATACAGTTTCAATTTGTCATTATTGTTAGTGCTAATGGTACAGACTCCTGCAATCCTGACGTGCTTTCCTTCTCTATCGCTGAAACAGTATTCTGCATAAGGGACTTTCCTGAGTTGTAAGACTTTCTGTGTTCCATCTCTAGTTGCAGCCCAAAGTTCATTGCCCATCCATACACAGCTTCCCATAGGTCGAACCCCTACCTTATTGCCATCACTTGTAGCAAGAAAATCCCCATCCGACTTCTTTCATAAAATTTTTAACCATTTCTAAGCTCATCTTAGCACTCCTTTCATTGTCTAATTCTCATTGTGAATATATCTTAGAATAACTTCAATCACACAAGATTGCCTCACAATACTCACCATTGCTTCTAATGCCCCTTTCTCAACTGAATTAACCTCTTAAGAATAAGCCTGAGTTTTCCTTTTTCTTTACTCTCATGTAATAAAGGATAGACAGTTATAAAACCTTCTCTTGTTACTTCATAACTTTTCTTATGTTTGGTACTGTCCATTAAATATTATATCAGTTAGGGGATGAATCTTAGGATTGCCTATAGCTTATGTTTATTTTGGCATTTTGGGGGTATTTTGTAGCAAGCTTAAGCATTAACATAGCTTAAATATGTAGTTCGATTAGATAGTGAAAATATCAACGCATAATCATTACCTCATCCCTTGCTGAATATCTTAAAGAAATCCAGATTTTGAGTAATAATAATAAATAACAGGCATTAAGAATATTAGAAACACCAGAGGCGTTCTTCTTTGTATCTATTTGACACTTGCGACTTCATATGAAAGGAGTATACTTGTAATCAAGAAACAAGAAAAAGAATTGCGATACCCAGAAGGGATTAAACTTTGGGATCAAAAGCAGTAAGGGAGCAGGAGTAAGATGCAGTGAGCAAGCCTCCAGCAGCGAGGAGGAAGCCTAAAGCATCTACCGAAGCACCCACTTAGACAAAAGAGCTCAAAGTTACCCGAATCTGGGTGCGCAAGTTTTATTTTAGAGCCATATGAGGATCAAAGGTCATCCTGTTATAATTGCAGGTTGTCCAATAAAACAGATCTTCAGAATGGCTCTATTTATTTTAGGATAAGGATTATCCCTATAAGCCCTTCACGCCCTCAGACAGGGCAAAGTCTCTGTTATCAGATGAAAAGGGTTTTGAGGGATTAAGAATTGGAATAACCCACTGGAATTATACGGAGGGACCTGCAATCACCAGGCTTTCTTGAAATTCTTGTCTCTACCAAAGCTACCGTTTCTCTCGTGGAAGACAGCTCTCGGTTGCTGCTGGATTGCTTCAGATACAGTGAGTGTTTTCCCTATAAACGATTTACCGTTTAGCTCTGAAATCGCTTTTTTTGCCTCATTGTCCGATCCCATCTCAACAAAGCCAAACCCTTTGGATTGTTTTAGTTTCACTGATATAATCTCACCATATTCCAAGAAAAGATCCTTTATATCTTGTTCTGTTGCATTAAATGTAATGTTCCCAACGTAGATTTTTCTCATTATTTCACCCTCCTGTTTTGTTTGTATAAAACCTTAACCGACTAAGACCTTCAAAGCACAGAGTCTACTTGGATGTTTAAGTTTTCTCAAGGCTTTAAATTCAATCTGTCTTACCCTTTCACGGGTAAGAGAAAAATGTCTCCCTACTTCTTCAAGAGTGCAGTCTTTTTCACATCCTATACCAAATCTCATTCTTATAACCACTGCTTCCCTGGGAGTTAGAGTATTGAGAACCCCCAGTATCTGCTCTGTGACATCATTTCTTTCTGTATTAGAGTATGGGGTAGGACTATTTTTATCACTGATTAAATCCTCTATTGTTGAACCTTCATCTCCTAACGGAGTTTGAAGAGCTATTGTGTCCTGTACTGACCTGAATACTGCTTCGAGTTTTTCTGTTGACACCGCCAATCTGTTGGCAATTTCTTCTTTGCTGGGTTCTCTTCCACTCTGGGACATAAGTTCTCTGGAAGCCTTAGTAACCTTGTTATAAAAGTCCATCATATGTACAGGAACTCTGATAGTCTTTGTCTGATCCATTAATCCCCTTGTTATTCCCTGCCTTATCCACCATGTTGCATAGGTGCTGAATTTGAATCCCTTTTTATAGTCGAACTTATCTATAGCCCGCATAAGACCGATATTTCCTTCCTGAATGAGATCCAGCAGAGTTAATCCCCTTCCTAAATAATT
>JBGQLV010000127.1:0-2447 GCA_041500225.1 Thermodesulfovibrionia bacterium | reverse complement strand
CTGTCTCTTCTCCTCTTCCACCATTCGTCAAAACTAAACCAGCTTTTTTCAGCAGGCGCACTTATTAAGATTATCTTATCACCCATAATCTTCCTGAATATCCTGGTTGCCCTCCTGCTGTGATAAGGAGATGTGACAAGGATGCATGACTTGTAACCATGTTTATTTAAAATCTCCTTTGTAAATCTTACGTCTTCTTCTGTGATCCTTGATTTATCCTCAAGTAGAATGGCACCTTTTGGCACTCCGAGGGATATTGCATGTTCTTTCATAAGAGACGCCCATGTGTATTTCCAGACAAGCGGACCTCCAGCTAATATTATCCTGTCTTTCCTTGCCCATCCTTCCTTGAAGAGTTTAACGCCATATTCAACCCGCTCTGTTTCTTCACCTGCCAGTACGACTATCACATCAGCCGGTTTTATTTCATCCTTATAATATAAGTACTTACCTGCCTTTTCTAAAATAAAACCATGCCCTACATATAGAAGGCCTGATATGAGTGCAAAAGCAACTAAAACTTTAAAAAATTTAAACATTGTACCTCCTGATTATCATTATTTATTTACTCACCAGTTGCATCACATTACCATTATTGACAGGGCAGATGTGCTGAAAAAGGCTCCGCTTAAGGCGGACGACTCCTTAGAGACCTTTTGTATGGCCAGCCAGCCTCTACCAAAAAACACACTTACCGTGAGATTTGCAGACATGTGTATCATAATAAATTCCTGTCGCTTTGACGGGGTTTTTCAGCGTGTCTGCCCTGTCTTTTTTTGCAACGTTCAGGTTTAAAGATTAAAACACAGGAGGAAATTATCTTTGAGCGGCTTTTTTTCCAATAATCCATCAGATATCCCCATTCATCCACCCTTCGCAAGTGGGGCGAAAAGATTGTTCCCTCCTGTATACAAATAAAAACTCTGATGCTATTCGTCATACTTATAATAGGTACTATCCATTTCCTTTACTTATATACCATCTAAGCATTTTCATCCCTGCCATTGCCTTTCTCATGAAATCCTTAAAACTTGTTACTTCCTTGATTCTCTCCATTATATACCATGGACTCATGTAAAACCTTCTGTGCGCTTCTCTCAGGATGCGGACTAATTTCTCCTCATCCCAGTTTTCATTTATTATAGCCGGCCTGTTAACGTCCTTGTCCATAGGGTTTTTTGCCTCAACTTCTTTATACCACCCCATTCTAACAGCATCGTCATAGAGTTTTGTGCCCGGCACAGGCGAAAGAACGCTGAACTGAGCATATGCAGGTTTTATTTCCTTTGCAAAGTCTATTGTCCTGAGTTCATCATCATACGTCTCAACCGGAATCCCCAAAACAAAATATGCCATAGGCCTTATGCCAGCCCTTTTTGTCAACTCAAATGCATTTCTTATCTGTTCAACTGTTGTGCCCTTATTCAGATAATCAAGCCCTTTCTGGTTCCCGCTCTCAACCCCATAGGCTATCATTGAACATCCTGCTTTCTTCATCAAGGTGAGAGTCTCTTTGTCTGCCAGGTTTACCCTGCCCTCGCACTTCCATTCAATCTTAAGTTCCCTGTCAATTATTCCCTGGCATATCTCCAAGACTCTCTTTTTATCAAGCGTGAACAAATCGTCATAAAATATTATTGAGTCAATTCCGTAATCTCTTCTCACAAGTTCTATTTCGTCAAGGACATTTGCCGCGCTCCTCGCCCTCCACTTTGAGCCGAAAACAGCCTTATCACAGAACACACAATGGTACGGGCATCCTCTTGATGTAAACATCGTTGTAACTTTTCCTGATGACAATATATATCTGTATCTCTCATTCGGCAGCAGATGCCTTGCAGGGAAAGGTATGCTGTCAAGCTCGTCTATTAATGGAGAAGGCAGATTGCTAAAATCCCTTGTAATAACTCCCGGAACATTGGTTATATCTTTATTGCGCTCCAACGCTTCTACCAGAAGCGGGAAACTGATTTCACCTTCGCCCTGTATTACATAGTCCACATCAGGACATTGCTCAAAGACCTTGCTGCCTGCAACAGATACGTGAGGGCCGCCCATGATTATATGCCGGGCATATTTCCTTGCTATATTTGCAGCCCTGTATGCATTATCTATTACAGGCGTCATGCCTGTAATAGCGACAGCGTCAGGAGAGAATGACTTTATTCTTTCTTCAAGAGAATTAAAATCAAGCATCTCAGCAAAGGCATCAACAACACAAACCTTGTGTCCCTTTCTTTCCAGCACAGCGGCAAGATACGCTATGCCCAGGGGAGGAACAACAATATCTTCCCTAACGAGGAGCCTTGGCGGAGGTTGTATAAGAAGTACTTTCATGGATATACCATCATTCCTTTAACGCAATCTCCGCAGCGCTTATCTTGAATTTTTTTAGCCATAAAGCAAATTCTTTGGCGCCGGCATGTTTAATCCTTGTCATTTTCAGT
>JBGQLV010000126.1:0-2482 GCA_041500225.1 Thermodesulfovibrionia bacterium | reverse complement strand
TGGTCAACACTGTGCTTAAATCATACACGAGATCTTTGTCCTTTTCAGATAAGGCTTTAAAAACGGAATCCTGTGCGTGACTATCTATTCCAACAGCTTTCAACACATGGCTTAAGTTCTTTGCATCCAAATTTGGATTTATCTTTTGAACATTATATATTTTATCCCAGGCAGCATGCACTCGCTTCAAGGGCATATAGCCAGAGGCTCGCGTTATCGTAAGAGCATAGATTTCTTCCCATCCATCTTTGAAAGCATCCGCAAGGCATGATCGCATATCGGTAAGAATGCGGTCAAATAGCATTGCGTTGCCATACTCCTTTATTCCTCTAAGATTTTTCGAGGTTATCGATCGCTTCACTCCCTCAATAAGTCCTTTAGTGCGATCCAGCTTGCCGATATAATCGGAATCTTTTATTCGTTTTTTGAGTTGCTTATCCCAGTGTGTCGTTGAATGATAAACATAATGATGGTTACTTATATATTTAATTTCTAGTCCTTTCTTTCCCATTTTTCTTTGTTCGATCAGCCACGATTTTGCCCATTCGTCCATGTATGGTATATTAGGGGATACATATATTTATAGATTTCTTTTGAATGAAGCTACAAGAGGCTAAAAATTTTTTAAAAAATTGAAGTTAAGCCCTAAATCGCGGAGTTAAGGTTATAATACTGGATGGCTTTGCGAGCATTGCCCAGATTGGAATGGGCCGATCCTAGGCTCCCCAATAAAGAGCTTTCAGACCTCTTTTCTCCAATATTCCGAGCAATCACTAGTGCACCATAACGAAAGTATTAAATCTTATAAAATGTCTAGAATATAGATTGTGGCAAGAAAGACAATATTCCATGTGAAATTGAAAGAGGAAGAACGAGACGGGCTGAATCGGTACATCCGTTATGGAGAATCGTCCGCAAGAAGCTTGACTCGTGCAAGGATACTGCTCCTGGCTGATGAAGGTCAATCTGATGCCGAAGTCGTAAATGCCTTGAAGGTAAGCAGAACGACAGTAGTGAGGGTGAGAAAGAGATACTGTGAGGATGGCCTGGAATTTGCATTAACAGAAAAACCTCGTAGTGGTGCGCCTCCAAAGATAGATGCGCGAGTTGAAGCTAAACTGACTGGCCTTGCTTGCTCAAATCCGCCGGAAGGAAGATCGAGATGGACGATGAATTTATTGGCCGACAAGCTTGTTGAGCTGGGGGAAGTTGACTCGATCTCAGGAATGAGCGTTTGCAGAGCATTAAAAAAAATGAGATAAAGCCATGGCTCAAACAGCGATGGTGCATAGGGAGCATGACAAGCGAATATATCTGGAACATGGAAAATGTATTGACTCTATATGAGCAGCCACATGATCCAAGGCATCCGATGGTCTGTTTCGACGAGAGGCCTTGCCAACTGATCGGCGATGTCTTAGTGCCTGTACCTATGAAACCTGGCAGTCCGAAGAAGGAGCATTATGAATATGTTCGCAACGGTACATGTTGCGTACTTGTTGCTATTGATCCGCATGAAGGAAAAAGGTTGCTTCGCGTCATGGAACACAGAACAAGAGTGGATTATGCTCATTTCATGAAAGAGCTTGTTCAGCAATATCCTGATGCAGAATCCATACGACTGGTCCAAGACAATCTCAACACGCATACTCCTGCTTCATTCTATAATGCTTTTGCGCCGGAAGAGGCATTTGATCTGGCTAAAATGTTCGAATACTATTATACCCCAAAGAAAGGGAGCTGGCTCAATATGGCTGAGATAGAACTCTCAGCCTTATCAAAGCAATGTCTTGATCGGCGGATTGGCGACATCGATACACTAATCAAGGAGACGTCGGTGTGGGCGCAAGAACGTAACGTAAAAAAAGCTACTATAAAATGGAAATTCACAAAAAACGATGCAAGGTCAAAGCTGAACAGGCACTATATCAAGTTGCAAAACTAATGTTATGGTGCACTAGTACATCGAGGCTTAAATAAACCTATTTTTAGGCGGTGAGTGCCTTTCCTTGGCAGGTCAATTTATATAAAAGGCAACAAGAGAAAGCAACGATGCGGGCAGCCAAACCGATTAGAGAAACCAAAGAATGTATGGGAGAGCCTTCAAGATGTATCTAATCTGTACGATTTGAAGCTTCTCGGAGGCTCCTATAGATTAATAGTATTTTTAAATATTTAAATTTAATTAAATCTGCATCGTGCCATTATTGATGAAGGATATGATTCATGGAATAACCCTCTGCAACGTGAACTACCAGCTTGAGATGAGCTCGACTTCTGATACCGTTTATCCCGATACCTATCTGGCAGGCCGAGGCTCCTTTGGGCTTATCGACCTGTGCCTGCTAGCCCGCGAATAGACGATCTCCTGTACTTCCTGCAAGGACTTCCCGCGAAACAGCCGCAGCGCCCAGCCGGATAGAAGACCGTCGTCCATCCTTGGCCCCCCCTAGGCCTGCAGCTCGCGAGGGTGCGCAGAGGC
>JBGQLV010000125.1:0-2535 GCA_041500225.1 Thermodesulfovibrionia bacterium | reverse complement strand
GGTTTCCTGTGAAAACAGGAATCCAGATTCATATATTTCTGTCCGCCTTAGGCGGACTGCTTTCGCAGGAGTGACGGCTTTTCCGGCTTTTTCCGAGAACATCAATTTTGACTTTTTACGAATTCATCACTGTTCACATTCAGTAGAAACTTATACGCCGGAATGATGGATACTTTTTTACCCCCTTCTTTTATTTCACCTTCATCCTCGTAAGTGACAATGACGCCGCTTTTTACACCGGTCTCTTCCATTACTTTTGTTAATGCTTTAAATTCACGGTTTTTGGTCTTCTCATCCCTTACTTCTTTAGCAACCTGAATTAATTCGGTTATTTTGCGTCCTTGCCGGCAGATAAAATCTACTTCCTGCCCATTGGGGGCCTTGTAATTCTGTTATCGCCGCCCTGCCAAAAACTCCCTCGGCGTCAACACCTTCATAGAAAGCAGCCTCGTAAAATGTTCTGCGTCCCAGCTTACAAATAGAGCTTTTTCTGCGATTAAATTATTTAGAAGGTTTGCTATCAGAGCATCACCAAGGCTTGCTTTTTTGCAGATGATGTCCATAAGGTCTTTAAGCGATGTCGCAGGAAGAAATGAGTCGATATTGGGGGATGGAATAATTTCTATGCCGTATTTTTCAGGCAAATAATAAAACAATTCTAAAGTCTGCTGCCGGTTAAGGTTAAAGGAAAGGATTCCACATACCTCAAGAAGGTTGATAATACTCGTAATTCCCTTCCCGTTTCTGGCAATGAAATCCAAAAAATCCCGGTTGGTCTTGTAGTTGATGTCATTTTTATACCTGAGGTCTATAATAAAGATATTGGAATCTATGAATACTGCTGTCTTCTTCTTGTCCAAGCCATCGCCTCCTTTGGGCCTTTGAATTTGGGAACGGTTTTTTTCAGGGTGTTTTCTATATCGTTCCAGGCATCGGCCAACGGTCTTAAAGAAGATTTTTCTAAAGAATCGACAGTCACCGGAGATATTAAAGCGAAAGGCTTCCCCCTTAATGTTACAACCACCTTTTCCCCTTTGGAGACCGCTTTCATCGCCTCACCGGTCTTATTTTTGAGATTCCCCGCTGTCATCGTCTTCACTATATCCTCCTCAAATAGCTATTTTAGCATTATTATAGCTGTTTTTATGCAATGAAACAACTCTGCATTTATTTCGTCCTTCGTCCCTCCGCTCTCGTCCGTCATCCCTCGTCTATCGTCCTTCGCTCCTCGTCTCTTCATCCTGCGTCTCTTACCGTCGGACAATCATTTCCATATCTTTCAGGGGCAAAGCATAGACATTTTTCGTTATGGGATAGAATTCTTCGCCGGCATAGATGACAAAACCCCTTGTACACGACAAATCCTCAAAGGCATTCCAGAACCCCCGCGAGACCCTGGCTCCGGCTGAATACTTGATCTCGATAGCTATCGGTTTATTCTTATCATCCAGAAGCAGCAGATCTATTTCAGCCCCTGCACTTGTGCGGTAGAAAAACGCCTGCCAGCCTTCAGGCAAAATCCCAAGCGCCTGTTCTATTACCAGTCCTTCCCATGAGCTTCCTGCCGATGGATGATCCTGCAGGTCTTTCAATGTCCTGATCCTCAGCAATGAATGAAGCATGCCTGAATCACGGATATAGACCTTCGGGGACTTTATCAACCTCTTTTTCAGATTGGCATGATAAGGCTGCAATTGCCTCACAATAAAAGTGTCTTCAAGTATGTCTAAATATCTTCTGATGGTCGGGGCTGACAATCCCATACTGCCTGCTATCCGGTTTGCATTCCAGAGTTGCGCGTGGGAGTGCGCGAGCATTGTCCAGAATCTCCTTAACTGCGCGGAGGGGACATGTATTCCAAGCTGAGGGATATCCATCTCCAGATAGGTCTTTATAAAAGAATCCCGCCATGTAAAGCTGGCATCGTTTGATTTCGCCAGATAACTGAGCGGATACCCACCCCTGAGCCAGAGCCTGTTGACTTCATCATATCCTATTTCCTCAAAATTAAGAGGCGTTAATTCATGGTATATTATTCGGCCTGCAAGGCTTTCAGAGGCATGTCGAATCAAATCCGGCGAAGCTGAACCGAGGATAAGAAACCTGCCTCCGACCCTCCTCTGATCAACCAATGCCCGTAGAAGAGGGAAAAGAGAAGGCAACCGTTGTATTTCATCTATGATCACAAGGGAATCCGTAAATTGACCGAGATATAACTCGGGCTCAAACAATTTATCCTGATCAGAAGGCAGTTCAAGGTCAAGATAGATGCTCTTTTTCTTTATGGTATCCCTGACCATTTTTGCAAGCGTTGTCTTACCTGCCTGCCGTGAACCGATAATACCCACAACCGGATATGCTTTCATGGATGCTTGGACTTTATTATAAAGACGTCTCTCTATCATTCTTGTATATTAAAAGAAGCTATTTCATTTTGCAAGGTTAATTTGTCGCTCTCAAACTGCAAAAATTCGTATCAGTTTAGAATTTTGAAAAAATGGCGGCAACGCATCTGTTTGGGTTCGGGGGCCATGG
>JBGQLV010000124.1:0-2583 GCA_041500225.1 Thermodesulfovibrionia bacterium | reverse complement strand
CCTTCTCCTTATGATCTCAGAAGTCTCGCCTTCGGCTGACATCATCACAGCTTTACCAAGCCTGTCAAGTAATTTCTTGAAACGCTCATGGTCTGAGTGGTCTTCTGCGGTCATTTCTAACTCTGAGGCAGGTATGGATACGACCAGAACAACATTGTTTTGACCTCGCGCTTCTTCAGAGAGGTTTTGTAAGAAATTGTAAAATTGTGTTACCATACCCATCTTTCGATATCTGCTGATATAATTCATCAGTTCATCCATCAAGATCAAGCATGGGCGGTCTTTGGGTAAGAATTGTCTTATTACATCATTGCCTGGTGCGATTAATTGCTTGTCTTGTTCTGCAACAATTTTAAAGGATTCTATACCTCCAAGCTGCCAGGCGATTTCTCCCCATGGAGTTTTCCGCAACGGTTCTCCATTTTCGCCGCCCCGTCCTGCAATGGAGTCGAATTCCGTGCCAACAAATACAGCAATGGCTGCCTGAGGAATATTAGTAACTCCAGCTTTTCCGAGGATATTGGTCACTCCAGGCCATGAAGTTGCCTCAGGCCCTCCTTTTGCCAGGTGGTAAAGTAAAGCCAGAGCATGTGTCTTGCCTCCCCCGAACTGCGTACTCATGTTAAAAACAGCTGATGTTTCGGTTTTTATTCCTGACAACCGTCTAATATACTGAAAACGTCTTAAAGTAAAATATATATATTGCTTACGATATGTTAATTATTATTATGGTGGGCAAATATGACAATTCAAATAGAATTTAGTGCAGATGAAATTGAAAAACTGAACCATGAGAGATACAATCACCCTCATCCAAAAGTCATGAAGAAAATGGATGCATTATATTTGAAAAGCCAGAATTTACAGCATAATGAAATATGTCGTCTGTGCCGTATTTCAGAATCGACATTAGCTTCTTATTTGAATCAATATGTAGAAGAAGGAATTGAGGGTTTAAAAAAATTATGTTATAAAGGACAACCTAGTGAATTAATGAAATATGCAGAAAGTATAGAGCAATATTTCAGAGAGAATCCACCCAGAAACACTAATGAAGCACGAGACGCAATAGAAAAGCTGACAGGTATAAAACGTTCTCCTACACAAGTCAGAAAATTTATGAAAAAGTTAGGCTTACGATGCCTTAAAGTAGGTTTTGTGCCAGGCAAAGCTGCAACTCCAGAAAAAATACTTGAGCAAGAAGAATTCAAAAAAGAGGAATTGGAACCCCATCTTGCAGAAGCAAAAGATGGCAAACGGACTATTTTTTTTTTTTGATGCTGCTCATTTTGTTCACGGCGCATTTTTGGGTTTTTTATGGTGTTTTGCACGGATTTTCATTCCATCACCATCGGGTAGAAAACGGTTCAACGTACTGGGTGCTCTCAATCCAGTTACTAATGAAATTATAACTATTACAAATGAGACTTATATTAATGCAGAGAGTGTTTGTCTCTTATTGGCAGAAATCGCCAAACTTGGTCTTAAAACGCCCATTACTATTATTTTAGATAATGCTCGGTATCAAAAATGTGCTTTGGTTCATAACTATGCTGCTGCGCTCAATATCGAATTGCTTTACTTGCCGTCGTATTCGCCGAATCTCAATTTGATAGAACGATTTTGGAAATTTGTCCGAAACGAGTGTTTATACTCCAAATATTATCAAAAGTTCCCTGACTTTAAGACAGCGATAGATGAGTGTATTAAAAATGCTCACACAGAACATAAAGATGAATTGGATTCTTTATTATCGTGGAATTTCCAATCATTCAAAGATGTTAAGATATCAACCGTTTAGAGTATATATTGAATCTGTGTTTTCATCGATTGTATTCTTTTTCTCAGACCCTTTTAAGGAGCCACTGCCTATTGTCCACGGTGAGATAACGAGGTGGTATGCTGCCCTTGCAGGTGACGGTAATATCTACCAGATAGCTGGGACGCTCTATGGACGCATTACATACTACTATAATTCAACTTACATGTGGACACACCCCCCAATGCTTTTCATAGCGTACGCGTCTCTAATTATTACTTTTGCGGCATGCGTTTTCATGCTGTGGCGGCATGTCAGTCAGTATGATGAGATCGCTTACAGGTACGCAAAACCTGGGTATATCCTGCTCACCGCAGGAATGCTCATCGGCTATCCATGGGCTATAGAAGCCTGGAAGGACAGCGCATGGTGGTGGGACCCCAAGATAAGCGGATCTATTATGATGTGGGTGCTTTACAGTGCTTACCTGCACGCCCGCATTTATGTTGAAAGGGGAAAATTGTGGAGGACAACTGCGCTCCTTGGTGTGCTCTGCTTTGTAACGCTTGTATTCACGTATCTTCTCACCTATATCGTTCCAGGGATTCATTCGGTGGTGCAACCGTGAAACTGAAGAACTATGATTATTATCTTATCGTTCTGACCACGCTCATTCTTTTTGCGATTGGTATAGTGTGCGTTTACGGTATTTCGTATTATAATTATCTTGCATCTACTCCTGGGTGGACGGGAACGGCCGGGTACCTTCAGTTTCACATATTGATATTCTGGGTTGGGACTCTGTTCGTCACAGCAGGGAATAT
>JBGQLV010000123.1:0-2584 GCA_041500225.1 Thermodesulfovibrionia bacterium | reverse complement strand
GGATAGCTGTATACGATGCGGCACTTGTTGCATGAAAGGCGGTCCCGCTCTTCACCAGGAAGATAAAAATATCCTCCTTGCCGGACATGTCGGACATCAACACCTGGTAACTATCAGGAAAGGTGAATTGGCGTTCAATCCCGTCAGTGGCAAGCTGGAACCGGTTCCCCGGGAATTGATCAAGGTACGAGGGAACGAAAAAGATTGGTCTTGTTGCTTTTATGAAGAAAAAGAAGCCTTGTGTAGGATTTATGAGCACCGTTTAATAGAATGCCGTCTATTGAAATGCTGGGATACTTCGGAAATCATGCCTGTCATCGGCAAAAACACAATTATCCGCGCTGATATTATCAATCCAAACGACCCGATTTTGAAGGTCATCGAGACCCACGAGCAGGAATGTCCTTACAAAGAGGCAGGAAACTTAATCTTGAACTTATCCCATGAAGCCGACAAATCAAAAACCCTTTCGAAGCTGACTGAGCTTGTACGCAAAGACTTATCTATACGCTCCTATGCCATATCCGAATTAGGACTTCAGGTAGAATTTGAACTTTTTATTTTCGGCCGCCCCTTGTTTAAAGTCCTAAGCGCTTATGGACTGTCGGTTCGCTTGGCCAATGGGGGAAATTCATCTGAAGTGGAACTCTTCCTTCCAAAATCAAGTAAAGCGATGTAATTATATTCACCTCGGCCCTTTGACTAACATAATGCTTTCAGCAGTTCAAGAGAAAAAGCATTTTGGTGAGGGCAGTGATAGTCAAACAACTTTTTTAACCCGAAAAATGCAATTAGTAAAAATGAAGCAGGCATATGTGAAGAAAAAGCTTTACCATCGCTACCTTTGTAGGACTATTCAAACACGGTTGAACCTCCACGTTTTCATGCATAACATACTGATTTCATTTAAAACCAAATTGCGATTTGTAAAGGTTTTTCTGCATATATGCCTGATGTTAACTGCATTTTTCGGGTTAATCAATTTTCCCAAGGTATTTCAAAATTGCCTTTAATAAGGAGGCGCTGTGGCCAAGCTGTATATAAACCTCTTCCCTTGTCATATCCCTATTTTCAGTTCTTAACTTATAGCCAAGCGTTCTTGAAAGATTAGCAATACGTGCAATCTCTCTTGATAAGTCTTCCTCGAAGTGTTTTGGATTTAGATTAATGGGATACATGTTTTTTTCAATGCGGGCAATATTTTTCAGAACTTCATTCTCAACAAGCCCATCGTTGACAACATGGTGTGTTTTATTAAAATCGTCATAAGGCGTGTTATGTAAGGGCTGAGATAAATCACCTGCATAATGAGCACAAAAGGCAATGTGATATTCCGGGTATTTACCGGCTTCTACGGTTTTTTTATACTCGCGTAATGAAGCAATAATGGCTCCATAAAGGTGCCCTTCCTTATCTTCTCGATTATTATATTTGTTAACTTGTGATAAAACCATTTCAGGGTTGACTTCAACATTGTTATTGTTGTCGAAATAGTGATTGTAAAATTCTATACTGCCTGCTTTTGTTTTTGTTATATCTGCACCTACAGCATTGTACCATTTGCTATATCCAGCGGCCTTTGCTACTGCAAGGTGTGTCTCATCATGCCATCCAAATGCTATGCTTAGATTAGTAACAATGAACAAATTAAGGAGAAAGATGATTAATTTTATACGTGAGCTATTCATGTTAATATTCTAACTCAAAATAATAGTTTGCGCCGGGGATTATAGTGTTATCAAGGTCTTAATTTCATAAATCTTGAAGGGACTATTAAGCATTTTGATGAGGGCTGAGGGTTCAATAAGTTTGAAGTTTAAAAATCATAAGCATTTTATTTAACAGCAAGAATAAAGACTTGTTGAACTGTTCACTTTCTTAATTATAGAATTTTCAGTCTCCTCCTTCTGTATCCTACAGGGATGAAGTCATCTTTTTCCTTCTCCTCCATCTTTTTTAACCCGAGGTCAAGGAGAATTTCTCTTTCCTCTTCGTCCCTTTTAGTGCTCTTTCTATATCTCTTAAGCCCAAGTCTATCCCTTAAAACAAGAAACTCTAACGGTGAAACATCCTCAAATTTTTTTACTCTTACTTTCACTTAACCTTTCCCTTTAATTCCAGAAGCTCCGATAAGACATTGTTTTCAGGTATTACAGCCTTCTTTTCCAGATATGCCCAATCCAGTTCTTTAATATATTTTTTTATAAGCAATTCTACCATCTCACAGTCAACTTCTGATTCCCAGTATTTACATGCATTCAGGCGATCTATTATCAAGTCTTCTATCCCGATAATCCTGCATTGAAGTCCTTCTCCAAACTCAACGATCTCAATCGGGGAATCTTCCCCAACGAGTATTGAAGCAGGAACCTCTATAGCCATCTTTAAGTCTTCATTAACCCAATACCTTCCCTGTTTCACAAACCCAATATTTTTTAAAACAGCACCTAATTGTCCTGCTCGACAAATTCGGAACAACTATCTCGAGTTTAAAGTTAGTCCTACCAGGTTTTCAAGTTTATAATAATTAACCGGGACATCATATCCCAGCGCCTCATGCGGCCTATAGGTGTTGTACTTTATC
>JBGQLV010000122.1:0-2591 GCA_041500225.1 Thermodesulfovibrionia bacterium | reverse complement strand
TTGGGGGTGGTCCATACTACCCCCCCCTCCCTTTCCTTGTTCTGAGGCTAAAACCCTCTTTTTCATCCCCAAAATATCATTCTAAGGCCCAAATAAGCACCATAATTCACTACTTTTCCCTTTATATCAAATAGTTAGCCAGGTCCGACCCCATCCCCTCCATACCCATCCCCTCCATAAAACGTTAAATGAACATTACAAATTAATCCTAAAAGTGTTTGACAAATAGGCCAGAACAATGGTTGGATACGTTGAGGGAAACCGCGTGTTTGGTATATCTTTCTGAGAGACTTTGCGCCTCAGTCTGATATAAATTTTATCATAATGACTTCAGTTTCTTTATTATTAGGAGGAGCCCCAATGAGTGCAAATTTAAGCCTGAGTGATTTTGATTTTGATTATATTGTTATTGGATCTGGATTCAGTGGCAGTGTAGCAGCAATGCGTCTTTCCCAGAAAGGATACAAAGTTGGAGTTATTGAGGCTGGAAAAAGATGGAATGCTGATGAATTTCCAAAGAGTAACTGGAACATTAAAAAGTTTTTATGGTTTCCTACAGTTGGCTGCTATGGTATTCAGCGAATGCATCTTTTGAAAGATGTGTTTGTGTTAGCAGCTGCTGGAGTGGGCGGAGGAAGCCTTAATTATGCAAATACCATGTATACTCCTCCTCAAGTCTTTTTTGAACATGAAACAGTAAAGCGGCTGGGAGGGAAAAAGGAATTGTTGCCTTACTTCGATATTGCAAAAAAGATGCTTGGAGTTGTTGCTAATCCTAAGCCTACCATTCAGGATCAACTTTTAAAAGACACGGCCGCAGAAATTGGAAGGGATCAGACATTTACCCCAACAGATGTCGCTGTTTTTTTTGGTGAAGAAAAAATGCTTTCAGAAGATCCATATTTCTACGGAGAGGGGCCGGACCGTATCGGGTGCGAACTCTGCGGTGAATGCATGACTGGATGCAAGAAGAACGCAAAGAATACTCTTGATAAAAATTATCTCTATTTTGCTGAGAAGTTCGGAACACAAATTTTTGCTGAGCAGAAGGTATATGACATTATCCCACTCACACAGAACGGTGATAAAGGCTATATAGTAAAATCTAAAAAGACAACCAGCATATTTGGCCGTGTAAATGGAAAAACATTCAAAACAAAAGGTATTGTTCTCTGTGGCGGTGTTATCGGCACACTGGCTCTTCTCATGAAACTGAAGCAAAACAAACACCTGCCGCTGCTTTCCGATCATCTTGGCGAGTTTTCCCGTACCAACAGCGAGTCAATCATAGGGGTAAAATCAAAATCCAGAAATGATGATTATAGCAAAGGTATTGCCATTACCTCAAGCGTTCATCCTGATGAGAATACTCATATTGAACCGGTTCGTTATGGGAAGGGCCATGATTTCATGGGACTGTTAACGGGGATTATGACTGAAGGTGGAGGAGTTATACCACGACAGGTTAAGGCGTTTTTTAATGTTCTCTTCCATCCGATCACTTTTTTGAGAATATTAAATCCTATCGGCTTTGCTCAGCGTTCAATTATTCTTCTGGTAATGCAGACCCTTGATAATTATATTAATATAGAAAGGAAAAGAAGACTTTTGTGGCCTTTTTTCCCGGCGTTGACTTCATCATACGGAACGGAAAAAAAGAATCCCACGTGGATACCCATGGGCTATGATTTTGGCAGACGTTTGGCAAAAAGAATGAATGGTATACCTTGTAATGTTACTACTGAGAACTTCATGGACGCGCCTATTACCGCACATATTATGGGTGGCTGTACTATAGGACAAGACCCTGACAATGGGGTTATTGACGAGGAAAATTGGATCAAGGGCTATCATAACATGCTCGTCTGTGACGCTTCACAAATGCCTGAAAACTTGGGCGTCAATCCCGCATTATCTATTTTAGCATTTACTGAACGGGCTATGTCATATATCCAACCAAAGAGTGGAAAGATCAGGTATCTGAAGGCTGAAGAGGAGTGGGGTGTAAAGGAATACCTGCTAAAGAAATCAAAGCATAAAAAAATTGAGTAATCGTTTTAATAGCTTTTATAATTCAGCAGGTTACTTTCAAACTTGATTATAGGCAACTTTTCTGTGGATAATCCGGTTGTTTAGCAATCTCTTGTGAAAAAAAGAGATTGCTAACACCGAGGATCCCGACGAACAGGATGTTGTAAATTTTAAGGTACTGGCAAGCACTTTTTTTGTAAAAAAGGAATGCTTTTTTAGATGGACAAGATACCGGTTAAGAAATGGATTCATCTAATGCTCGAGTGCTGTGTTGCAATGCGCCCCCAAGCATGTCCCTAATTTAGTTAGAAGTCATAATGGTTACCACAAATTAACATTTGGGATAACATTAATTATAAGGGTAACCGCTATAAATTAACAGTTAGCATACCACTGGAGGTAGAATTATGGCAAACGGTTTTATGGGCGGGATATTAAGGGTCAATTTGACAGCGGGATCAATATCGGAAGAGGTTATCCCGGAAGATAAAATCAGGAAATATCTCGGGGGTGTGGGCATTGCTACAAGTTATCTCTATGACGAAGTCCCTGCAGGGGTG
>JBGQLV010000121.1:0-2614 GCA_041500225.1 Thermodesulfovibrionia bacterium | reverse complement strand
GAAAATTTCTATCCTCCTTTTTTGTGGGGATAGTGATTTCGACTATTATTCAGCGGACGACACGTGTAGCAAACGAGTATATGCCACTCTTCGGTTTTGAAAATGCTCCCCACGGGATAATGAGGACGTCCCAACTGTTGCACTTAAATAGTTTCTGTTGCGGAAAGATTTGATTAAAAAAAAGCCTGAACCTTTATAATTGGTAACCGAAAAATACCAAGAAGAAAGGAGCAGGCTTTGCGAAATAAAACATTGGATCAAGAATACCTGGATTTCAGCATGAAGTCAACGTTAAAGGTAGTGCGGGAGTATCGGGCGAAATACGAAGGCATAGCGCGAATAATGGAGATAAACCCGAAGATATTAGCCTTAGCGCATAGCGATTTCAACGGCACTCTATCACAATCCGAGTATGGCAGAGGGGGCTACACATCGGAACAAATCCTTCGTTCGATACTGGTAATGTTTATAGAAGAAGAGAGCTACCGGGATGCGGTTATTTTGGTAGAGAACAGCGAATTTTTCCGGAATTTTATCAAACTCGGCAACAAGGTAATGATGGACTACACATTTCTTTGCAAAGCATTTAACGCATTGTCTGAGGAGACCTGGAAAGAAATAAACGAAGCGCTGAGCGGATATGCGAAGGGCAATGAGAAGATCACGGCTGAAAAGCTGCGTTTAGACACAACAGCATATGAGACAAACATACATTATCCTACGGATTCATCCCTGCTATGGGACGGCTTCAGGACATTGGCGCGTCTGATGAAAGACGCCGGGGATGAGATGGGCCGGATGGGAATAAGGCACAGGTTTCATACGAAGAAAGTAAGGAAGCTATTTCTTTACATAAGCCGTAACAGCTGCAGGAAGGACAAAAAGGTTCAACAGAAGATACAGAGCATTTACAGAACGCTGATTGAACGGACAAAGTGGATTGTCTCGGTGGGCAGTGCAGCTGAAAAAATGCTGTCAAAGTTGGGTGATCTAAAAGCAAAGGCAGTGGCGGTAGAGCTTAAGCACTATTTGCCGATAACAGAGAAGATAATAGGACAGGCCGAGCGTCGTGTAATCAAGGGAGAGCAAGTGCCGTCGGCGGAGAAAGTATACAGTCTGTTTGAAGAGCACACGGAACTGATCAAACGAGGGAAGGCGGGGAAGCCGATTGAATTTGGACATAAAGTATTATTGGTAGAAACCGGGGAAAAATTTATCATTCACTATGAAGCGATGCCGAAGCAAAGAGCAGATAAGGAACTTATACAAGAGAGTCTGAAAGTACACGATAAGGTATTTGGATGCAGACCTGGCGTATTGGCAGGAGACAAAGGATTTTATGAAAGTCGAGAGCAAATCCTGAGTCTTTCAGAGGAAATTGAAACAGTATCGATATGTAAGAAAGGGAGACGAACAAGGGAGGAAGACCAGAGGGAAAGCACGGAGGAGTTTAAAGCCGGGCAGCGTTTTCGGGCGGGCATAGAAGGGACAATCTCCGTCTTAAAACGGGCATTTAAGCTCAGCAAGTGTCTTTTTAAAGGATTTAAGAATTTTGCCTCCAGTGTGGGGTGTGCAGTCTTCTGCCACAACCTGGTAACGCTGGCGCGATTATAAGGAAGACAAACTCACAATAGGAGGATTTGGAAGGCTCGGTGGAGAGGTGTTTCTAAAATCGGTACAGAAGCACAAATACAGATGAGAATTTATTTTTTGGATGTCTTGATGAATCAAATAGGACGCCATGAAAATAATTGGACAAATATATCAACCGGAAAATACCCTTTCCGCAACAGAAACTAATTACAAAAATAAAACTAAAAAACAAAAAAAAGACTGTTTTCAGGTTCAATAAATGACCTTAACCAGAAACAAGGCATGAGGAGGAGCTGTAAAGCCGGCCGCTGAGCGTTTTTCCTTTTCAAACATTTCTTTAATTTCTGAAACAGAAAGCTCTCCTAAACCAACTTGAATAATCGTCCCGGTAATCACTCTGACCATTCTATGAAGAAAACCATCTCCAGAGAAATTGATAGTGATTTCACTTTCTTTTTTAAGAATTTCAATCTTTGAGAGTGTCCTAACGGTCGATTTGTTCTTGGACTTCAAGGCCGTAAAACTCCGAAAGTCTTTGGTTCCAACAAACAAATCCGCAGCCTGTTTCATTTTTTCAATATTCAAAGGTTTTTTTATGTGAAAATAATAGCCCCTGTTGAAAATATTTTTTTTAAAAGGATGGTTCCAAATCCGGTATAAGTACATTTTCCCTTTTGAATTTAGCCTTGAATGGAAACGTTCAGGCATTTCCTGGATGTCCAAAAGATTAATATCATCTGGAAAGTATTTATGAAGATAGTCCTCTATTTCGGAAAGTCCCTTTTGACTTTGAGTATGAAAATTTGCAACTTGACCAAGGGCATGAACTCCGGTGTCTGTACGGCCTGATCCATGAAGCTCAATTTTTTCTCCTGTCATCAGTTGCAACACATGCTCAATCCTTCCCTGAACTGTGCTTTTAATAGTCGTCTGGCGCTGCCATCCTTTATAACGGCTACCATCGTATTCCAAAACAAGTTTAATGTTACGCATAAAATTCTTCCAACGAAAAGCTGAGCCG
>JBGQLV010000120.1:0-2723 GCA_041500225.1 Thermodesulfovibrionia bacterium | reverse complement strand
TATTGCATTTGGGTCAGTAACATCTATTTGAGCAACGGAACTAGTAGAGGGATCAATTGTACCATCGCCAGTCCAAGAAGTTTTAAAATAGTATTTTCCAGCTTGCAGTGAAGTCAATACAAAACTTGCTGATCCATTCATAGGAGTTGAAGTTGCAATTGTCGTCCAACTTGCTCTATCTGTTGATTGTAGAAGGTTTACATTCCCTGAGGAAATCTTGGGGCTTATTTGAACTTGTAGTTGTGCCAATTCCCCAATAGTAAGTTTTTGAGATAAGGGATAAAGAAATGTTCTGGACTCATACAATCTTACTGCAGCTTGGGTAAATATTGGAAGAGGATTTTGCCAAAAATTATCAACATTATAAGTATAGATTCCACCGCTCCATGTAATGTTGGCTTCAACATCGTCGCCAGTGGCCCATGAAATAAAGCCATTGTTAACTGAGCCAACATTTGAATTACCAGACCCCTCTGCATACCCCTGTCTATTCAAGAAAATGAGAACCTTCGAACTGATTGCTGGTTCTTTTGCTAAATATGCGGTAAGATTTGTGGGTGGTACAGCTTGACCCATCATATCTGCCATGTGAGCAACAAGGTCTATCCTAACTAGATCATGAATTAAGCTAGGATCAACGTTTACGGAAAATTCTATCGGTCCAACATGGACATTTGGTACTACGCTATTATTTGAAAAGATAAGAGCCTGAGTTTGGCCATCTCTAACAGTGATGTCAAAAGAGGTGACGGAACCGGTAAAGGGAGTTGGAAGCATTTCCATTATTGAAGTAAAACGGAATTCAATATGTCCTCCCGATACCCAGCCTGACCAGAATAAAGCTTGGGTTCCAATAGGAATGTCAGAAGTCGTATTAAAGAAGGAAAAACTATCTAACCAATCGTCGGCAGTGTCCTAATTTAGATTTGTTAATATAGTGCTTCTTATTTGTAGAGTATTATGACACGCCAAAGAAGTATTATTCCTGTAACTTGCCAAAACACACAGTGCAGATACTACCTGAAGGAAAAAGGAAAAGACATCATCAAGTATGGAAAAAACCGTGCATGCCACCAACTCTACAAGTGCCTCCACTGCAACCACTTCTTCACTGAAACCATACTAACGCCCTTATACCGTAAACATCTCTCTGAAACCCAAATCATTAGAATATGTAAACTTCTTGTCGAGAAAAATGGAATCCGCTCCATAGAACGAGTCACCGGCCACCACCGCGACACCATAGGCAATCTGCTCGAAGACATGGCTGAACACGCAGAGCAGGTCAACAAAACTCTTCTGCGCAACCTCAACCTGACACAGTACGAGATGGATGAACTCTGGACTACGGTTAAAAAAAACAGAAAAAAGTTAAGCATAACAGCCCAACTGCAACTCAAGAAGGCAGCATCTACATCTACACCACAGTGAAGAGATATTCATACTTGTTTTTGGCATTTGCAGTAGGCAAATGGACTGGGCAAACTTGCAGCGAAATGATTGGCGTCTTCAAAAAGAGCTTAAGAAGCCCAAGGCGAGGAGAAAAAGTCGAGGTATTCACTGACGGAAACGATGACTATACTTATGCTTTTCCGGGTTTCTTCAAAGTTAAACAGCTCAATTATGGTCAGTTGGTGAAAATAAGAGATGCTAATGGAAGACTCATCAAAAAAGAGATCAGAGTTGTGTATGGTGATCCTGATAGGGATGATGTGGAAACGGTTAACGTTGAGAATTTTAATAGCATCTTGCGGGAACGAGTTGGCAGGCTGGTTAGAAAGACGAAATGCTTCTCTAAAAAGAAGCAGCGTCTTTGTTGTGCCTTGATTTTCTTCCAGTTTTACTGGGACTTCATCTCCGAGATAAAAAGAGGTGTAACGCCTGCAATGGTTGAGAAATGCTCCTCGCACGTTTGGACATGGCATGAATTCTACTACTTCAAAACATTAACAAATCCAAATTAGGACATTGCCTAAAAATCTTTTGACGCCTAAAAGCGCGCTAGAGTGAAAAGTGTATTGTTAAGGTTCTAGCAGTTTGTAAGTAAAAAGTATGCTATGAGCTCTTTTTAATGGTATTACCTGTATTTTCTTCTGCCATTCAAGTACTCTTAATGCATTACGAACAGTTTGCGCTTTTAATTTATTTATGTCGCACTCGAGCGCTTGGCGTGCGATTCCTGGGGCTGAAAGAGCTTCGCTCTGATTTTCCAAGACCCGATGAACTTTTTCAACGCTGGATTTGGACACCCTGATTTTGTACCTTTTTATTCTGTACATTAAATATGATTTTTCGCCTGCAATAATTGGTTCAGGGTCAGCTCCGGACATACCATGTAAGCATTTTTCGACGATACCGCACAGCAATTTTTCGTCATTAGAGTAGATTTTAGCTCCGTTTGGAAATTCAATCATGTACCTGAAGTTTTTCTCTTTTTCTTCAGTCATTGCAAAGCCTCGGAAATTCTAAAGGCATATACTCTCTATTTTTCGTTCTTGCTTTAAACACTTATGGAACGCACATGCCTGTTAGCGCGAGAGATACTATAATAATGTGCTGACTTGTGAAATTGAGAGCACGCGAGTTATCTATCGACACAGGTCCCTCGGTAAGTCTTTTCAAACTCATCCAGAAAAGCTGCGCATCTCGCATCCATTCCTGACCATGCGCCGTTTCGAACACCTCTGACCAGGCTCATGGCTTCGTTCTTCTCTTTCCCCAAG
>JBGQLV010000119.1:0-2760 GCA_041500225.1 Thermodesulfovibrionia bacterium | reverse complement strand
GTGGGGATTTACCTGTGACTTGGTAGAGGATGGCAGGGAAGCCGTTGACTATGCTATAGAAAATGAAGGCATTGTAAATTACAAGGACTTTTCCACCACTAGTTCCAAATAGATTTCCCCCCTCCATCACAAATAGTTTTCCCCCCAGGGGGAAAACGCGAAACGATGGTTACTTGACCTCCTTTTTTTTGATATTTTGAATTCTATAAGACTCACCCTGAAGATTAAAAATCTTTGAATGATGCAGCAGCCTGTCGAGCAATGCAGTGGTCATGATCTCATCTCCCAGCATCTCTGCCCACTCATTGAAGCTTTTATTGGATGTGATAATCACGGACTTCTTCTCGTACAGCTCGCTTATCAGATTAAAAAACAGATTCGCCTCTTTTTTTTCTATTGGGGAATATCCGATTTCATCGATGATCACCAGATCAGAGCGTAATATTCTGTTTAGCCTGAATGCGGACATCCTCTGAATTTCCGCAGTCTTCAACAACCTGACGAGCGCAGTCATCCTTTCGAAGCTTACAATATATCCTTTTTCAACAGCTTTCACCCCAACGCTAATAGCGAGGTGAGTTTTGCCAAGCCCGGGAGGGCCAAAAAGCAATACATTCATATGGTTATCCAGCCATCCAAATTCAAGAAGCTGTGAAACATCCATTTTTGCAACACCCTTTACTTTCCCGAATTCAAAACCCTCAATGCCTTTTGCAACAGGGAAATGAGCACCCGCCATATTTCTCTGATACCTTTTTTCGACTCGATAATTCAATTCAGAATCAAGGAGGCTATTTAAAAAACTG
Source organism: Thermodesulfovibrionia bacterium (assembly GCA_041500225.1). Taxonomy (GTDB): domain Bacteria; phylum Nitrospirota; class Thermodesulfovibrionia; order Thermodesulfovibrionales; family SM23-35; genus 0-14-3-00-41-53. The sequence goes on along the minus strand of JBGQLV010000119.1, from coordinate 1,954 downwards.
ATATACGACATCTGCCTGCTTTCCGCTTCATTGATTGCCTCATCTATCTTTTGGATCACTCCTTTGAGCTTTAATGCCGTTAATTGATTGATCACCTGCTCATATGTCTTCATCATTGCGCGCCTCCGGAGATATCAAAGAGATCACGGTATGGCTCAATATCCGGTTTGGATACTTGTAATTCAGGAATTATTTTAACCTCTCCGTTTCGTATCATGAGTTTCTGCACCACAGAGCCCTCTGCCATGCCCCTTCTTCTCTCCTCGATAAAATGACGATAACTGTCGTAGAGATTCGCTATTGAGTACGTTTTATTCTCAATGCAATAACAGAGCGCCTCATCAAGCATTTCCAGATCGACATCCTGATCATAAAAATGTTTCCTGGCTTCCAGGCACTGGTCTCTTACATATCTGTTTAAGGTCTTAAAATTTGCATCTAAAAATATCCTCCAGTTTTCAAACGTAAAATATCCCATGACCTCATTCTTTAATTGCCTTGCTCGCACTCCCATTTCTCTCACAAGGGCTCTGTTCTTCACAATTTGACCGGAAACCAGGGAAAGAGGGTATCCTGCTATTTCCTCTCCGTTTAACCTGTCAAACACAAAAAGACTATCTCCCGTCCTGTAGATATCTACCACCTTATTGCGGTATTTATCAGGAAGGTCGTATTGACATGCATCAACTGCGATCCTGCATTTATCATTAACTCTTCTTTCTTCACGGAACGAGACTTGTCCTTTTCGATAGATGGATTGTCTGATCGGTCTTAAATATTTCCTCTCCTGCTCAATCTCGATTAAAGGTATCTTTTTTGTTGCCTGTGATATCTTGCCGTTTGCCCTCCTATCCAGCCATCTGAATAGACTATCTCTTGCCTCTGTAATGCCCCCAAATTCCCTGAAGGCAAAAAAATTATGCTTGATGTATTTTATGAAATTCTCTATCTTCCCCTTGCTCTCAGGGTCTGCCTTCCTGCACACCCGTATAACCAGCCCCATCTCTTTGATAAAATCTCCAAACTCTTTTGTATACAGTATGTCTCCGGAATTCTCATCAGCTACCATTATGCTGTCCTGATCTATTACCAGCTCTTCAGGCATGCCTTTTAGATAATCGAAACAGTCTAATAGATGCGCAATCAGGTCTTTAGCCATAAATGGCTTTTCCTGCAAATTGGCGTATTTAAAACGACTCGCGGACAGTACTGCCGCAAATATGCGATACTTGCCGCCTCTCTTATTGGATTTTTCACCGAAGTCAATCTGCAATTGCTTGCCGTATGGCATCTCCGGAACTTTTGTGTAATATCTCTTCTTCTCTGAAAAAGTAAGTATTCCGTATTCTTCGAGATATCGTATATAATTCCGTAGGCTGTTCTCATTAGCCGGTATATTACCTTTTGTTTCTTCAAGATAGTCATATACCGCTGATACCGGTATCCTGAGATATTCATTCTCCCGATAAAGTGAAAGAATATCATCCCGAAACGTGTCGTACTCTTTTCCCCGGTTTTGCAATTCAGCCTGATAGCTTCGGTACTCTTCTTCTCCCATCTGCCAATATTTCCGTACTGTCTTTTTGTCTATCCCGAGCTCCCGGCTGATCCGCTTTTTCCCGTATCCTTCCCGTTGTAATCTTTTAATTTCCTGATACATTCGCCTCTTCACCATCTCTTGCTCCTCTAATGTTTTTCTCATTGTCGTCATTATAAGAGCCCTTCTGTTTTCCTTCCCAGGGGGGGAATTCTATTTGTTATGATGGGGGGATTTCTGTTTGAAGTTGCGGGGGGAATTCAGTTTATTATTTACAGGCGCGGAGGTGGTGGCCGAGGAGCGCAGCGACGAAGCGCCCATGTTTTGTTATGTGAAGTTTTCACCCGCCGTTCATTTTAAAGTCCAATACTTTTTGATACATTAATCATTGCATCATCTAAACTCATTAATTTGGAC
>JBGQLV010000118.1:0-2860 GCA_041500225.1 Thermodesulfovibrionia bacterium | reverse complement strand
AGATAGTTTAGAAGGAGATTTTGATTAAATGATTGATGCCGTCAAGATAAACATTCTTATTAAAGAAGGCGAAGGATTAACCGTTGAGTGTAAGGAAAGGTACACTCCCAAGATTGACCGAGATATCGTCGCTTTTGCCAATTCAAAAGGCGGGTTATTGCTTCTCGGTGTTGATGATAGAGGAAAGGTTGTAGGTGAAAAGCTGTCCAATAAAATGAAGGCGGAAATAAATACTATTGCCCGGAATTGTGATCCGTCAATCCACCTTAAGAATATCCGTCAAGTGGGAAAGATTGTTGTTATTGAGGTCGCAGAGGGAGATGAAAAGCCATACAGTTCATCATCCGGTTATTTCAGGCGACTTGACGCAGTAACACAGAAGATGACGCAAAGGGAGGTGAGGGCTATTTTTCGCGAGACTGAGGATATTTCTTTTGAGGATGTCGCTTGTAAGGATTTAAGCCTTAAGGAAATTTCACTCAAGAAAGTTAAATCATTTTTACATGAAGCGAATATGTCTTATAAGATCAGTAAGGCAAATCTTGCCTCCTTTCTTACAAGTCTGAGCATTTACAGAAAAGACAAAATCAACAATGCAGGGGCTTTAATGTTTGCTTCCAAAGTTGAAAAGTTCATCCCTCATACAGAAAGCATCTTTGCCGCTTTTAAGGGAACGGATAAAACGAATATTTATGACCGGAATGATGTGAAAGATGACCTCTTAATCCAGTTTAATGAAGCCGTTGCATTTTTAAAGAAACATTTGAACGTCCGCAGTGAAATTCGTGGTTTTGACCGGTTTGATATTTACGAGATTCCTTTAGACGCCTTAAGGGAAGCAGTTGTTAATGCGATAGTCCATAGGGACTATTGCATTAAAGGAACAAGCATATATGTAAGAATTTACGATGACCGTGTTGAGATAGAGAACCCCGGGGGATTACCTGACGGAATTACAAAACGGGATTTCGGTAAGTCCTCTGTAAGGAGAAATCCGATTATTGCCGATCTGTTCCATCGCATGGGTAAAGTTGAGCGTATGGGTTCCGGTATTGAACGTATGAGAGAGCTTATGCGTGATGCAGGGCTGAAAGAGCCCGCATTTGAAATGGATACATTCTTTCGGGTCACTTTTTATCGTGATCCGCGTTATTCTCTTAAAGCGGATAGATTTCAGAAGGCCGGTAAAAAGGATGGAGAAACTGGGGAGAAAAGTACGGAGAAAATACTGAGGGAGGTCGGAGAAAAGGTCGGAGAAAAGGTCGGAGAAAAATTGACTAAAAACCGTCAAAAAATAATAGACTACATGCTGCAAAATAAAAATATATCTGCAAAGGAATTAGCTGAATTAGTCGGGATCTCCCAAAGAAAAATGGAGAAAAATATTTCATGGCTAAAAGAAAAAGGCTTAATCAATCGTGTCGGTCCGGATAAAGGCGGGTATTGGGAAGTAATAAAGAAATGATAAAACCGCATATTAAAGATTAACAAAGCCACAACGAAATTGCCGTCAGTATATTGCAATTTTGTTCAGTATTCTATTAATTTTTCAGACAGATTAAGGGAGATACATTGGCAAAGAAAACACGGAAAAAGGAGGAAGATGTAGAAGCCTATAGACATGAAACCGAGACAAGGAAAAATGTTGTTCCAGCAGGACTTGCCTCTTACGACACGTCAAAGCCAAAGAAATATGAGTATGCCCAGCATTTTTGATAACATATACTGTTTTAGTCTAAGAAGAGGGAATTGATGAACGGAGAATCATTCGACATTAAGCAAGACAGGCTGCAAAGGCTGAAAGAGCTTTTTCCGGAACTCTTTGCCGAGAACAAGGTAGATTGGGAAAAGCTGAAAGCCGCTTTTGGTTATGATATCAATTTTGCCAATGAGCGGTATGTATTGAATTGGGCAGGCAAGAGCGACGCCTTTAGAGTCCTGCAGCAGCCCACCACCGCCACCTTGAAACCTGCGCCGGAAGAATCCGTCAACTTCGACACTTCGGAGAACCTTTTTATTGAAGGCGAAAATCTGGAAGTGCTCAAGGCGCTTCAAAAGGCATATTACGGCAAGGTAAAGTGCATCGAAATTGACCCGCCATACAACACAGGCAGCGACAGCTTTATTTACCCCGATAGATTCAGCGAGAAAAAAGAAGATTACCTGAAACGCATCGGCGATAAGGACGAAGAAGGCTACCTGCTGAAAGAAGGCCTGTTCCGCAAGAACAGCAAAGACAGCGGACACTTTCACAGCAACTGGCTCAGCATGATGTATCCCCGTCTGTTCCTCGCCAAAAACCTGCTGCGTGATGACGGCGTTATCTTCGTTCATATTGACGATAATGAGGTGCATAACCTTCGGATGGTTATGAATGAGATATTTGGGGAAGAGAATTTTGTCGATACTATTTGTTGGAAGAAAAAATATGGTGGTGGTGCAAAAGAGAAATATTTAGTTTCTGTTCATGAGTATATATTAGTTTATTCTAAAATCAAGGTTGATTTGCCAGAAATATTGGTTGAATTTGAGGAAGAAAAAGCAAGACGTTTCTATAAATATAAAGATGATAAGTTCGAAACACTTGGTTATTATAGAACTCACCCTTTAGAGGCCGTAAAGAGCTTTGACATAAGAGCTAATTTGAGATTTCCAGTAATTGCACCAGATGGTACAGAAGTATACCCCAAAAGACAATGGAGATGGAGTAAAGAGAGATTTGAAGAAGCTTTATCAAAGGACGAAGTTATTTTTAATAAAAATAAAGATGGTGAGTGGGTGCTTTCTTCAAAACAATATCTTAATGAGGAAAATGGAGTACAACGTAAAACTAAAGCTCAATCATTGATAGATGATATTT
>JBGQLV010000117.1:0-2876 GCA_041500225.1 Thermodesulfovibrionia bacterium | reverse complement strand
GGTTATTCAATGTTATCAATCGTTACTAAGGAAAATATTCAGGCTCTCTGAATATCATGTGTCTTACAAAGGTGCTGCTGGTAAAGCTTTTTCTGCATATATGCCAACCTTAAAATGAATGAATTGCATTTTTTGGGTTAATAAGTAAGTAGTAAAAAAAGAAATAAAAATCATATTTCCTGTTTTCTATTTTCAAGCAGTTTTTCTACTGTTGGAAAGAGTCTTATATCAGTATGTGGGAGGAAGAGGGCGGACATGTATTCGTCCATAAACCTTCTTGATACGGAGAGTTCAATGTTTGTCATCTTTGAGGCGATGACCCCTGCCTCTCTCCGGAGGTCTTTTGAAAGAAGGCTTAGGTATGCACCTGTGATTGAGGCATTTCCGAGAAAAGAAAACCTTTCTTTCGGAAGATCAGGTAACATCCCCATGATGATGGCCTTGTCAATATCTATATAGTTTCCGAAACCTCCTGCAATATAAACCCTTTCTATTGTATCCAGACTAAGGTTAACTTCTTTTAAAAGCAGGGACACACCAGCATACATTGCAGCCTTTGACCTCAGAATGTTCTCAATATCGACTTCAGTAAGGACAATATCCCTCCCATCTCTGCTGGAAATCAGAAACTCAGGACCATCGAAACCATCCCTTATCCTGTCGGTCTTTACCTCCCTGACAAACTTGCCTTTCTGGTCTATTATGCCGGTCAAGAACAGCTCTGAAATGGCGTCTATCATCCCCGAACCGCATATGCCCATTGGTTCACCATCTCCAATGACATTAAATAACGGTTCAAATGTCTCAGGGTTTATCTTAACAGACTCTATCGCCCCTTCAGTTGCCCTCATTCCATGCCCTATTCCGCTTCCCTCAAAACATGGTCCTGCAGAACATGCAGCGGTCACAAGCCATTCATTATTTCCTATTACAATCTCTCCATTTGTACCTATATCCATAAAGAGAGCTATCTCACTATTTCTGTACATCTTTGAGGCAAGAATACCTGAAACGATATCGCCGCCGACATAGCTCGCAACACAGGGTAATGTATATATGGGAGCCATAGGATCAGTCTTGAGCCCTGAGAACTCTGCTCTCCATCTTGGGAAAAAGTTAACTGTCGGGATATAGGGGTCCTCTCTGATATAGGCAGGGTTAAGACCCCAGAATATATGCGTCATAGTAGTATTGCCTGCAATAACAACTGATTCGATGTCCTCTCTTCTTATGTTATGTCTCTCCTGCAAAGGGGTTAATAGATTGTTTATGTCAGAAACTACAGAGTCTCTGAGTTCTTCAAATCCTCCGCTCTCGGTAGCATAGATGATGCGGGTGATAACATCATCTCCATATCGCATCTGGGAATTATATGTGGAGCCGACATCAATAAGCCGTCCGTCTATAAGATTCACGAGATATACAACTATAGTAGTGGTACCTATGTCCACGGCAACACCATACCTCTCTTTTTCCTTGTCAGCAGGTGAAATGTAGACAGCATCATTGCTAACTGTATATCCAAAGGTTATCTTCCACCCGGCATTCCTGAGTGCATCTGACACGGATGTAACAAACCTATGGACAAATCTCATCCCTATTAAACCCTTTTCTCCTAATGATCTCCTAAGCCTTTCAATGTCGCTTATGTTGTCATTGATCGTAGGAGGAGGAAGATCCAATGTAATCTGCCTTACAAGCGGATATATCTCAACCCCGAAAGAAGTCAGCAGTTCGAGCAAGTCCCCCGACTTTGATAGTGCTATTTTGTCTCCTACTACAAGTCTTGATTCCTTTGGAATATCGATGATGATATCTTCGTTTGGGAATGTCTGGCATGCAAGCACAATACCTGAATCTATCTCACGCGGTTCAAGTTTGCCTGTGGATTCAACCCTGCAGTTTCCTTCGAGGAGCTTGATGCGGCATTTGCCGCATATACCTTTCCCGCCGCATGAGGAAACAAGATATACGCCCTGTCTTTTTAATGCCTGTAATAAACTTTCTTCTTTTGAGATATCGAGTGTCTTACCTGTGGGTAATTTAATATACATTTTTGTCCTTGCAATTGTCTTTATTCTATCATAATAGTTACATAAGGCAAGTTACCAAAAAAACATGCATAGAAAGGGACTGTGTTATGAGGCAATTCGCTTTTCTCAGGAAGAATTTTTAATCTTCTGTAAAGCCTCGACGGCCTTTTTATTGGAGGGATCTAATTTTATTGCCTTTTCAAAGGCGGTCGTTGCCCTTAGATTAAAACCAAGCCCCAGATAAATATAGCCGAGTTCAGATATATAGTCTGCGTTAAAAGGGTCAAGTTTTATAGCTTTAATTATTTCCTTCTGTGCATCCTGAAAATTTTTCTGCTTCCCGTATGCAAGGCTGAGGTAGAAGTGATAATCAGCGACTGAGCTATCGAGATAGGCAGCTTGCCCAAATAAATCTACTGCATCTGAGTATATCCCTTTCTTAAATGCCACTTTGCCCTCTTGAAATCTGAGTCTTGCTTTTTCTAAGTTATTGGTTTTTATTTTTGGGGGACTAACTTTAGAGGTCTGGTCATATTGTTCCCTCGACTTAGGACGTTTCCAAGCCACTTTTTGCAAAGGGGCCTCTGGTCTGGATTTTGGTTTAATTAATTGATTTCAAAGAGAAAAGACTACTTTATTCATTCCTATATTTTCCATATATTATGTAAAATTGGAAATTTTCTGCTACAATTTTACTACAGTGAAACGCCTTTGAATTGCCCGATTTAACGCGCTGGACTTTGAGTGCAATTAACAGAAATATGAGAGCTGCTAACTTCAAAATTTACTACAATTTTACTACAGTGTAATCCGTGAATATCTTCCTCCTATTAATAATGATTT
>JBGQLV010000116.1:0-2948 GCA_041500225.1 Thermodesulfovibrionia bacterium | reverse complement strand
TTGTCATCCTCCGGCTTGACCGGGGGATCCAGAACCTCTTGAAAAGACTGGATTCCCGCTTTCGCGAGAATGACGAATTTTTATCGGAATCGCAGTTTTTAGACAGGCTCTGTGTCCCTATTTATTTTCTTAATAGCAGCAGAGTTCATAATCCGGTACCTTCAGAAAGAATCGATATATACGCCGCATAGATAAAGCGCTTGTCACGCTTTTTCCCTGTAATCTCATGAAGAATACCTGCGCCTTCAAGTTGAGAAACAAGGGTCGATGCTGCCTGGAAAGAGATTGAAAATTCTTTTGCAACATCATTAACCGAGACATAAGGTTTTTGAAACAATCGCTCCAGGATGCCGACAGCAAGGGGGGACGACAGTTTCTTTTTCCAGAGCAGCTCACGATGTTTCGTCTGCAGTTCAAGTATCTTTCGAGCTGTTTCGACTGCAGAATCTGCAGTCTCCACAACGCCTTTCAGGAAAAAGGCAATCCACTGTTCATAATCTCCCTTGTCACGTACCATATTAAGACGGTCATAGTATTCCTGGCGATTTTTTTTGAAGTAATAACTGAGGTATAACAGCGGACGGTGAAGGACTTCCCTGAAATACAGGTAAAATGTTATGAGAAGGCGGCCAACCCTGCCGTTGCCATCAAGGAAGGGATGAATCGATTCAAACTGATAATGGACCAGCCCGCAGTCTATGAGCACAGGCAGTTTCCTTCCCTTGTGGATATATTGTTCAAGATCACCCATCGTCTTCACCACTTCATGGGGCGGAGGCGGAATATACCGCGCGTCTTTCAAAGTGCTTCCCGGAGGACCAATCCAGTTTTGCATTTTTCTGAACTCGCCCGGCGTTTTGTTCCCTCCACGCGTTCCCTGCATAAGCACACCATGGATCTCTTTGATCAGCCGCAGGCTCATAGGAAGTGTCTTCAGACGGTCCATGCCGTAATTGAGCGCCCTGATGTAATTGATGACCTCTGCAACATCATTGATATTCTCCGGCTTATCCCCGCTCTCATACTCGAAGATATCTTCAAGCGACGCCTGAGTGCCTTCGATCTGTGAGCTGAGCAGGGCTTCCTTCCTCACGTACATGGCGATGAAGAGATCGGCATTCGGCAGAAAATAGCCCATACCGTCCAGCCGCGCCAGGGCCATGTCAGCCTGCAAAAGGAGGTTCTGGAGGGCGCCTTCAATCCGTAAAGGCGGACCGGGTGGCAACTTCTCCGGAACAAACGCCTTATAACCCCCAGGCTGTGTAATCAGTTTACCGCTTCTGTTTGTCACGATAACTCCTATTCAAGTTTACTTGAATAGCATACCTGAAATCTTATAGTTATTCAAGTTTTGTTGAATAACACTGTACTAATGCAGCGAGTATTCAAGAATCATGGAATAACGGAGAATATTATCATCATATAAGCTATAATACTTATATGCATAAGAAGTCTTTACTTAAGACCAATCCTTATTTGCAAGCTCCGGATAAATACCGGCAAGCTCTTATTATAAATGTCGCCAGTTCAACAGCCGTCGAGACCGGGGCATCAATAGAATCCGTAGCACGCAAACTGACCAAACAGGAAAAAGTCGAAAAGATCATGAAATCGCAAGGCTCTTCTCGATAATCTCTGAAAAAAGCTTCTCCATCGTCCCGTAATTCTTATCAAGTCCGTACTGAATCGCAGAGAAATATTCTTTTTTCCTCTCTCCGGCAATTAAACTGAAATCGAGGAGCGGCAAAACATAACAGGAGGTTCCATGATTATTACAGAAACAATCTCTCTCAGCACAAAAGGTTTCACGGATGTCATCGATATAACGGGTAAAGTGGAAACAATCGTCGAAAAGTCAGATATTCAAAATGGACTGGCAACTGTTTTCTGCTCCGGCTCTACAGGAGGCATCACGACCATTGAATTTGAATCAGGGGTTATTAATGACTTAAAGAAAGCGATTGAAAAGATTGCACCGTCTAACATTCCTTACGAACATGACCGGAGATGGGGCGACGGGAACGGATTTTCTCATGTAAGGGCAGCTCTCATAAAGCCATCCCTGACAGTTCCTATAGTAAAAGGGAAGCTCACATTAGGCACCTGGCAGCAGATTGTCTTTATCGACTTTGACAACAGGGGGAGGAATAGGAATATTATTATTCAAACCATGGGAGAATAGACACTATTCACTTGCACTTGACCATGGTATGGTATTGTGCTTTTTTTACGGGTTTCGCCCTTAGCATCCAGGTTTTTCAAGAAATATGGGAAGTATCCCTATGCTTATTGCCAAGGAAACCGCTTTAATTTGCCCTACCAACTAATCGTGTCGTCCCGACGAAAATGACGAACCACCCAATCAGAAGGACTATCATATTTAGTGCCAGCCACAAAACAGCGGTAAACCTCGATGAAAACTGACTACGAGCACCTCGACTGAAGAAAAACGTATCCAACACATTGGCAACTGGATGAGAGCAGATGAATAGACCTAACAGCACACCGATGATACCATCCACCTTATTCGTACCGGTTAGCGTGCGCTGATAATAGAGCAAACTACTATAGGCGATCCCGAGCAGGACTAATGCCCACAACGTCTTGATATTGCGTCCGCTCTGATGCTGATCCATATTGGTTGTCTATCGTTGAGATGCGCTAACGGAAAATAGGGTTCAAATCCACAAGCGCAGATGAGATAAAGACCGTCACCAGCCTGCGATTAAGTATACGAAGCGCAACTACATTATATTTTATACTGCTTCAACATTTGTTTCCTTGTTTATTTCAAAATTTGAGTGCTCCACCGCGCTATACGTAACAAAACCTACTTTTTCTAATGTTATCAGTTAGTTAAATCCTATTTACCATTATCCCTTTTTTGTCCCATTCAAAGCCATCATCTCTTATCGGCTGGGTCCTCTGCAGTACAACGTTAATAGCCT
>JBGQLV010000115.1:0-3012 GCA_041500225.1 Thermodesulfovibrionia bacterium | reverse complement strand
ATCAATCGTTACTGATGAAAATATTCAGGCTCTCTGAATATCATGTGTCTTACAAAGGTGCTGCTGGTAAAGCTTTTTCTGCATATATACCTGCCTTAAAATGAATGAATTGCACTTTTCGGGTTAAAGCAGTCTTTTGAGCCTGGAGATTCGGGCAATATGCCCTGCTAAGAAGGCAAATTGCCTGACACAATTATCTACTTCACCAATAAAATATACATAAAATCAACAAGTTGCATCCTGGCATCTCTCTTGCAGATTGTTTTTATTGCGGGTCTGCTGAATAGAATATAAAATAAGCATATTACTTTGAATTTCAAGTGTTTTTAGGATGTTTTAAAATCTGAAAAGAAAGGAGGTGGAATAAATGAAGACATTAAAAGTGGTGTTATTGTCTGTGTTAGCCCTAAGTCTTATCTTTTCCTTTGCCTTTGCAGCAGGTGATGTAGCAAAGGGGAAAGCCCTGTTCAATGATCCGAAGTTTGCTGGTGGAACGGCGGAAAAGTCTTGTAACTCATGTCATCAAGATGGGAAGGGATTAGAGAAGGCAGGTATGAAGAAAGAGTTTAATATTATGGGTGAGAAGCAGATGAGTCTTGAGGAGGCTGTGAACTTATGCATCGTTAATGCCAATAAAGGCAAGGCAATAGATCCCAAGTCTGAAGATATGGCTAATGTTGTTGCTTACATCAAGTCATTAATGCCTAAAAAGAAATAAGCAGAGTTATTAAAAGTGAAAAGGGGGGAATGACATACATCTTTCCCTCTTTTCACAGGAGAATGTTAATGCCAATATTTTTCTTAAAGTCCATACTCTCTATTGTTATGCTTCTTCTGATTTTTATTGCGATGTTCACTATGTTTGAGATATTTGGGAAAGGCGAGAAGAGATATAACATTGAAAAACTAAAAAAAATCCATAGGGCAAACGGAATTATCTTTCTTTTATTTTTTATCTTTATAGCCTATTTTTGCCTGGATTTTATTGTAAAAACAAAGGCAGAGCTATCACCTCGCGCTACATTTCATGCCGTGTGTGCACTTACTGTAATAGTCCTGCTTTGCCTTAAAATTTCCTTCTTGTTGTTTTACAGACAGTTCTACGGGAAGGTACAAACAATAGGATTATTAATAGCTTTAATAAGCTTTGGCATGATAGGAACCTCAAGTGGCTACTTTCTCCTTGTTACCAAATTCGGCACGGATATGGCTATTTCCCAAAAGATAGAACATAAAAAAGCAGCCATTCAGGAATCAGTCAAGATTGTGGTTAAAACAGATCCGGAAAGTATTGCTAAGGGGAAAGAACTTTACGAGTCCAAATGCAGTTTCTGTCACGATGCTTACAGCACAAATAAAATTGTAGGTCCCGGGCATAAAAATATTCTTAAAAACCCTGTGTTCCCTGTAAGCAGAAAACCTGCAACTCCTGAGAATATTGCGAATCAATTGAGGAATCCTTACAGGGATATGCCTTCATTTTCTTATCTGTCTGATAACGATATGTTGAACATAATTGCGTTTTTAAATACACTTTGAATAGAAAGGCATACAATGTTTGAAAATATATATCATGCATATACGGAATTTCAGTCCTATAGGAAATGTGAGACAGGACTCTCTAAGGGAGGGTTGGGCGAATTCAGAGGTTTTGCGGCAAATGAGAGATAAACAATCTTATAAAGGCAAATGCGGCACATGTAATAGATGGGCGTTATGCAGAGGATGCAGGGCAATAGCCTATGCGTATTCAGGAGATAATGATTTCCTTGCTGAAGACCCACAGTGTTTTATTGATGAAATTTGAGCAGACTACATAGTGTCTGTCCATAAACTATTAAATCCCCCTCACCCTCGCCCTCTCCCTCCAGGGGAGAGGGTTGGTAAATAAGCCCCTCCCTTGAGGGGAGGGTGTTGAAATATAGACTTTATGGACAGACACTAATTAAATGTTGGTATTTAACGTGACCTTGAGTTAAACTACAACAGTTTTTAGAGATTAAAAGGTTTAATAATTTCAGAAAATTTAAAGGCTCAGAGATTTTTATCTAAGGAGAAGAAAGGTGATTTTGGTAGAAGTCGAGACCAAAGAAAAGGCTACGGGTAATCGCTTTGGAGATTAAAGTTTATGGAAATGATATTGAAAGAGCACTAAAAGTCCTGAAACGAGAACTTCAGAAGGAAGGTCTTTTTAGAGAAATCAAAAAAAGAGGGTCTTATGAAAAACCTTCTGAAAAAGAGAGACGAAAACAGAGGGAGGCAAGACAGAAAAAGGGAAAAGCTTTACGGTTCAGGAAACCTGTTCAGACAGTAAAAAAATAAGTCAAATATTTCCTTTTATTAAATGATGAAAAGAATCATATCAATTTTTGGTATTGTTGTACTAATCGGGGGGGTTGGTTGCTGGTTTTGGCCCGGAAAATCATCAGCTGCATTAGTAAAAGCTGATAAAGTTGTAGTTATTAAAAGCAAAAGGCTTTTAATATTGATGAGAGACGGAGAAATTTTAAAGGCATATAAGATTGCTTTGGGAAAGCAGCCTAAAGGTCATAAAACTAATGCTGGAGATCGGAAGACCCCTGAAGGCATTTATATTTTAGATTCGAGAAATCCAGATAGTAAGTTCCATCGATCAATCCATATATCTTATCCGAACGAATCAGATATTCTGAATGCCCAGAAACTTGGCGTATCCCCTGGAGGAGCTATCATGATCCACGGGTTACCTGATAGTTTGGCAAGTATTGGAAAAACACATAGAACCTGGGATTGGACAGATGGATGTATCGCTGTTACTAATACTGAAATTGAACAAATCTGGCGGCTTGTTCCAGATGGAACGCCTATAGAAATCAAACCTTAACCCGAAAACTGCATTTATCTGATGACCAACGCGGGCATATATGCATAAAAACCTTTACAAAGCAGAATTGGGTTATTCAATATTATCAATCGTTACTGATGAAAATATTCAGGCTCTCTGAATATCATGTGTCTTACAAAGGTGCTGCT
>JBGQLV010000114.1:0-3048 GCA_041500225.1 Thermodesulfovibrionia bacterium | reverse complement strand
GAAAATACTGGTTCCGGTAGACGGTTCAAAATATTCAATGGAAGCCGTAAAAGTAGCTTTAAAATATGCAAAAGCAACAAAAGTAGATATATCTCTCATGACCGTAACTCCTTTTATTTCTGGTCTTGATCTCGAGATTTCCGCCGGTGCAATGGATAAACTGAATGAGAGCATGAAGAGTCGCGGCGAAGAGGTTCTTGCTAAAGCTCAGGATATTCTGAAAGCTGAAGGTGTGAGTGCGAAAACTATCCTCTCTTCATCCATATCTGCGGCTGATGATATTATCAGTTTTGCCGAAAAGGAAAAGGTAGACCTTATTATCATAGGGAGTCGAGGACTTGGAGGCGCTGCTACAAGGTTCATCATGGGGAGTGTGGCTTTGAAAGTAGTCAGTCACGCACCCTGTAATGTTTATGTAGTGAAGACAGCGGATTAGGTTAAGTGTAGACAAAGGAGATTTTGTTGGTGTAAAGTACAGCTCTGAGAGGCCGTAAATTTAATTTCAAAATCAGAAAGGAGGGGATTATTATGAAAAAGGTTTTGTGTTCAGGTTTTGTTCTGATGTTTCTTTTTTGTGTCTGGATTCTACCTGCTATAGCAGCTGATCCATCTACAGAGGTAGAACAGCTTAAAGGAGATGTGAAGAAGCTTCTCAAGAGGATAGAAGACCTTGAAAAGAAGCAGGCCACTACTGATGCCAAGACAACAGAAACAGAAAAGAAGGTTGCTGAGGCTGAGAAAAAGGTTGAAAAGGTTGAAAAGAAGGCCCTTAAAGACCGTATTGAATTCGGTGGTGAAGCTCGTTTCCGCATAATGGTAGAAAATGCTGCAACAGACAAGGATTTTTATGGCACTGGTAAACCTGATAAAGATACTAAATACCGTGATGAGACATCCTTCCCACTACGAATCAGACTAAATGCTCATGCTGAGGTTGTCCCTGATTGGACCGATTTTTATGCAAGACTGACCATAAACAAGCGCTGGGGCGCCTACGATACTTCAGCAACGGATCCTTTTAATAAAGCAAATTCCTTTGAATCGAGTATCGGACATGATATGAATGCCAGGTTTGAGCAAGCCTATATGACGCAGAAAATACCTTTTGCAAACAGCACATGGTATGTAGGACGCCTCCCCGGATTGGATGGTGCTCCTCAGCGTCAGGAAAGAAGCCTTTTCCCCAGACTTTTTATCGACTCTGAGATTGACGGAACATTGATCAAATGGGATGCTCCGGAAACCGCGCTTGACAAGGTAAATCTCCCCTGGAGCAAAACAAGATTACGGGGAAGCCAGAGCGAACCGGGAAAAGCTCCGGCCCTCAAATCGTATGAGGCAAAGGTTAAAGACAAAACAGGTATTATTCTTGGATACCTGAAATACGATGAGAAAAAGATGGCCAATACAAGTAGTGAAATAGAAACAACAAAGGCAGACGCTGACGCATTCCTTGCACAAGCTCAGATAAAGGTAGGCAAGGATACAGCAATTTTCTTGGATGGACTAACCATGGCTGACTGGCATATGCCCAACACCTCAGGTGTAAGCTATGTCCCGGATATTAGAACTAATTATTTGTTGACAGGAGCCTATGCTGACACACAGCTTTTTGGATTCCAGCTTTATGGAGCTTATTATTATAGCCGTTTCAACATACCAGAGCATAGTTTTACGCCCACTGGTGGCACTTTAACAAAAGTTGACGGACAAGAATTCCCGGGCCATATATGGTTTGCAGGGTTTAACACAGGAGATCTGATTGCTCCTAATCAGCAATTGACTGTTGAGTTTGCTGATGGCAGTGATGCATGGATCAATCCTTTTAACTACCGTGGGTTCAGGAGAAAAGGAACAGTATTACAACCTGCCGGTAACTATTTCTATGATTCTACTGGTAACAGTACGGTAGGATTTTATCCTTTCAATGCTCAGGTCTGGGACATTTACTATGACTACTACTTCAAGCAGAAAGTGCGTTTCCGTTTAGGTTACATGGATTTTCTCTATACCAAGCATGACATAAAAGATGGTCAAAAATTTTCTGAATTAGGAAGCTCGAAATTCCAGCATGATTATTGGCCGTATTTTGAGGTAAATATCTCTTTTTAGGCTGATAAAGAGCGTTCAATAGTTGATGTTTTCACTGAGAAGGCCGCCCGGTTACGGGCGGCCTTCCTGCTTGAGATTTAATACTTGCCTTCAGTAACGTCAGATAGATCAAACCTTCCCGGATATCAATCTATACGCTTTGTTTTTTTGTGAAGTTTAAGGTCATAAATCAAAATTATTAGATCCATAAGTCTTTCTATAAAATTTATATAAAAAATCTTGACTTTCCTACCTTTAAGGATTTATATATACAGTGCCTTCTGAGATATTATAAAGATATGAAATAATAATGATTATCACAAAGGAAATAGATTAAACAATCGGAAGTCAATGTTTTGGGATACAGGGTTCAGATACTGGTTTGGTTGTCAGTTATAAAAAAAAGATTAGCAGAGAAAATATTTACAGAGAGGGGGTGAAGTAAGATTCAGATAGAAATTTAGGGGATTAAGTAATAAATTCTAAAAGGAGGAGGTTCAAAATGAGTTTTCCAAGACAGATGTATGAATTTCTGAAAGCGTCCAGTATAGCTCATGCAAAGTGGGACTATGAAGTTTCGATGAGCATCATTAAAAATCGAAAGAAACTTCTGGTCCTATTTATTTTGCTGCTGCCGATACTGGCTATATCAATTTTACAGGCAGCAGACCTTATAGGTGGTAAGACAGCATACGGACCTGCACATTATTCAACCACTATTTTTATCGTCTCGATAGCCATTGGTCTTGGGGCAGGCCTTATTACAGGATGTATAGGCGCTGGAGGAGGGTTTATCATAACCCCTGCCTTGATGGCTGCCGGCGTGAAAGGAATCATGGCAGTCGGTACAGATGTATTTCACATATTTGCAAAGGCGATAATGGGAACGACTGTCCATAAGAAATTGGGAAATGTCTCTTTAGGTTTAGCCGTGGCATTTGTTTGTGGCTCCGCCAT
>JBGQLV010000113.1:0-3440 GCA_041500225.1 Thermodesulfovibrionia bacterium | reverse complement strand
ATATGTCTTACAAAGGTGCTGCTGGTAAAGCTTTTTCTGCATATATACCTGCCTTAAAATGAATGAATTGCACTTTTCGGGTTAATCGCACAGCGAGGATCAGCCATATCAAAGGTGCCGTAGAAATAATAGCTGTGGGCAGGACATCCGCCTCTGCAGGTGAAATAGTGGTAGCAGTTATTCTTCTTACATCTATTGTTGCTGTCATATTTTCTAAAACTCATCAGTATCGGGTTTCTCAATATCTTTTCCATGCCATCTTTAAATATATTGCCGAGGCGGAATTCCTTGAAGCCGGCAAACAGGTTACATGGAAAGGCGGAACCATCAGATAATACCGCAATCTTTTTTATACCAGCATCGCATCTCTCGTGGGATTGAGGTTCGTGTGTGTAAAAGCCTGATGCTGCTACAAAATTTATATCTAATACTCGTGCCATATCTACCTTTATTTTTGAATAAAATTTCCAGAATTCCGAAAAAGAAAAACAGGTCAAGGGCTTTTGCCTGCCTATAATATCCTCATACAGGAGATAATACCTTTTTATGCCGAGCCCTGCGAGATATGAAACGAGGTCGTAAATCTCATTAATATTCGCCTGCATTAATGTGCTTTTTACAATAGGATTTTTTCCTGCTGCAATCATCCTCTTGAGTCCTGTGATAGCCTTGGAAAAATTATTTGACATAGTTAAGGTATTATGGGTTTCAGAAAAACCCTGAATGGAAAATCCGACGTTCATAGAATTTGTGTTGATTTCTGCAAGCCGATTTACGACATCCGGCAGGCTACCATTTGTGCTTATGTTTAAGGAAATTCCAGAACTTGCAGCATGTTTGACAAAATCTATCATCCATGGAACAAGCATAGGCTCTCCGCCAAGAATATCTATCTCCGGGATGCATCTTTTTATAAGAATGTCAATCAGGGCATATGCATCCTTGGTATTCATATCCTTATACAAAGATGAACTCAATATATTCCGGTTAAAACAAAAACTGCAGCTTTGATTACACTTCAAGGTTGGATGAAACTGTATATAAGATGGATAATTCGTCATTCTTTACTTATTATAGTAAACTTCTTCCCTTAAGTTCTTTTAGTGAGGCTTAAAACATACTCTTTAATGCACTCGCTTATACCCTATTATAATCAATCTTGACATTATTTCCGGACATGGTAATAATTTATGATAACAACCAGTGAGGACGATCTGAGGAGGAGAGATGAACGCTATTGAAATAGCCATAAAGATGGAAAAGGATGCAATAGATTTCTATACAGAGGCTGCTGAAAAGGCACAGCATCCTGTAGGAAAGAAGATGTTTATAAGTATAACCGAAGATGAAAAAAGGCATCTTGAGATACTTTCTAAAATATTCAAGGACATTGGCATAACGATTGAAGAAGTTAGTCCTATGAGAAATATGCAGACAATCTTTAAATCTATGAAGGAAGCCATGATGAAAAGGGTTAAAGCAACGCAGGACGAACTTGATGCATTTAAGATCGCAATGCAGATGGAAAAAGAAGGGGTCGAATTTTATAAAAGGGCTGGCTCAGAGGCACAAACAGAAAAGGAGAAATCTCTATTTGAGAGACTTGTCAAAGAAGAACAGCAGCATTATGATATCTTTGCAAATACATATTTTTTTCTTTCAGATACTGGAAGCTGGTTTATGTGGGAAGAGCACAGCATTGTTGACGGAGGCACCCCGTGGGCATAAAATTGCTTTCCATTTGTGTTGCGGTCTGGACATAACATTTTAAAACTTTTATTATTTTTGAAAGGAGGGAATAGTACGGATTACTTGTTTGAGAAGAAAGACACCGATGATTGTTTGAATAACGTCAAAGGCTTCTCGGGGCATCCAAATCGGGCAGAATTTTGAAATTATAAAGAGAGTAAGAAATTTTTAAGGAGGGCTGAATATGCCAGTAATTGAGTACAAAGGATTAAAAGTCGATTTAGACGATGAAGGGTATCTTGTAGATTATAAGAAATGGAACAAAAAAATTGCATGCGCATTAGCTGAAAAAGAAGGGGTTAGTAAACAATGCCCCCTTACAAAAGAACAGTTGGACATATTAAAGTTTATTAGAAGCTATTACGAAAAGTACCAATCTGTTCCAATAGTACGCGCTGTATGTAAAAATGTGCATCAACCAAAGACTTGCGAATACGTGCAGTTCCCGGACCCTCTCATAGCATGTAAGATTGCAGGACTACCTAAACTCGACACAGGGTATGTGTTGATGTAAAATATGAGCAATAGCAAATTTTAAAAGTTTTATCATATAATATATAAATCTGCTTTCCCCTTTCCCTTCTTTAGGGATTAAATAGGAAGGTGTTTTAAAAAAATTCAATTGTAAGGAGGTTAAGATTATGCCTAAGCCAGTGATTAATGAGGATTTGTGTGAAGGGTGTGCTACATGTGAAGAGCTGTGCCCAGAAGTTTTTAAGGTGGAAAATGAAAAAGCACAGGTCATAGGGCCTGACAAGTGCAACACCTGCAACTGTCAGGAGGCCGCTGATACCTGTCCCACACAAGCGATAACCATAGAATAATGTATGGTTAAAAAGGAAGGCTGGTTTTTCGCCGGCCTTCCTTTTTTTACTGTTAGCCTACACATATCTTTTATTGATTACCTAAAAATATTAACAGGAGCTTTTGCATTTACAAGTCGTCGAAACCCTTTTTGAAACCTTTTTTATTGACATTATATGTACCCCCTTTCATAGAGGAATCCGGGCTTCATGCCCGCTTATTTATTTTTAAATTATATCATAAAAATTGCATTTGTAAAGGTCTTTTCCAAACGGGTCGCCAAGAAGCCTTGCCCTGTATCTACAGCCTCCTCTGCAGGACTCGATATGCTTACAATCACATTTCAATTTATCAAGCCTGATAGGTTTTATCTTCTGCCAGCATTCTCTAAGTCCATCCTCAATCCTGCCAATTGGACTCTGTGAGTAAAAAGTGCATTTTGAAACCCTACCGTCTGCCATTATAGCTATAAGATGTAAACCGCAGGCAAAACTGTCTATGGCCCGTAGAGATGTGCCTGCATGGAGCCCATCCCCATAACCATACCTGAGATATTTACCACTCTGTTCAGGACTTATCTGAAATGCAATATTTTCTTTTAACCTCCCGGTTATACATGGAACATCAACAGTCCAGTCTTTTATTCCTATGTCCTTAAACAATTTATCCATCTCATCAAAGTCGTCAAGATTTTTGGGATGAACCATTGTTGAAATAGAAACCTCAAAACCATAATCAATAGCGCGTTTAACAGCTTCTATTGCTAATCTAAATGTCCCTTTACCTCTTAAAGAGTCATGTGCATCTTTGAGTCCGTCTATGCTAATCTGAATCTCATCAACATTAAGGTTTTTAAGCGCCTTTTTATTCAATAATAAGCCATTTGT
>JBGQLV010000112.1:0-3537 GCA_041500225.1 Thermodesulfovibrionia bacterium | reverse complement strand
ATGATGCATTGGGATTATGGATGGGGAATGGGATTTGGATTAGGATGGTTTACGATGATTATCTTTTGGGTGTTGCTAATCTTAGGAATCGTTTATCTCGTTAAAATTATTGCAGGAAGTCCTAAGAAGGGAGATAAAGAAGGAACTGCCATTGATATTCTAAAAAAGAGATACGCCAAAGGAGAGATCAGTAAAGAAGAATTCGATAAAATTAAGGATGATATAGCAAAAACCTGATTTTTCAAAGGGGAGGATAGATAGTCTATATTTCCTGTTTATACGGATTATAGGTGCTCAAGAACGGATTTCAAAGAGAAAAAGAAAAACATGAGAATCATCCATTGCACCCGAAAACTCATTAAAGAACTCGATGTCTTTCTCGTAGAACCTGATAAGATTCCCCAACCTACTAAAGGGATCGGGAACTGGTATGCAAATCTGCTCAGGATAGACAGGAGAAAGTGCCTCCTGTTCACCAACGAAAAGACCCTATATACCTTCCTTATTCCAAAAGTCCTCAAGGCAACCCCTACAATAGAAATATTTTCAATAAGATTTGGAATGACGCATGTAAAAAAGCAGAGATAAAGATACGTCTTTATAATGCCACAAGACATAGCATCGGGACACAGGCTTCGAGGGCAGGAATACCTGATTCTGAAATTGCAGATGTTTTGAACCACTGCGATGACAGAATGGTTAAGAAACACTACGTTAATAAGGATGACCTTGAAAGACAGAGAGTAGTCTTTGAGAGAATCAATAGTGTTGTAGGCATTAACAAGGTCATGACCGTCAACAAACCGTCAACAGAAGATTCGGAATGACAATTTTATCGATTATTTTTAATTGGTTATAAAATATATGTGTTAGTTCGAATCTCACCCCCTCCGCCAAAAATCTTTCCCTTAAAGCCCCAGAGCCTCAACTATCCTTTTTTTCTGTTTTTCGATTACCTTCTGTCCATGTTCGAGGTTCTTTACAATCTCCTTTTTAGCATTGTCTGACAGTTCTACGCCTCGCTCAATTATATCTGTTACCCTGTCCTTCACATCACCGGCAAAATCATTTATACCCTCAATGGTCTCCTCAACTAAATCAACAGATTCCTTTTTTATGCGCCGTGCAGCCTTTGAGATATCCTTTCTTGTCTCCCGGCCGGATTTAGGTGCATATAGGAGTGCGACAAAAGCACCAATCATTCCGCCTAATAAAAAAGCCCCCGCAATCTTTTTATAATCATCGTCCATGTCCATTACCTTCTCCTTTCAGGCTGTATTTTGTTTTTAAATTTAACAGGTATGAACAATAGAGTCAACTACTACTAAAAAAAGGACAGCCGAGACAGCTGTCAAGGGATATGTTTTCAAGGAAAAGAATCGCTTAATTTAGCTATAACTTGAGTTTGCTAAGACGGGGGTTGCTTTTTTAAGTGATTTAGATAAAAATTAATCGTGGCTGATGATACTGATAAAAAAACAAAAATGTATGACAAGATTAAAAGCCCGCAGTGGAGAATCGGCATCGCTGTCTTATTAGGTTTACTCTTTTTATATATATGGAGTCAAATTTTTAGTTCAGGAAGTCCCGGACAATATAACATTAATTACAGCCAGTTTATTGAACAACTTAATGCCGGTAATATTAAATCCGTTACAATAAAAAATTTAGTTGTAAATGGGGAGTTCGTTAAAGAAATAAATATTCAGCTAACAGGTGAAATAAAAACTACGGCAGTAAAAAAATTTCAAACTTTTCTGCCTTCATTTCAGGGTGAGGGACTCATTGCAAAACTTGAGGAGAAGAATGTACTTATCAATGTGGAGCCCTCCGAGAAGGGCGGTATTTTGTGGCAAATTCTGATAGGAATCTTACCATGGGTGCTGATTATAGGGGTGTGGATACTCATCATGAAACGCGCTCAGCAGCAGATTCAGGGAGGACCTGGTGGACTCTTCTCTTTCGGCGCAAGCAAGGCTAAACTCTTTGATGCAAAAAAACCCGGCGTAACTTTCAATGATGTAGCAGGGATGGACAACACTAAACAGCAACTCAAAGAGACCATAGAGTTTCTTAAAGACCCATCCAAGTTCAAAAGACTTGGTGCGAAGATCCCAAAGGGAGTGCTTCTGGTTGGCCCTCCTGGTACAGGTAAAACTCTTCTTGCACGTGCTACGGCTGGTGAGGCAGGCGTGCCTTTTTACAGCATCAGCGGGTCCGAATTCATCGAGATGTTCGTAGGGGTTGGGGCCTCTCGTGTGAGGGATATGTTCAAGAAGGCAAAAGCCTCTCAGCCGAGTATTATTTTCATAGATGAGATTGATGCTGTCGGCCGCACCCGGGGAGCAGGACTTGGAGGCGGTCACGATGAAAGGGAGCAGACACTCAATCAGCTTTTAAGTGAAATGGACGGATTTGAATCTCATGAAGAGGTAATTGTTATGGCGGCAACCAACAGGCCGGATGTGCTTGACCCCGCACTTCTCAGACCGGGCCGTTTTGACAGGCATATCGTGATTGACAGGCCGGGATGGAAAGAACGCAAATCAATTCTTGAGGTCCATGTAAGGGATAAGACATTGGCAGACGATGTTGACCTTGAGACAATGGCAAGAGGTACCCCTGGGATGACAGGTGCGGATATTGAAAATCTTGCAAATGAGGCTGCACTCGTTGCAATAAGGAAGAACAAAGAGAAGATAGATATGAGTGATTTTGAAGAAGCGAAGGATGTTATTCTGATGGGTTCTGTTAGAGAAGAAACCATCAGCGATACAGAAAAACGAATAACAGCATACCATGAGGCTGGACATGCCCTTGTTGCCTGGAAACTCCCGGGAACAGACCCCATACATAAGGTCAGTATTCTACCCAGAGGTATAGCTATGGGTGTTACACAACTTCTGCCCGAAGAAGACAGACATTACTATCCTAAAACATATCTTATGAGCAGATTAAGTGTAGCTCTTGCCGGAAGAGTTGCAGAGAAGATAGTCTTCAATGATGTCAGCAGCGGCGCCCAGAATGACCTGAAGGAAGCAACATCTCTTGCAGAGAAGATGGTAGCACAGTGGGGGATGAGCGACAAGGTTGGACCTATAAACCTCGGGAGAGGGGAAGAACACCCTTTTTTAGGTAGAGAGCTTGCTCAGCCAAAAAGGTATAGCGAAGATATGGCATGGCTTATGGATCAGGAGATAAGAGAGTTAATAATTGAAGCAGAATCCAGGGCAGAAGAGATATTGAAGAGTAACAGAAATGCCCTTGATAATTTGGCAGAGGCACTTATAAAAGAAGAGGTGCTGGAAAGAGATGATGTAGAAAGGATAACAAAAGAGTCAAAGAATTTGTAAGAACTTCACGTTAACCCGAAAACTGCATTTATCTGATGACCAAAGCAGGCATATACGCATAAAAACCTTTACAAAGCAGAATTGGGTTATTCAATGTTATCAATCGTTACTGATGAAAATATTCAGGCTCTCTGAATATCATGTGTCTTACAAAGGTGCTGCTGGTAAAGCTTTTTCTGCATAT
>JBGQLV010000111.1:0-3612 GCA_041500225.1 Thermodesulfovibrionia bacterium | reverse complement strand
ACGATAAAGGCAGGAGAAATGGCTGGTCTTGGTTATATTCTTTGAATGACACGCATCTGCTCCTTTCAAATGTTTTATAAAATTATAGCAGATTTCATGCCTCCATTTTGGGACAGCCTGACGTCCCCGATTTCTATCCCCATGCTACTTTCTCCCTGTAATAAGCACAGACCGTACAGATCGGTGAGAGGTCATTCCTGAAGCAGTTAAGCAAGAATTCTACCTATTTTGATCATACTTTCGAATGTGAATAGTTATTTTTAAATACCCGCGGTCTTCCCAATAAGAACAGAACAATCAGCAGCACTAAGGATGTATCTGGATATACTACTTACTACACCTCTGAATCCTCCCATGCCTTTGCTGCCAACTACAATAATGTCCACCTCCAATGCATTCGCAGTCTGTAGGATTTCATCGGAAGGATCGCCTACTTTTGTCAGTTTGTTTATATTTGAGTATTTTTTACTTAAATATTCAGTAGCTTGTTCAATAATCGTTTGAGAATCCTCTAATTCTATAGAGTTGTATCTTTTCATTTCTTCCATAACATGTGTATCTATTTTGATCTTAAATTTATCAGGGATATCATAGAAAGCTGGAGTGATGACGTGGATGATTGTTATTTCCGTATTATCATGAAATGGCATTAAAGTGATAGTTTCTCCCGCCTTTGTTGCATACTCAGAGCCATCAGTTGTAAAGAGTATTTTAATTTTATTCGATGATTCTCTGCGGGGAGGTTTTACAACGAGTACCGGTTTGGGAGATGTAATAGACACAGATTTTGTTACACTGCCGACGATACGTGATCTAATTCCTTTCATTCTCTTTGGGCCCATAATGATTATATTGGCATTTGCTTCAACTGCTGCATTAACTATACATTTGTCAGGATAGCCATTCATCAGTTCCGTGTTGATTTTTGCAGGAGTGGATTTCAGAATATTCACGGCTGAATCGAGTATTTTGGGTGCAATTAATTGTTTGATCTTTTTAATCCTTGAATAATAATAATCCTCTTTATCTTCAAAAGGATCGTCGCTTATGACATGAAGAATGGTGATTTCGTCATTAGCTGACAAATTGAGTCTTGTGAGAAATTTTGTTGCTGTTTCAGAGTATTCTGAACCGTCTGTGGTTAACAATATTTTCATGGTATTATCCCGTCCTAATGGAAATATAAAAACAAAATATAATACCAGTTCTAGTTATTTTTCTAAAAATATATTTTGACTCCTTGTGGATTCCTCATATTTATAAGTGGTTGTTTTCCCTAAATCCATCTTAAAGTGTATTGCGAGATGAAATCCGCATTCCGTGACAAGCATCTGGCATGCATATTTGATGAAGAAAGGTAACCCTGCCGATAAAGTCATCTCTTTTTGTAATTACCTCAAACCGCTTGCACGCAGAAAGACTTGCAAACTTGCCAATACCGAATTGTCCGATCCTGTCCCTCCCGTATATCGGGGACTTTGGGGCATAGAGTTTTTGTTGTGAACCTATATTAAAATACTGTTTAAGTCCTTCCCTGTCCATGCCGCTGCCATTGTCCCTTATCTCAATTGCATCTTCTGTGACAACAATCTCAACCAGAGTTGCATCAGCATCATAGGCATTATTAACAAGTTCTCTTATAAATTCGATGCTTTCCGTGTACATCCTCTCGCCTATTGTTATAATATGGCTTTTATCTATGGTAAGCGGAATGAATTCAGGGGATGATTGCATATTTTATTCCTACACCCATTGCTAATTTGTCAAAGGCTTTTTGTAGTTGGTTTAGTGGATAGCTGCCTGATATAAGCCTTGAAATCCCGATTCTTCCTTTGCACAGGAGTTTATATGCCTTCTTTACATCTGATGGTGTAAAGTGAAAAACACCTTTTAAAGTTATTTCATCGTAGTGAAGTTTTCCCGTGTCATAAGTCACCTTTGTGCCTGATTTACAGCCTCCGAAGAGGATGACTGTCCCACCCCTTCGAACATAATTAACAGAAGCCTGCCATACCTCTGGCCTGCCTGTACATTCGAAGACATAGTCAAATCCCTCACCCTTTCCCCCGGCCGACCGGATTTGACGGGCGGGCTCTCCCACAAGGGTAGAGGGGACTCCCCTCTTGAGAGGGTCGGTTTCGACTCGTATCGAGGTGCAGGGGTGTGTTAATCCCTCCCTTGATGGGAGGTCCGTCAATAAGTAAGACGGAAGGGGTGTAGGGGAGGGTGAATATGCTGTGTCAGTTCTCAATACAAAATCTGCGCCGAGTTCTTTTGCTATTTTTAATTTCTTTTTATGTTTATCAGATATAGCTACCACTGCTTCTTTTTCTTTTAAAAGCAATAGATGAAGAAGTCCGATAGGGCCGGCTCCTATAACGAGTACATTGTCACTTCTTTTTATATCGACGGATTTCATGCTGTGAACCACACATGAAAGGGGCTCAAGAAACGCAGCCTCTTCGAACGATAAATTTTTGGGTTTATAAAGTATATTCTGTTTTACAATATACTCAGTAAGCAATATATATTCTGCAAATGCACCGAGAACCTTTGTATCCATTATTTTATCGCAGAGATTATAAAGCCTTTTTTTACAGTAGATGCATTTAAGACATGGGGCAGTATGAACCGCCATTATTTCATCGCCTTCTTTAAACCCTTTAACTCCTTTGCCGACTTCTGCAACTACCCCTGAGAATTCGTGTCCAAAGACCCCTGGCATTGGAATCATGGGATGACCACGTCTGAATGCTTTCAGGTCTGTTCCACAAGTCAGAGCTGCTTTAATCTTTACCAGTATCTCTCCATGAGAGGGCTTTGGAGTCTTTATATCACGAAGTTCTATCGTGCCTGGTTTAATAATGATATTTGCCAGCAAGGTTAAAACTCCAGCTTACCGCCCAATAACTGTCCGGTAATTGCGGCAAATGCAAAGATTGGTATATATTTTATGTCTATATGGGAAATGGTTCTTACAATGAAAATAACCGGTATAGGGACATGTATGTAAAGAAACCAGCGTAGAGAATATCTTTTTGCCCTTGCCCTGGCATAGCCAAATGGCAGGTTAATCAGCAGTGTGAAAGCAAACAAAACTAGTATAATATATAACTTATTATAAAAATCCATAGCTGAAAATAACTTAAAGATAAGGTATAAGTCAAATCCCTGAATAATAGTAAAGATTTGACGATACCAGAGTGTTTGATGAACGATTATCGGAATTGACCGGGTGTCTAAATAAGGATTAAAAGAGATTAATTACTTGATAATAATGCAATGTTTAATATAAGTTTAAAACATGAAAGACGAATTTAAAAAAATGCTTAAGACAATACTGGTGGCAGATGACGATGAGGTTATAAGAACATTTATAAAAACTTCACTGGAGAGGGCAGGCTATCAGATTGTGGAGGCAACAGACGGAGAAGATGCAATAAAGAAATTCTTGGAACATAAAGACAACATCCAGCTTATCATCATCGATGTGATAATGCCCAAGACGCACGGGAAAGAGGTTTATGAAGCGATAAAGAAAGTGAGACCTGATATTAAAGTCATTTTCACAAGCGGGTATGAAGCAGATTTTATTTTTAAGAAAGAAGTGTT
>JBGQLV010000110.1:0-3679 GCA_041500225.1 Thermodesulfovibrionia bacterium | reverse complement strand
TAAATGAACAATTGATCCACTGGGAATATATCTATAATTGTGTCAGACCACATCATTCATTAGGAAATAAAACACCATTGCAATTCTTAAAAGCTCATGGCATTATTGACGATGATAAACCCCTCTATCAGTCTCATATGTTGTGAACGAGTACAAGACCTTGCCAAAACTATTATAAATCTATTAATATATACTAAATTTTTAGGGAGGAAGAGATTGAAGGAAGGAATCCATCCCTCGTATAATGAGGCGACAGTTGTGTGTGCTTGCGGCGAGACATTTACAACAATGTCAACAAGACCGAAGATAAAAGTAGATATCTGTTCGAAATGCCACCCGTTCTTCACAGGGAAACAGAAGATAGTTGATGCCGAAGGAAGGGTAGAGAAGTTTAAGAAAAAGTACGCAAAAGCAGAATCGACTCGTACCGGGAAGTAGATACACTAACAGGTAAAAGTCGTTAGTCGGTTGTCTCAGGACTAACGACTTTTTTTTGATTCAGATGACATCTATGTTGATGACCGGATCGGAAGTGAGTGAGACACACGCGCTGATTGTCAGTATAAATGACCATAGATCAATTGATTGTGTTCAACACAGTAACTTTGGACATATGTCATTCCAGCTTGTCGTTCGACTGAGCTCACGTCGAAGTCTGGAATCTTTCTGCAGAAAGAGGGATTCCGAACAAGTCGGAATGACTGAAGAAAATAATAAATCGCACAATGCGAGATGACGGGGGAAAAGTAGGATATTTCAAATGAAAAACATTGGCGGACAGGCAGTTATAGAAGGTGTTATGATGAAGGGCCGAAAAGGTTGGACAGTTGCAGTCAGAGGGCCAGGAGGGGACATCCACGTTAAAAGAGAGGGACTAACAGAACTTCCAAAGGTTTTAAGGCTTCCTGTCATGCGGGGTGTAATTGCGCTGTTTCATGCTCTGTTCATCGGCATCAAAGCTATAGAATTCTCTGCAAACAAGGCATACGAAGAGGAAGATGGTAAAAAGTTAAACCCTGTTACTATTGGTTTCACCATCGGCTTGTCTGTAATACTTGGCATAGCCCTTTTTATACTGTTGCCGTTATATGCAACAAAGCTTTTAGGAGCCGTATTCGCATCTGTTTCTAAAAGTTCATTTGCATTTAACCTTGTTGATGGTATTATCAGGATACTTTTCTTCCTGATATATATAGTCTCAATCGGCATGTGGAAAGAAATGAGGCGTATATTTGAGTACCATGGTGCAGAGCACAAGGTGATCCATGCATATGAGAATGGGAAAGAACTGACAGTAAAAAATATAAAAGGTAACAGCCCTTTGCATCCACGCTGTGGTACAAGCTTTCTTCTCATAGTTATGGTCATAAGTATATTAACCTTTTCATTTATCCCACAGACCTGGTCGTTCACTTATAAATTCCTCTCAAGGATTGTCCTTATACCTTTGATTGCCGGGCTTTCCTTTGAATTTTTGAAACTATCTTCTAAAATGAAAAACAACATGATAATAAAGATATTGATACAGCCTGGATTATTACTGCAGAGGCTTACAACAAGAGAACCTGACGATTCTCAAATCGAGGTAGCTGTCAGGGCACTTGAAGAAGTCCTTACCATAGAGGAAGCTAATGTTTGAGAAACTAAGGGCAATAGAAAGTAAATATGAGGAATTGACTAAGCTGCTGATGGATCCGGAGGTATTTTCAAAACCGTCTGAACTACAGAAATATTCAAAAGAACAGGCGGAACTACAGCCGCTTGTTGAAAAAATCAGGGAATACACCAAATTACTTTCTGATATAGAAGGCACTGAGGAGCTTTTAAAAGAAGGCGATGGAGACCTGCGTGAGCTTGCCCTGTCAGAACTTGATGAACTAAAGGGGAAAAAACCAAAGATAGAAGAAGAGCTTAAGATTATGCTTCTTCCAGAAGACCCTCGAGATAAAAAAAATGTAATTCTTGAGATAAGGGCAGGAACCGGGGGTGAAGAGGCTGCCCTGTTTGCCTCCAAACTGTTCAGGATGTATTTGAAATATGCTGAACAAAAGAGATGGAAGGTAGAGATGATAGATCTGAACTCCACAGGACTTGGAGGCATCAAGGAAGTAATTGCATCTATTCAGGGAAAAAATGCATACAGCAGACTCAAATATGAAAGCGGCGTTCACAGAGTCCAGCGCGTACCTGTTACAGAATCATCCGGAAGAATCCATACATCTGCATCAACAGTTGCAGTGCTCCCCGAGGCAGAGGAGGTTGACATTAAGATCGATGAAAAAGACCTTAGAGTAGATACATTCTGTTCTTCCGGACCTGGAGGGCAGGGAGTTAATACAACCTATTCGGCTGTAAGGATTGTCCATGTCCCGACAGGACTTATTGTGCAGTGTCAGGATGAACGCTCCCAGATCAAGAATAAAGAAAAGGCCATGAAGGTTCTTCGCTCAAGGCTTTATGAGATTGAAATGGAAAGGCAGGAAAAGGAGAGGGCCTCTGAAAGGAAATCACAGGTAGGAACAGGCGACAGGAGCGAAAAGATAAGGACCTACAACTTCCCCCAGAACCGTGTCACTGACCACAGGATTGGTTTTTCACTTCATAAACTTGATCAGGTGCTTGAGGGAGACATTGATGAAATAATTGACAACCTGATTACTCACTATCAGGCAGAAAGGCTAAAAGAACTGTAATGGAAAAATCTTATCCCGGGATGATGATTTTTTCCTATGTTTTATTTTATTGATTTTTATTTTATTGATATAGTATAGTGTCCGTATGCGAAAATTTATACTGATCGTTTTTATTGCAATCACAATCATCACCTTTGGCAATGTACATAACATTTACAGCACAGAGAATTGCGACCAGATCACGAATCAAGAAGCAGTGAATCTGCTGAAGGAGCTTGATCCTGATGTGAAGGTTCTTGAAGTGCGGCCTGCACCTGTGAAGGGTTTATGGGAATTTGCCATTGAATCCAAAGGCCAGAAGACAATATTGTATGTTGATTGCTCTAAGAAGTACCTCATATCAGGCTCCATATTAGACCTGAAAACAAAGGCAAATGTTACACAAGAACGATATATCGAAATCACCAAGGTTGATGTATCAAAAATTCCACTTGATGATGCCATTGTTATGGGAGATAAAGAAGCCAAGTATCGTGTTATTGTTTTTGACGATCCTGACTGACCATACTGTGAAAAACTTCATCAGGAGATGAAGAAGGTCATAGAGAAGAGAAAGGATATTGCCTTTTTTATAAAGATGTTTCCATTACCGATGCATAAAGGTGCATACGAAAAAGCAAAGGCTATAGTTTGTGAAAAATCTCTCTCCCTTCTTGAGGATGCATTCGCAAAAAAATCTTTACCCGCACCAAAGTGTGAAACATCTGCGATTGATGATAACCTGAAACTCGTTGAAAAACTCGGTATACGAGGAACTCCTGCAATTATTCTCCCAAACGGAAATGTTATCCCCGGGTATAAAGATGCTGACTCCCTAATATCTCTGATTGACAAGCTATCTTAAATCCAAAAATATCAAGCTATCTTAAATCTAAAAATATAATGTTTTATAATCTTCAATAGCCTTGTTCATAATACTTATAAAGAATTATCAATTATAATCAATAAGTATTATTTCATTTAATAATAAGATACCTTTATCACTT
>JBGQLV010000109.1:0-3785 GCA_041500225.1 Thermodesulfovibrionia bacterium | reverse complement strand
GCCAGCCTTTTCAGGAATACACAAAAGGTGGAATCTACGGTCACGTGTATCAGAATAAAATCTTGTCGATTTGCAGGGGTTTTCAGCATGTCTGCCTCCTTGTTAATGCAACGTTTGGGTAAACTCAATAGTTTTAGAGAGCATGTCAGGTTTGCGGCTTTCAGGAAGTAAGAGGCGAAAAGGCTTTCCATGTCAGGTTGTCTACTCTACCTATAAATATGTACCTTTGAGTAATTTAAAATATTTAGGGTTACCGAGAGTAATTTTCATGGCAACAAGTTTTTATTATACGCCTGAGTCTTGTTGGACTTGAGGTTTTGTTGCCACTACTTTAGCTGACAGTCTTAGGAAGCTTGGACAGCACAAATCCTCGAATCTATTTGAGAAGAACAAATGATATATAGCGGAAGAGTTTAAATCTTGTGAAAGCTATTACTAATCCCGTGTAAGGATTCTCTGGATGTGTTCATATAATGAGGGGTGATTTTCAGGATTTATTTCTTCAATGAACTACCCCGCAGCAAGCTGCGAGGTATCGAATCTGTCATTCCGGCTCGTCCGGAATCTTTCTCTAACTCTGTATCCAAAGAAGGATTCTCTACGAGTCGTAGACCCGACAGGCGGGAATGACAAACATAACAAAAAAATTATCGCACCCCGAAGCAGAGCTTCGAGGAATTCTTTGATTAATTAAATCTTTTCCTTCATATATCAGGATTCTAAAAAAAGTCTGTGAAGAACCCTGCGGCAGAGACCGCAGGGTGTAATATTTATCAAAGCGTTTCAAAGTCTGCAAGCTCTACTGTCGTTCGTCCATCCGATGCTTCAGCAATTATTTCAATATCACGCTGTTTCTCAAGCATTGATTTGAGCCCATCACGCATTATCTTGTGGTCGTCTGCAATGATAACTTTTATGCTCACGTCTTTATTCTAATACCCCAAAAAATTCTTCCAGTTGTAGTTGTAAACGCCGTTTTTTACCTGAAAATTATCCTGCGAAGCGGAAATTATTGCAGCAGATTTGACAGGTAACTTTACATCACCGGATATCCTTAAAAGAGATGCCGCATGTTTTGGAAAAATTGTCATTGCACTCTTGATCTCAAATAAATGCAGTTTCTGGCCAATTTCCAAAATCAAATCTATTTCTAGGCCATCCCTGGTGCGCAAATAATACATTGAAGGCATCTGTCCGGAATGCAGGAACTTCTTTAAGAAATCGGTAACGATCATGGTCTCGAACAAATTACCGTAATTAGGGCTGCCGGCCAATGTTTCCCTGTCATGCAGACCCAAAAGATAGGAAGCAAGGGCGGTATCATTAAAATATAGCTTAGGGCATTTCACCAGGCGTTTCCCGATATTTTTATAATAAGGATACAACAGATAGATCTGGTAACCGGTTTCCAGCACGGATATCCATCTCTTTATTGTCGGCACACTCATACCGATTTCTTTGCTCAGATCTGAAAGATTAAGAAGCTGGCCTGTCCTGATTGCACACAGTTTGAGGAATCTCTCAAACTGACTTAAATCGCCAATCTGTGTCAGATTCCTTACATCTCTTTCCAGATACGTGGATATATATGACCCGCACCACAACTGCCGGTCTACAGATCTTTTGCTTGCAATCTCAGGGTAGCTTCCCCTTAGTAACACTTCACTTAAAGAAACTTTATCTTCACATTTCTGTTCTGCATTGAGTCCTTTCAGCAAAGCCGGGATATCTCTGCTCTCTGCTCCGTTGCCTATTCTTTCCGAAAAAGAAAAGGGGAGGAGGGAAAGTACGGCTGCCCTGCCTGCCAGAGACTGGCTTATCCCCTGCATTAAGGTAAAATTCTGCGATCCCGTGAACAGCCACTGGCCGGGCTTTCTTTTCCGGTCTATCCGCGTCTTGATATACGATAACAATTCAGGCACATATTGTATTTCATCAATGATGACAGGCGGAGCATACTGTTCCAGAAAGTGAAAAGGATCTTCTTTTGCCCTTATCCTTACGTCAGGATCTTCCAGGGACACAAACCTGTGTGTTTTTGAAAACAGCATTTTCAGTAAAGTAGTTTTACCGGACTGCCTCGGACCGGTAACCACAATCGCCGGAAATGTTTTCATTGCCCTGATAATAACTCTGGCTAAAGCCCGGGGTTTCATGGATATATTTATAACCCTTAATATTTAATATGTCAAGTTATATTTGCAGGATAAAGTAAAGCTTCAGTTAAGGGGGGAAGCCCCTCCTTTATTACAAAAGTGTTCAAGGGTTCAAGGGTTCAAGCCGGATAATAAGAAATATGTAGGACTTTCTAAGCAAACCAATTCTCCACCGGAACAGAGAGGAATTTCTCAAGAGGGATTCCTTCTCCGCCTACCAGTAATTTCCGCTTTGGTTTAAAACCCTTGTCAAACTCCTCCATCCCCGGCAGACTCCCCCTGCTGTATCCGCTTTTGATTTCAATCGCCACAATGGTCTTGTTTAAGCGAAGGATAAAATCAACCTCTTTGCCACGCTCCCGCCAGTAAAACACTTCGATGTTTGTCCCTTTTGAGCTGTTTATTAAATGGGCGCCTGCCGCTGATTCCACCAGTCTGCCACAGAACTCCCGGTCCCTCTGTGCAGCAACAAAGGAAAGATTTGACTGAGAGCTTAACAAAGCCGTATTCAACACCTGAAGCTTTGGGCTTGATGCCCACTGCCGGACACGCTGCCCGGCTAATTTATGCAGGCCGGTCAACATGCCTGCTCCTGATGTCAATTTGTTATTCATGCCTGATGTTACAAACAGGACAATAGACTTGGTTATGAATATACTTTAGAGTAGTATCCTCTTGAACGTGTTAAATAATGGGGCTCCGTTGCATCATCAAAAACATTGAACCTCTTAGGGAAGAAGCTCAGAAATTGCTCAACGGACAGAGATAGGGACTTCTGTATGTGGTTATTTTTCCAAAGTGTACAAATTATCTACATATTTATTATATTGTTTATTTAATTATACTTAACTATAAATTTTAAATTATTGTTAATATCTACATGTCCTTAATTCCATACAACTTTACTGCCTGATTTAGACCCTGTTTTTTTATTTTCCTTTAATATCAGTTAGTTATCTGAATTTGTGTCTTTTGGCATAGCATTTGTTCTATTTAAAATCAACCGGGGTATTAAAAAAGTTTGAAAGTAACAAATATTAAGCAACTTATTTTTTTAGAGAAGAGGGTTTTTCGGGATCATAGATTGACAGATAACAAGAAAGGGGGCTTGAATGCTTAGTTTTTTATTAGTGTTGGCAGTTGGCGGTGGAATCCTTGGTTTAACATTTATGGCAATTCTTTTTGCAGAGGCAACCGCAGATGAGAAAAGGGAGTACATGTGGAAAAATTTAATTCAGCATAAGGAGATAGAGCAAAATAGTTTGATACTTAAGCCCTAATATTTTCTTTTGAAAAGTCAGTATATAACCTACCTTTGAAGAAAGAGCAATCTTGACTTCCCTTCAAAAAGTTGATTAAAAATTTTACAAAACAATAAAAATCAAAATGCGTATTAAATCTTGCCTTTTTGGCATCTATCCACTCCTTATTCGCTAGCCCATCTTCCGCATTTAAGACCATCTTTTCAACGAAAGAGCGGATGAGCGATTTGCAAATCCGCGTGAATCCTTAATCTGTAGGTCCTTTGTTCTAAAAAGCGCATGTAGTGCAGAAAAGCCTCTTGCAGTTAATGCATAGATTGCTAATAATTTCTGTGTCATGTACCTCAGACGCCATGACAAAAAAGTT
>JBGQLV010000108.1:0-3924 GCA_041500225.1 Thermodesulfovibrionia bacterium | reverse complement strand
TAGAAAAATGGTAGAAATGGACAATAAAAAAGGTTTAGAGGAAACCCCTAAACCCTTGATTTCTTTGGTAGCGGGGAGAGGATTTGAACCTCTGACCTTCAGGTTATGAGACGATTTAAAAGAATAAAGCACTGTAAGGCAACGATAAGAAACATCAACATTATCAATGCCTTACGGTGCTTTCCCAATAAACAGCATAAAGTAAGAAACACCGTATTTGATGTTAGTCCGTTAGAAAACCGTTAGAAAGAATTTAGGTCTGACGGTCACAAAATGGTTATAGGATTTGATAAAGCTCTGGGGAAACCCGGGGCTTTTTCTGTTGAAAGGGAAAGCGTTTGTTTGTATCCTTTGAGGTGAGAAGATGAGCAACATAATCCCACAGGAAATAATTGAAACCAAGATAATCCTTATCAGAGGCAAGAAGGTGATGCTTGATAAAAACCTCGCTCGGTTGTATGGAGTGGAGACCAGGGCATTAAATCAGGCAGTCCGAAGAAACATAGCCAGGTTTCCAGAAGATTTTATGTTTCAGTTAACTAAGGAAGAAGCTGAAGAACTTTTAAGATCACAATTTGTGACCTTAAAGAGAGGTCAACATTCTAAGTACCTTCCTTATGCTTTTACAGAAAATGGTGTGGCCATGCTCTCAAGTGTTTTAAACAGCCAAAGAGCTGTCCAGGTCAATATCCAGATCATGAGGACATTCACGAAGCTCCGGGAAATGCTCATAACACATAAAGACCTGAAAGACAAGATTGAGGCAATGGAGAAGAAATATGATTATCAGTTTAAAATCGTCTTTGATGCCATAAAAGAACTATAAGAATAGTACCTCATAAGATTGAGGTTTGATACTCAGTGAAATAAAGGCCCTGGGGTAACCTGGGGCCTTTTCTTTAAGATATGATAATATATTTAGGAATCTGCCCCTTAATTTTAGGAGCAAGATTTTGTAGGGGTGGTAATGGAAAAGGGAAAGAAAAGCCTACAAAAAGCTCTATCTATCCTTAGTCTTCTTCTTTTTGTTGTCTCAATAGCTTATGCCAAAGTCCCAGACATAGTCCTTAAGCAGAAAAAGGCAGTCGTAACTATTTATATCAATGACAAAGAAGGAAAGCAGATTGCAACAGGTAGCGGATTTATTATTGACTCAAATGGAGTTATTGTAACTAACTGCCATATAATTAAAAAATGGCTTGGGGCTTCAGAAAATAGGCTTCTTGTCACGATGGAGAATGGTGTTTATTACCTGATAAAAGACCTAATCTCTGTTGATGAAGTTAATAATTTAGCGCTGCTTATAGTAGAGGGAGAAAAACTTCCGACAATCAAATTTGCTAAAGACTATGAACCAAAGCGTGGTGAGAACATTGTTGTGATAGACAGTCCGTTAGGATTAGAAACGAGAGTTATAAGTGGAATTATAAATAATGTGGGGGAAAAGCGTGGACTTATGCAAATAACAGCTCCTGTTGCACAGGGAGGTAATGGAAGCCCTGTATTTAATTCCAATGGCGAGGTTATCGGAGTTGCAACCATCATGATTGAAGGTAGAAAAAACCTTAAGTTCGCAATTCCTATAAAATATGTTATAAATTTGCTCGATGAATACAATAAATTAAAAAAGAAGATAGAGCTACCATCTTTACCAGCTACATTTATTCCTGCACCGCCACCTGCTGCAACTCTTACTCATAGCCCTACTCCTATTCCTACCCCAGCTCCAACTCCTCCTCCGACTCCTGGGTCTACAGATGAGCTTGAGAAGGCTAAAGCTAAAGTAATAGATAATCTAAATAGTTCAGGGGCTTATTTACATCTTGGTGATGCCTATTTCAATTTAGACATGCATGGAGAGGCGATAGAAGCTTACAAACAAGCTATAAGGATTAAACCTGATGACGCAACAGCACTTTTTATGATTGGTGTGTCTTATAACAATTTAAGTCTGTATAACGAGGCAATAGAATCGTTTAAGAAAGCAGTAAAAATCAACCCTGATTTTGAAGGTATATATAATGATCTTGGTTTTGCCTACTATAAACTTGGAAGATATCTGGATGCAGTTGACGTATTGAGGCAGGCGATAAAAATAAAGCCTGATTATACAGAAGCTTACTATAATCTCGGATTTGTTTACAGAGAATTGGGCTGGTTTCAAGAAGCTATAGAGACATTCAAGCAAGCTATAAGGATTAATCCCGATTATGCAGAGGCACATTTTAGTCTTGGTGTTGTTTACAGCACACTCGGAAGATATTCAGGCAATGTACTTGACAGATATTCTGATGCAATAGCTGCATATAAACAGGCAATAAGGATTAAGCCTGATTATATAGAGGCTCACTACAATCTCGGATTTGTTTATGGAGAGTTAGGTATGCAGAAAGAAGCAATTGAAGCATACAAACAGGTTATCAGGATAAAGCCTAATGATGCAAATGCCCATCTATGTCTTGGACTCACCTATCTCATATTGAATGATAAAGGCTCTGCATCAGAGGAATATAAGATACTGAAAAACCTTGATCCTAAAAAAGCTAATGAATTATTTAGTTTGGGCTCATCGTGTAAGAGTGTGGGTAACCTGATGAGCTGAAAGTAGTATAGCATGGCTTCAGATAAGGAGAAAAGAGCTTTCAAAGGGGTAAAGAAATCTGTATGATTTCAGGATGGGTAAAAAGAGACGATTACTGGACGAATATCAGTTTCCCGGGTTTCGAGCGCGATCAGAAATACAGGGGATATTTGGAGACCCGAAAGCTCGGGTCATCCGACTTGAGAGGACTCAAAAAAAACAGCATGCGGTTGCTGCGGCACCGTGCATCGCAGTTATTACGACAAGACAGAACGACAGATACGGGATCTGTCCTGTGGGGATGCGCGGATTTACCTGGAAGTGGAAGTTCGACGCGTCCAGTGCAAAAGGTGTGGGAAAGTGAAACGGGAGAAGCTCCCATGGCTGGCAAACAATCCCTTCTATACGAAACGGTTTTCCTACTACGTTGGGAGAAAGTGTCGTGCCATGACCGTCAAGGATGTGGCAAAAGAACTGAAACTGGACTGGCATGCGGTAAAGGCATTGGACAAGGAGTACATGCAGGAACAGCTTCGGAGAAATCCAGTGGCTGCGCCCCGTGCAATCGGGATAGACGAAATATCCCTGCGGAAGGGACATATTTATCGAATCGTAGTAAGCGATCTGGAACGAGGGAAACCGATCTGGTATGGCGGGGAAGACCGCTCTGAGGAGAGCATGGATATGTTCTACGAGTTGCTTGGACCAAAGAAGACAAAGAAGATACAACTATCGGTTATGGATATGTGGAAGGCATTCGAGAAATCGACGAAGAAGAATGCACCCGGCGCAGCGATTTTCTATGATAAGTTTCATGTGATCAGGCATCTTGGAGATGCGCTGGATAAAGTACGCAAGATGGAATATTCCAGGCTATCAGGCAAGGATCGTTCGTATATCAAGGGGCAGAAGTACACCCTTTTATCGAACCGTGAGAACCTGACGCTTGACGGGAAAAAGGCATTAAAGAAACTACTTAAGGCAAACAAGCGGCTCAATGCTGCTTATCTCTTAAAGGAATCCTTTGGTCAGTTATGGAGTTATCAGACAGAGGGATGGGCACGGCGGTTCTTCGATAACTGGAAGAATGCACTTAAATGGCAGCGGTTGGAGCCCTATGAGAAGTTTGCAAAAATGATCGAGCGTCACTGGGATGGTATTGCCGCTTATAGCAGACCAGAGAATAAAGTTCCATTGGGGTTCGTCGAAGGGATGAACAACAAGATCAGGGTCATCCAGAGACGGGCTTACGGCTTAAGAGATGAAGAATATCTTCGACTGAAAATCCTTACCTGTATGCTCACGGAGATATAAATTGACCCACACTCTTACGCGAAGACCCC
>JBGQLV010000107.1:0-4465 GCA_041500225.1 Thermodesulfovibrionia bacterium | reverse complement strand
GGTGATTAATTCTTCATAGAGTTTTTCTCCGGGACGAAGACCAATAAACTTGATTTCAATGTCTTCATCAGGCTTGAACCCTGACCTGCGGATAAGGTCGCGGGCCATGTTTACGATTTTGATGGGAGTGCCCATATCCAGAATGAATATCTCGCCCCCCTCGCCTAAAGCACCGGCCTGAAGAATCAGTTTGCAGGCCTCGGGAATCGTCATAAAATAGCGAGTAATTTCGGGGTGGGTAACAGTTACCGGGCCAAAACGTTCGATCTGCTTCTTAAAGAGGTGAACTACGCTTCCTTCACTGCCGATTACATTCCCAAACCTGACGGATACAAACCGGGTAGGATTGGCAGAGCTATAAGAGGATGTTATCATTTCTGCGATTCTTTTCGTTGCCCCCATGACGTTTGATGGGCGGACGGCTTTATCTGTCGAAATCATGATAAACTGTTCCGCTTCATATTGATGAGATGCTTCCACGATGTTGCGCGTCCCAATAATGTTATTGAACACACCCTCCCAAGGATTCAGCTCTACAATAGGGACATGTTTATAGGCTGCCGAATGGATTACTGCCTGCGGCCTGTGGGCGGCAAAGAGTCTATCGAGAAAACCCCGATTCTGCACATCCCCAAGAACAGGTGTAATGAAAGTTTGGGGGAACATTTGACGGAATTCCATCTCCAGGTGAAACAGGCTATTTTCTGTTTTGTCGAGGAGGATAAGGTTTTTTGGGGAAAATTGGGTAATCTGGCGACAAAGTTCAGATCCGATCGACCCCCCTGCTCCTGAAACAAGCAAAACTTTATCCTTCAGGTAATCTCCGATAATTTTTACGTCGAGATTAACCGGATCGCGGCCTAAGAGGTCTTCAAAGGAGACCTCCCGGATAGTTTTAAAAGAAATCTTTCCATTAATCAATTCACCAATCCCAGGTGTAGTGCGAATCTTTAACCCTGTTTCTTCGCAAGTTTCGATGATTCTTTTCATCTGCTTGGCCGAAGCAGAAGGCAGGGCTATTAAAATTTCATCGATTCCGCCCTGGGAAGCGAGTTGATGAATTTTATGAATCGGCCCCAAAACTGGGACTCCGTGAATTTTCATGCCGTGCTTCGTAGCGTCATCATCCAAGAAACCCAAAACCTCATAATGGAGACGGGCATTATCCATTATTTCACGAAGCATCTTTTCTCCGGCATCCCCTGCTCCAATGATCACCAATCCTTTTTCTGGCTTCCGGAAAGTCCATCCAGAACGAAGTTGAAACATCTGTTGTAACGGAGAAAAGCCTTTCTCTTGTTCAGAGAGAAAGAGCCTGATGCCTACTCTGAGCCCACCGATGAAAACAAAGGTTAAAACCCAGTCTATGATAAATGCAGCACGGGGAAAGCCTTCGAAGCGGTACAGGAAAAGGATCCCCAAAACGATAATGGTCGATGAAGTTAATGTGGCCTTCATCACATTAAATAGATCGACAAGGCTGGTATACCGATACATCCCTTTGTATAAACCGAAGAACCAGAAAGAGATAAGCTTCAATAAAAGGATGTAGGGAACAGCCGAATGAAAATGTTCCCATTCGTGGGCAGGGATCTTACCCTCAAACCGCAGAAGGTAGGCCAGTAGAAACGCTCCGACAATCAAGAAGGAATCAAAGAACAGGATCAAATAGAAACTTTTATTACGGATGATATTTTTCATAGAATAAAAAAACGATGAGGATAGTAGATAGTTACCAATATAAGATAATTGATATTGGTAAGTCCAGGCTTATTTTATGAACTTTGAGACCGAGATTGTGAGCTAACCTGATACCAATCTCTTGACTACAATCTTTTATCTGCTATCAGACATCAATTCTTTTTTGTTGCAGCGTCTCAAGACATCTACTACGCGTTCCATATCTTCGGCGGTCATCTGGGTGCCCGAATGTAAACATAAATTGCTTCGGTCATTGGATTATTGGGTCAGTTATTAATAAATTGAAAACCCCTGATCTTGAAAATCAGGGTCGAAGGCAAAGGCAGTATGTATGCCCTTTTGTCTCATCACAATGAAACTTGTACAGTCGATAAAACTCATTCCTCGCCTTGCAATCCTTTCGAGTTCTTTCAGGGCTTGATGGTGCAATTCCGAATCTACCCATTCAATCTCGAATGCCTGGGCATCATTTAGGAAAAGAATGGCTGGCTGAAGCCCCAGCCTTGCCTGCAATAGGGCTGCACTTTCTGCCAAGATATAATTGTGGAGCAGGAATGGCTCCTTGGATTTTAAGGCAAGATCGAATTTAGAACAGGCAGTGGCATGGTTTGGATCGGCCTTATCGGCCATGGCATAGATAGCCGATGTGTCGAGAAAGATCACTTTCGAAAGGCCTCCCCTAAAGCTTCGTCATGCCGTTCAGAGACAGGTTTGAGGGTCCCTTGTCTTGACCGACCCACAGCAACAAACTTGAAGTCCTTAATGGATAAATGGCGAGAGCGATGAGGGAGTGCAATCTCTTTCCCTATGATCCCTCGGATAAGCCCTGATATTGACTTTTTCTCCTGAAAAGCTTTACGCCGTAGCTGATCATACATATCTTCTTCCAATTGAATAAGGGCACGTTTCATAAAATTAACCTTCCTTCTCTTTTTAAATTTAATAGGACGCAGATTTACGCAGATAATTATTTTCTTTTTAGTTTATCCCGATAATCTGTGTTTACCCTGTTAGATAGTAAACATCTAACAGGGTGAATCCGTGTCCAAAAAGGAATTTCCTATACAATATATTTAATCTACCATCACGATATCATGATGTCAAATTAAAATTCGGCAAGCGGCTTCATGAAAAATGACTGAAAAATTAAGTCAGAACGGTCGGGATATAAAACCCATTACCAAACCACCTCGAATATCTCTGGCAAGGGTTTCCTTTTTCTTGACGATTTCCAATTCTACTAAATTACTAAGTGCTTCGATTCGCAAATACGATCACGTATCCTCATGCTGCGAATTGAAATAATTGCTCACTCAGCACTAAGTCCTGAGTAAATAAATACGTTACCGAATTTATGAATCGATGGACTAAGGCACAAAGACGCCGAGGTTCTAATCTTTTTGCCACAGGCAATCAGGCGGGGAGACATATGAATCCTTGTTCTTTGAAATGCTTGTCAAGGGTGAAGGCAGTTGTAACCCCCAAAAGCCGCATGGTTTCAAAGCTCACGCAATCAACAAGACTCAGCTTTTTCCTCACAGCGGCAAGCATGATTCCCATTGCAGCATGATGCACAGCTTTGTCAATCCATTCAATCCGGAGGACAGGAACAATATCTTCCTGAAACATCTTTATCGCTGTCATACCTAACCGGTTCTGCACGAGGGCGCAGGTTTCCACAAGAACATAGTTGGTTGTCACGAGGGTTTCCTCGGACGTCAAAATATCCATCCAGGTTTTTGCTGCCCTGGTATGACTCGCGTCGTCCATGTCCAGGACCGCAATGAATCCCGACGTATCGATAAAAATGCTCATTCGCCAAAAATCTCTGTTAGGTAGGAATCGTGAGAGGCTGCCAGGTTCTTAACACCGGATCTGAAGTGACCGGCAGCCGCCATTGCCCGTCTCCGACGCTGCTTCTCTCCCCCCCCATGCTTAGCCTTGGCAAAAAAATCAACAGCCTGCCTGATAATCTCAGCCATTGATTTATGCTGGGCTACGGCTATTTTTTTCAGCATAGCCACCTGTTCTTCCGGCAACTGTATCTGCGTTCTTACCATATATGCCTCCCGTCAGTGATTACACTTTACAGGAATATGATAACAGTCATACAGCAACATGTCAAGCTTTGCCACAAACGCACGCGGAGACAAACGGTCGGGGTCGCTTAAAAGATGCGTCGCAACGGCAGGCGTATCTATCCGCATCGTCCTGAATTTCGGCATCTTGAAAATCTCGTTGCCCACGCCTACCCGATCGGACCAGTACAAGGCAGGTCCCCTGGAAGTCAGTCTGACCAAAAGTGCAATGACAAGAATGGGAAACAACAAAACCGGAACCAAACAAAGAGAAATGATTAAATCAAATATCCTTTTCATGCCCGCATCTCTCTGATTGTTTCTTCCCACCCGGCTCTTAAATCATATTGAGGGATAAAACCCAGTTCTTGTTGAATAAGACTGCCATCAACGGCAATATCCTCGGTGTATTTGTCAACAGTCTCCCGCGTAACCGGGAATTTTATGCCAATAGTATTGGCCCCTTTTTCAATTAATTCAGCCACTATCCGCGTCGGACCAACAGGCAATGACAACCGGGGCGGTTTACGACCCAGGGCAGAGCAAATGGATTCAATGATTTCGTTCAGGGGATGAAATCCGCCATTCGTTACGTTGAAGACCCGGCCTGCCGCAGCGGGATGAGAAACAGTTAGCGCAGCCGCACGACCAACATCCCGATCATAAACTAATGTGCGCCGATTGAG
>JBGQLV010000106.1:0-4520 GCA_041500225.1 Thermodesulfovibrionia bacterium | reverse complement strand
TGGAAGAAGTAATCGGTTCAACAGATATTAACCTTAAACCTCTTGAACGTGCGTTGAAAAATTGTATCAAATCTTCTGAATTTTTAGAAAACTACAACATCGCCATTACCAGAGGTTGGAAGTTTTATGAAGATAGAATGAAAAAGATTAGAGCTGAAAATCATATGGATGATGCCAGAATTGATCAATTAAAAAGATGGACGGGTTTTGATATTGACGTAAAGAAGATTAAGGAAAAGTATGAACGTGGGGAAGCCACAAATGGTATCCCTGTTAATCTTGATACAGGCGAATGTGGTACTCAAAATAAGAAGAATAATCAAAGTAATGATCAAAGTAATTATCATCTTTTTTGCTCACCTGGATACGATATGTGGGGAATAGAGGGAATGTACATGTGTATAGAAAACAACGCTCAGGGATGGAATGACAAAAATTACCTTTATAGAGCCACAAATAAGGGAGAAATAATTGAATGGGGGGGTGATTGTGCTGTTTGGGAGCGGCGCGATGTTAACAACCTCTGCAGACATTTCTCCATACGCCCTGAAAGGTATGCATTAAGTAACCCAGGAGTCTTTTATCGATCAGAGTCATTTGACCCCAATTTTCCATAAGAGTCACGAATACAACCTTTCAATCAGAGTAGGTAGGGTAATTTTAAACAAACAGGGCTAAAATTACATATAGGGTGAGAATGTGGAGGGTGCGAGGAAAGGGTAGTGGACCCATTGAGAATAAATGCTACAATTATATTGTATTATTGTAGCATCCTACAGGAAGGATGCCGATACCATATTGATAAAACCATTGGGGAAGTATCCTGTATCTAATTTCCATTGAAGCATTGAAGTCTCACAAGACAAGAATAGAAATAATTAAGTACACCTAAATACACACTTGTAATGTCCGAATTCAGGTGTATAATGAATACAGTTAGAACTAACATAACACTGCCTTTTCAAATCGCAGAGATGTTAAAAAATGTAAAGAACAAATCCAGTTTTATAGCTGAAGCAATCAACGAAAAAATCGAAAAAGAAGAAAAAGCACGGCTAATAAAAGAATTAACAGAAGGATACAAGACTAGAAAAATTGAAGATCAGCAGCTCTCTCTTGAATGGGATACAGCTACAGGCGATGGAATTGATTAAAAGAGGTGACGTTTATTGGATCAAATTTGATCCAATCGAAGGGTCTGAGATCGGAAAAACCAGACCTGCAATTATAGTATCAAACAACATTAACAATGAGTTAGCAGACACCGTTACTGTTATTCCAATTACTTCAAGCGTGGGAAAAGTATATCCTTTTGAAGTATT
The DNA here is from genome assembly GCA_041500225.1 of Thermodesulfovibrionia bacterium. Taxonomy (GTDB): domain Bacteria; phylum Nitrospirota; class Thermodesulfovibrionia; order Thermodesulfovibrionales; family SM23-35; genus 0-14-3-00-41-53. The sequence continues at coordinate 3,198 of JBGQLV010000106.1, read as the reverse complement.
TTTTACAGCAGGAATTGCAAATTTACCAGAAGATTCCAAAGCAAAAACAAACCAAATAAGAACTATCGATAAAAAGAGAATAAAGAATCTCATCGGGACAATACCTGACAACGTATTGAGAGAAATTGAAAAAGCTACTAAGATCCATCTCGATTTTAAGTAAACTTCTACAGTGCAGACCTACGAATAGACACTACACTTTTATCACAAAATTGTACTATTTTACCTATATTTATGCGAAAAAAAGCCCAAAAAAAGCAGATAACATGCCTTAAATACTACAAAAACTATTAAATTGTATTATTATAAAATATAGAGTAAATCGGAGGACACAATGAGCGACACAATAATTGCAAAATGCGAATGTGGTAACAAGGTCAATGTTATTATATCGAATCATCTAAACACGATAGCAAAGCCAGTCGATGATAGAAAATACGCGGCATTGATGGGGATCGGGAATTGTAAGAAATGCGGTAAAGATATCTGGATATATTCTTACATTGAAATTCATGAGCCTGGAGGCACAGAACCGAATCATAAGGATTAAAAATGGTAAAGAAAACAGAATTTTACAGGCTTCTTAAGCCGTCGGAAGTTTTGAAGATTGAATCAGAGATCAAAAACTCAGATCTTAGAATGAGCTTTAAGACAGCGGTTAATACCGGGATGAGATACAAAGAACTGCAATTATTTGCAGAGCATCCAGAATGGTTTAATTTTAACAGGAAGATAATAATCATTCCCAAGCACTACACCAAAACACAGGACGAACGCAAAGTAAACCTTACCCCTCAATTTTCAGAGCTGCTTTATTATTTCCTTCATGGTGGACATAGATTGAAGTATTCAGTATATCAGTCATGGAGCGCAAATTTAAGGCGATGGGCTGCTCTTGCAGGTGTGGAACACCCGGAGGACCTAAGCGCAGGATCTACGCGAAAGGCCTGGGAGTCATGGTTAATAGAATCGGCCTGGCCTCTCAGTCGAATCCTGGCTTCCCAGGGACATGACATGAACACATCAATGAAGCATTATTACAATAACGATGTAACTCCGGAAGAACGCATCAACATGAAAGAAATGACGCAGGGATGGGGTTAGAGCATGACAGATATGATTCCGAAAGACTATGCTATTCTTCTTAGCGATATCAAGCAGCGTATCCGCTCTGCTCAGTATGAGGCACTGAAAGCTGTTAATGAAGAAATGATCTCCCTCTATTGGGATATCGGTCAGATGATCGTTGAAAGACAGAAAGGAAAAACCTGGGGAAAATCCGTGGTCGAGCAATTGGCGAAGGACCTTCAGATCGAATTCCCGGGGATTCAAGGTTTTTCGTCCAGAAATATCTGGAGAATGCGCAGCTTCTATCTTACTTATGAGGTCAATCCAAAACTGCCACCATTGGTGGCAGAAATCGGCTGGACACACAACTACATCATTTTAGAAAAGTGCAAAGACAATCTGGAGCGTGAATTCTATATCCGCATGACGCGAAAATTTGGCTGGTCTAAGACCGTCTTGATTCACCAGATAGAGAACCAATCATATGAAAAAACCCTGCTCAACCAAACCAATTTTGAGCAGACCCTTCCTACTGAAATACGCAACCGGGCAAAACTTGCAGTCAAAGACGAATACACCTTTGATTTCCTTGAACTTGGTGATGAATACAGCGAACGCCAGCTTGAACAGGCAGTACTTGCAAGGATCGAGCTATTCTTACGTGAAATGGGCGGGGTTTTTTCATTTGTGGGCAGCCAGTATCGTCTTGAAATTAGTGATAAGGAATATTTCATTGACCTTTTACTGTTTCACCGCCGCCTGAAGTGCCTCGTGGCGATTGAACTGAAGATTGGAGAGTTCATTCCAGAGTATGTTGGAAAGATGCAGTTTTATCTTGCTGTGCTTGATGATAAGGTCAGGATGGAAGATGAAAATCCATCCATCGGCATCATACTCTGTAAATCTAAAGATAAAACCATAGTGGAATACGCCCTCAAAGAATCGAAAAAGCCTATAGGCATTGGTGGATATCGCATGGTTACAACTCTGCCGAAGGATTTACGGGATCAGCTTCCTGCGCCGGAGCAGATCGCCCGGCTGCTGGGGGATGTGGAGTGATGATGAGGGTAAAACCGCAGAAAATGGCTCAGTAATAACGGTAGATCTGGAATAACAAAATGTTCACAAAAGTTTGTTTTTGTGTTAATTTCTTTATAATTTAAAGTCCGCTGATGTGGTTTTTTTTAAATACTGAAATACCAATAGCAACAGACATATTAAGATAAAACATTACGCAGTGCCATATTTTTCACACCAATGTTTATATACTTGGATGAATGATTCTACCCAAAGACAACAAATCGTTGTCGGGGTATGAACTAATTATGGCAGAAATAAGAAATTTTGTATTAAGGGAAAAGAATGGAAAAGAGGAAGGAGTATTTACTGGCCATCAGCCACGCCAGGCAGCTTTAAAAGCAGCTAATCGCAGCAAAGGAACAAAATCAAAGCCCGTCGAATTAAGATTAAGAGAGAGGGGCACCAAGAAAGTTCATATTTTTAAAGGCTGGACAGAAGTTGTTGCAGCTCCAAAGAATAAACCAAAATGGATGCCGGCAAAAATCAACAAGCCGAATGTGAAGAAAGTAAGCGTAGAGCTGCTCGAAAAAGTTTAATTCTCCCGTCTATACCACTGCCTTCCAGGCAGTGGTCAGCCTAAAGACGTAACCTTTTTTAACGTTTTTGCATCATTGGTATTGGGGAGTTGTCGCTCCTCAAACAAACCGATTTAGCTTTGCCTATCTCGGAGGAGAAGCAAAATAAGAAAACCGAGTCGTATAGCCACTGTCATGGCGAATCAAGTTTCCATATAGTGTTCAGTCCGAAATATAGACATGACGTATTTGGAAACGATGAGATAAAAACTTTCTGTGAAAAATGTTTCAATGAGGTTGCATCTAAAGAAAATTTTGATATAAGAGCTTTAAAAGTGATGGAAGATCATGTTCACTTGTTTGTTTCCATTCCACCAAAGTTTTCAGTATCAGAAACGGTGCAATACTTCAAAGGGTATTCTGCCAGAAAAATATTTTTGGAATTCTCCTGGCTAAAACAATTTGAAATTGGTGAGAAACGCTTTTGGGGAGGACATTTGTGGTCTCGTGGTTATTTCTTCCGCTCTGTTGGAAG
>JBGQLV010000105.1:0-4557 GCA_041500225.1 Thermodesulfovibrionia bacterium | reverse complement strand
GGAGTTCTAAAAAAGAAGATTTTGATTATAAAACATATTCTCTTAGGAGTCATTTTCCTTGGAGGCACTTATTTGTCCTACTGTTATGCCTTCAATTGAGGTTATTTAAAAAAGAGAATGAAAGACCACTCTATTGAATCAAAGTTTGTGAAACAGCTTGATGAAGATATATCGGCATTCATCCACAGAGATTCCGAGGATCAGAATGATGAGCGATTCAATGAATTGGCGCTGCGAGAGTTCGAACTCCAGTACCTTACCATTAAGCCTTACAGAGGATATTGTAAGAAAAGGAACTTATCTCCTGAGACGATTTCTCATTGGGAACAAATACCCGCTATCCCCTCGCCCGAGTTAAGGGCTTTTATTTCGTCCTTGCCTTTAGAACAGGCTGAACAGGTATGTTTAACAAACGGAAATATTGTTCCCGATGGAAGGCAAAAAATATTTCGAGATAAAAAGGCCATTGATCTAATCAATTCATCAAATGAGATATTAGTAAAATCATTTTTATTCCCTGATGTTGAGCAAATCAGAATCCTTCTGATGCTTCCTTCCCCGAAAATGGCTCCATTGATGGATAAAGCTATAGGACTTGAAAAGGTAAGGCTGAAATTTGGAACATCTGACAGCAGGTTTCTCATTTCACCAATGGGTCTTGACATTAAGGCTTTATTGAGAGGCATGAAAGAATCTGCTGAGGCCGGGAAACCATTAGCTTTGATCGGCGTCACCGGAGCGCTTATTCAGTTCTTGAATGCCTGTGAAAGAGAAGGCATAAAGCTTTATCTTCCGCAAGGGAGCAGGATTTGTGATGTGGAGCGCCGCCGGGGACTATTCGGCGAGTGCCCGAAAGAGGACTATTTCAAGAAATGCAAGGAAGTGTTGGGTGTGGGAGAGGATTTCTGCATAAATGTCCTATGGATATGCGAGAGCAGCACTATTTATTTTGACAATGCTTTAAGAAATCATATTTTAGGCAAGGAAAAGGTCAGGTGCAAAGAGATTCCTTCTTGGGCAAGGATTACAGCGGTAGATACTAAGGATTTTAGAAGGTTGCCGAAGGGTGAGATTGGTTTATTGCGTCACTATGATTTAACCAATCATGCTTTTGCAGTGCAGACTGCCAACCTTGGGTTTGAGACACGGGATGGATTTGATGTTATCGGATTATGGAATAAAAAAATGGGCGGGATAGATATAGATCATTCAGTCGGACACCCCGGAGGGAAGATTGTCAGTCAAGCGCTGGTTTATTTGATGAGACACAAGTTGTCTAAAATTGGGAAAATTTATTCCGGACTGAGAGGAGCAATTTAAGCATAAAATGACCGACTATTCACTGGAATCAAATTTTGTAAAACAGCTCGATTCGGATATCCTGGATTTTATTAAACAGGGGCTTGACAATCATAATGACAAACGCTTTAACAAATTGGCCCTTAGTGAGTTCGAGTTGCAGTATCATACGATTAAACCTTATAAAGAATACTGCGTTAAGAAAGGCGCTGCCCTTGGTAAAATAGATACATGGGAACAGATTCCTGCTGTCCCTTCATTAGCCTTTAAAAAATTTATACTGACAACTTTTCCGATCGAAAAGGCAGAGCATGCCTATTTTACAAGCGGGACAACCGACCCGTCGAGAAAGGGCAGTATTTACAGGGACAAAGGGGCTGTTGATTTGATTAATGCCGCCAACGGACTTCTCACGAGAAAGTATGTATTCCCTGATGTGGACAGGATGAAAATACTTTTGATGACCCCCTCTCCTAAAATGGCGCCCGGGATAGGCATGGCGATAGGGTTGGAAAGGGTAAGGACTGAATTCGGCACTCCTGAAAGCGCTTACCTCATTACCCCGCTTGGTTTGAATGTAGAGTTGTTTTTGAAGTCCTTGATAGAATCAGAAAGGTTGGGTAAACCTATTGCATTGATAGGATCTACGACAGGTTTCATATACTTTTTAAAAGCATGTGAAAGAGATGGAATAAGATTCATGCTTCCTCCTAAAAGCAGGATATGTGACGGCGGAGGGTATACCGGACAATTTGGGGAATGTTCGAGAGAGGAGTATTTTGAAAAATGTGGGAGAATTCTTAATGTTGAAGATCACTACTGTATTAATGTGCTTGGAATGGGCGAGATAAGTACAAATTTTTTTGACAATGTTTTACAAGACTACCTTAATGGAAAAACAGGGAAACGATACAAGGTAATACCTCCGTGGACAAGGACTGAAGTTGTTGACATATCAGACTTACAAAGGCTACCGGAAGGAGAGACAGGTTTACTGAAACATTATGATTTGGCAAATAGGGCAATGGTTATAGCGGTTCAAACGGATAATCTTGGTTTTATGACGAAAGAGGGTTTTGAGATTGTCGGCAGATGGAAGAAAAAAGCGGGTAAACTGGATGCTGAGGAGATAAGGGGATCCCATGGAGGAAAGATTATGACACAGATGGTAAACTTCTTGCTTAAGACAAACCTGAGAAGGATAAGGGATGTTTATAAGAGGCTATCAAGGAGTTCTTGAAAGTGAGGCGGTTTTATGAAATCCGGTAAATTTACGAAAATCACGGATGATATGATAGGAGTCGATGATAAGATATGTAGTTGTTCTTCTGTTGTCGGGGACATAATACTGTTTCACGAAACAGTTAAAAAGAAAAAAAACTCACTGAAAAAGATTGCCAAGTCGCTTAGAAGGGATGGAAGATTACTTTTAACGGAAGGAACAAAACAGGGAAAAGGTAAAAAAAAGGCATGAAAAGAGTGATGTTGATAACTCCTCCGTACCACTCTGGAGTGGTTGAATCTGCCGGGGTATGGCTGAATGTCGGATTTGTATATATTGCAGGGAGCCTTCGCTCTGCCGGATATAACCCTTTTATTTACGATGCCATGAGTCAATGGCATGGATATGAGGAGATAGGAAAAGGCATAACAGATTTCAAGCCGGATGTTGTGGCGACTACTGCCTTTACAGCAGAGATTGTCGATGCTTTGAGGGTATTGAAACTTGCCAAGGATATAAACCCGGCGATTGTAACAGTCATAGGAAATGTTCATCCGACTTTCTGCTACGAAGAGATATTAAAGGAGCATCACAGTTATGTGGATTACATAGTGCGTGGAGAAGGCGAAGAAACAATGGTTGAGCTGCTGAATGCGGTTTTTGCAAACGGAGACTTATCAAAGGTAAAAAGCATTGTTTACAGAGATAATGGAGGGATAGTCGTAACACCTTTAAGGGAATTCATAAAGGATTTAGATATGCTTCCAATGGCATGGGATCTGATAGACTGGCCGATTTATACCTACAAACCCATGGATGATTCAGTGCTTGCCATAGTCAGCTCTTCAAGGGGATGTACCCAGCAATGCAGTTTCTGCTCACAGCAGCTTTTCTGGCAAAGACAGTGGAGGGGAAGAAGCGCAGAGAATTTTGTAAATGAACTTGAATATCTCAGGGATGTGTATGGCGTTAATGTGGTCATGATCTCCGACGAAACCCCAACGCTTTCAAGGAAAAGGTGGGAGAGGATTCTTGATCTTAAGATGGAAAGAGGGCTTGATACGAAGCTCCTTCTTGAAACAAGGGTTGATGACATATTGAGGGATGAGGATATAATGTGGAAATATAAGAAGGCAAATGTTGACCACATATATGTTGGGGTAGAATCCACATCTCAAATAACGCTGGATATTTTTAAAAAAAATATAAAGGCCGAAGAGTCCAAACGGGCCCTTGATATCATAAACAAATACGATATTGTCTCCGAGACTTCCTTTGTTTTGGGTATGCCAGATGACACAAAAGAGTCGATAAGAAACTCCGTTGAACTCGCAAAATACTATGCCCCTGACTTGGCGTTCTTTCTGGCAATAGCCCCGTGGCCGTATTCCGATATATATTCCGAGCTTAAGCCTTATATAGAGGTCAAGGACTACAGCAAGTATAATCTTGTTGAACCTGTTGTCAAACCAAAAGAAATGACCATTGATGAAGTGAGAGATGAACTCGGCATTGCTTCAAAAGAATTCTATATGTACAAGCTTTTAACGCTTGATGAGATGAGCAGTTTCAAAAAGGAATTTATGATAAAGGTGATCAAACTCATAGCAACAGACTCCTATCTTGCTAAAGATATGAAAGGGACTATACCTGAAGAAATAAAAAGATTGCTCGAAAAAGTAAGTATCACTACTGGAACGATAATTGCCTGATTTTTCTTTAAAAAACATAAATTTGTGCACTCCTAAATCAAAGGGCACAAGGAAAATCTAAATGGTGTCGTGGTGGGAAGGTTAAACCTATGAGGACAAAGGCAACAGCAGTTATTATCATTATAGGATTTATAATAACCGTTATATCCTGTTTCATTGCTATTGCTGCTATTGATGCCCCGCACAATGCAAGCAACAACATATCCTGTGGAAGCTGTCACGGTGAGACCCTCATGAACTCACCCTTCTGGGGCACCGGCACTTACGACCAGCTCTGCCTTAGCTGTCACAGGAGATCAACAGGTGGCCCGTACTCACAGACAG
>JBGQLV010000104.1:0-4639 GCA_041500225.1 Thermodesulfovibrionia bacterium | reverse complement strand
TTTTGATAGAGGCATCCTGACCTTTATGGCTACGAAGTTTCAGCCTAATGCTGAAGTAAAACACGATGATTCCAAACCCTGCCGCAAAAAAGGCCAAGATAGTTGCACGTATATTATTGTTTGGTAATATTACTATAGAGCTAACTCTGGAGACTGAAGAACTAAATGCCTTCTGATGAATAGAAATCCTATTGCATGGTAAAAAGGAAACGAGGGTATATTATAAAACCAGAGAAAGAAGGGACGTGAAATCTTCTGCTTTCATCCCCTCCTGATTCTGAAGACTTGTAGGTATAGTTGACTCCCTTAGCCGGTCATCAATAATTTGCGGTTAGAAAGTATCCTCCGACTTTGGACATGAGTAAAACTTCACTGCGGGAGCAAGCTTGTAACCACTGTTACTTTGTCTTTTAATCAAAGAATTCCTCGAAACTCTGCTGCGGGGTAGTTCATTCCACTCATTATCAAAATTAACGTGTTCAGCGATAGTCAAAACTCGACAGAAGCCGATTTTAGGAAGATCTGATTTCAATCAAGACAAGAAATTCTTCTGGTGTTAAAGCAGGTATTTTTATATCCGAATAATCGCTCTTGTTTCTTGTGATAATACAATCCGGCTTGACCGGACAATCCAGAATCTGTTGAAAACACTGGATCCCCCGATCAAGTCGGGGAATGACAGATTATATAAGTCATTATTTATGGACAGACTCTATTTAAAGGTATTCTTTATAATGTATTATATCTTTATGAAAAAGGACACATTCACACCATGAAGAAACTTGCTATCACAATGGGAGACCCTGGAGGGGTTGGGCCTGAAATAATTGCAAAAGCCCTCACTTATTCTGAGGTAAGGAATCACTGCTATCCTTTAGTTATCGGCGACGCACATATCATGGAAGAAGCATTAAGCCTTCTTAATCTGCCTTTAAAATTAAGAATAATCAAATCACCTGACGAATCTAAACCTGCCAAAGGATCGATTGAGGTTATTCAGGTAATCCCCCCTAACCACCCTTTAGTAAAGGGGGGGATAAAGCGTGGAATAGTAAAAGTGGGTATGGGGAGATTTGGAAAATGCAAACCAACTCCAGAAGGTGGCAAGGCTTGTGTTAGCTATATAAAAAAGGCTGTTGAGCTTGCATTAAGCAAGCATGTTGATGGTATTGTCACAGCGCCGATATCAAAAGAGGCGTTAAAAATGGCCGGATTTAAATGGCCGGGGCATACGGAGATGCTCGCTGATTTAACCAATACAAAAGATTATGCAATGATGCTTATAGGTAAACCATTAAGGGTTATTCTTGTCACAATTCACACAGCGTTAAAGAATGTACCTGATTTGATTACAAAGTCAAAGGTATTAAAGACAATTCGCCTTGCAAGAAAGGCATGTGACATGCTCAATATTAGAAATCCGAGGATTGCTGTTGCAGGGCTTAATCCGCATGCAGGAGAGGCAGGGATATTCGGAGACGAGGAGATTAAAAAGATTATTCCAGCAGTTAAAGAAGCGATTAAAGAAAGAATTCCTGTTTCAGGTCCCTACCCACCAGACACAATTTTCCATAAGGCGTATAAAGGTGAAGTTGATATTGTTGTCTGTATGTATCATGACCAGGGATTGATTCCATTAAAGATGATTGCATTTGACAAGGGGGTAAATGTTACAATCGGCCTTCCATTCGTACGTACATCACCTGATCACGGCACCGCATATGATATTGCGTGGAAGGGTGTGGCAAATCCCTTAAGCATGATCGAGGCAATAAAAGTAGCAGCGATGTTGAAGATATAATTGGTAATCCCCCTAAATCCCCCTTTAGAAAAGTGGGATTTAAAAATTGAAAATTTTATAAAACAATGAACAACCCTGCGGCAGAAACCGCAGGGTATCAAAAATCTCCCCTCCCTTGACGGGAGGGGATTATCGGACACCTTGTATAGCAAGACTACAGGGAATAACGAGTTTAATCCCCTCTTTCTTAAAGAGGGGGCGGGGAGATTACTGAAATAAATTGAAATTATTCAGACATATTTTTAGATGAAACTTAATAAAAAACACATCATAAGCTGGACATTCTTTGATTTTGCGAACTCCAGTTATTCTGCTGTAATCGCCTCTGTTGTATTCCCAGTATATTATGCCAATACTATTGTTGGAAATGAGGCTGGGCTGGGGGACCTGTGGTGGGGAAGAGCCATATCAGTCAGTATGGCGCTTGTAGCCATAAGTTCCCCATTTATGGGAGGTATAGCAGATTACGGTGGTATTAGAAAAAAATTCCTATTCCTTTACACTGCCTTAAGTGTAAGTGCTGTTGCAAGCCTTTCAATACTTGAAAAAGGGATGGTTTTTGAAGGATTCGTACTGATAATCGCCGCAAATCTCGGCATGGAGGGAGGACTTGTCTTTTACAACTCCTTTCTTCCGAGGATAGCCCCTCAGGAATATCAAGGCAGGGTCTCTGCATGGGGATTTATGGTTGGTTATGCAGGGTCTATAATATCACTTTTATTTGCTCTCCCATTAATAAAAGCTGGTCGGTTCGAGGACACATGGCTTATGGTTGCAGGTTTCTTTGCCCTGTGTTCGGCGCCTGCTTTCCTTTTCTTACCTGCGGATACAAAGGGGAAATTCTCATTGGTTCATGCAGGCATTAGAGGTCTCAGCTATACCCTGAAGACCCTAAGGGAGATATGGGGCAGAAAGGAGCCGAGGAAGTTCTTAATTTCATACCTTTTATACGAGGACGGGGTAAATACGGTGATAGTGTTTTCGAGTATATTCGCTGCCACTACCCTGGACTTTAAACCGCATGAACTGATTGCCCTTTATCTCATTGTTCAGACTACAGCCCTTCTTGGTGCCCTTGTCATGGCAAAACCAATTGATTTGTGGGGACCCAAAAAGGTAGTTATAATCTCACTCTTTATGTGGACATCTGTTGCAATTATTGCCTTTTTTGTCATGACAAAGATCCAGTTCTGGATACTGGCTTCATTTGCAGGACTTGGACTCGGCACTGTTCAGGCAGCTACACGTGCCTTTTATACCCAGTTTATCCCTGAAGGAAGAGAGGCTGAATATTTCGGTGTTTATTCTTTAGTAGGAAAATCATCCGCTATTCTCGGCCCGCTCATCTTTGGCCAGGTATCTACCACATTTGGGAATCAGAGGCCTGCAATACTTTCTATTGCTGCCTTCTTCCTTATTGGTATGCTCATTCTTAGAACCGTCAGAGGAGGCGGACCAAATATTAAAAATGCCTAAAAGATATTTAGGACAGAATTTTCTTTTTGACCCCTCAATCCTCAAAAGGATTATACAGGTCGCACAGCTTGACAGAGAAGACCTTATCGTAGAGATTGGTCCTGGCCCCGGCAGGCTCACGAGGATGCTGGCTGAAAAGGTAAAGAAAGTTATTGCAATTGAACTTGATAAAAAACTATATGAAAAATTAAAAGCTGAACTTGCTGGATATAGTAATGTCGAACTGATACACGGAGATGCCCTTGAATATTCTTATGAAAATCTCCCTGAGTTCAAGGTTGTTGCGAATATCCCATACTATATTACAACCCCTATAATCTTCAGACTTTTGGATACAAAAGAAAATGTCAAATCTATGACCTTGACCGTTCAGAAAGAGGTTGCAGAAAGAATAGTAGCAACACCAGGAGGAAAGGATTATGGTGTACTTTCAATCATGGTTCAATATCATGCAAAGCCGAATCTAAAATTCATAATACCTAAAGAGACATTCAGACCTGTGCCAAAAGTCGACTCTGCTGTTATACATATCAAAATCCTTGAGAAACCCTCTGTAAATGTAGTGGATAAAGAACTTTTTTCGAGAATTGTAAAGACCGCTTTTTCTCAGCGAAGGAAAATGATTTCTAACTCTCTTAAAAGCATCAGGCAGGATGTGAAAGAATGGCTGTCTGAGGCAGGAATAGATCCGGATAGAAGACCGGAAACTTTAAGTATTGAAGAGTTCGCAAAGCTCGCGAATAAATTTGATTTTTGATACCAACATATATGCATTATTCTTAGTTGCCACTACGCCTTCACCTAAAAGACAATTATTGATAAAGATCTGACGAAGAGTACTCATAAGGTGAGCTTGATGCAGCAATCGATTCCTGGTAAGCCAATAGCATACATCAGTGACAACGGTCGAATACATCGAATTCCTGACACTATTCTCCTGATTATAGGCTTAAAGCCTGTGGTCACCAGGTAGCGCATATTGAGACAATACAATGCACCACGTTGTTAGCGAGGCGTTTTTTCTTTTTTCAATTGTCTTTTCTCTTTAAGTGTGTGCTGTGGTTTTTTCTTCTCACTTGCTTTTTTCTTGTCTTTTTCTTTACTCATTGGATGCCTCCTTTATTGATAGTATTATCGTTTATTCCTCCAAGGTTTTCAATAGGACAGCGTAAAAGATTATAGGTGGTAGATGGGGTCAGACTTGTTTATTGCAAATTGATTTGTCACTTAGTATATTTAAAGCACGTTCCATATCCGCTTTAAAGTTTTCTCCTTCTTTAAAATATCTGGTGATAACCGATGGATCTTTTTGAAGATAGAACGCTATTTCTTTGCCCTTGTAACCAAATTCCCTTGCCGCAA
>JBGQLV010000103.1:0-4727 GCA_041500225.1 Thermodesulfovibrionia bacterium | reverse complement strand
TTACAAAGGTGCTGCTGGTAAAGCTTTTTCTGCATATATGCCTGCCTTAAAATGAATGAATTGCGCTTTTCGGGTTAAAAGTTTTACCTTGTAAATTGAAAGCTTATCTTTTAATATACAAGCATAATAAAGTCTCCTAAAGCTTATACCCTATTTATTTCTGATTTCAAATATCAATAAGCAAGACCTGACCCCCCAAGATTCTTAATATTTTCAGGACCAATATGATTTTTTCTTGTATGCCTCATCATGCGGTCCTATATCCACAAACTTGATAGTCTCATCTCTGCATGTCCGGCAATCTTTGCAGAGAACTATTTTGTCATCACCCCTCGCCCTGCATGCCTTGCAATACAGGTAGATTATGAGAAAATTTTTCTTGGCAGGGCTGCTATAATATCCCCGGAAGTTTCCTTTTAATGGCTCGCCGAGGGCGATAGGGTTTACCATTATCATATCCACTTTCTTTTGAATTGCCTTTTTTATTGAACTGTGTTTTTTGAGGGATTTTACGAACACATCACTGAATAGCACTTCCATCAAAAGACCTCTTCATACGTGAACCATTTCATTTTGCCGCTCCTGATCTTTGAAATACAATCAAGAAGACTTTCCTTGAAATCAGGATCAGCAAGAATTATTTCCATTGGCTCCTTCTCGCTCGTCCTCTTCAGGTTTAAAATAAACTGGGTTAGAATCTCAGAGACCGTGGTTCTCTGTTCCTCGGCATACGATTTGATATAATCTATCAAGTCTTCATCCAGCGTTATATTAACTTTGCCTTTATGCATTGCAATCACCTCCTGCACTAATATATCACATTATACGCCTTTTATGCGCCTGATAGTATTAAAGATTCCCCGCTTCGAAATGACAGCAAAGGTGTCATTTCGACTGAAAGGAGAAATCTCAAGGCTTTAAGATTCCTCACTGCGTTTCGAAATGATATATAAAACAATGAACTTACATAAGGATTTATGGGACATTGTTTCCTAAAGGGACAAATTACAAAAGCCTTAGAAGATAAAGAAGTACAAAAGTTTTATGAGCGTTACGTCACATTAGGACAACGTCCCTTTTTCCTCCTTTCACGAAAAATTAACAACAAAGATGGGGACGGCAAGCCGTCCCCATCTTTCCGCTGTCCATTCCGCAGTATAATCGGTGCAGGTGAGATTTGACGCGTCAGTTAATGAACATTCCATGCCGCGTGATTTCCGTCGTAACAACTTTACCAAAAATAGGACCTTCGCTTTCTCACAGTCACAAACGCCCTCGATCATGCTGATGATTCTGCGGAGTACAACTGGAAATTGTTATAACAGCAAAATAGCCGCAGGGCGCCTGCAAGAATAAACAGGCTGTTGAAAAACTAAAATACAATCTAATATGTCATGCTGAACTCGTTTCAGCATCTAATAAATTCAATGTGTTATGAGACCCTGAAATGAATTCAGGGTGACTAAAAGTGGGTTTTTCAACAGCCTGGCAAGACCTGACCCCCAAAGATTCGTGACCTGACCCCCAAAGATTCGTGACCTGACCCCCAAAGATTCGTGACCTGACCCCCAAAGATTCGTGACCTGACCCCCAAAGATTCTCATTTATAACAGAAAGCGATATTGACGGCTACAACGTCGAAATATGGGATGTGTCCCTGGTTATAATAATGAACATTTCAGACCACATGATTTCTGTCGTGACAACTTTACCAAATACAGGCTTTTGCTTTCTCACAGAAGTAAACGCTTTTACGCAGGACGTTACTTTTCTTTATTTCTTTCGGAAATAATTAAAGCTCATGTCTTTCCACCCCAGCGGATCAGCAAATTGCAATAAACAAGACCCTTACATTCCCACTGCTATGACAGCCACGGGGACTTTAGTGTTATCTTGAATACATGCCCCCCAGAGAGCGCTCATCATTGCACACGCATAGGGAACAAGGACAGGAAGAATCCTCCGAAGTATGGCATTAGCCACTTCACAAATACTTCGCAGTTCTTGTTCTGAAACCTTATACTGCCGAAATATTTCAATCTCATTCTCTGAAAAGATTTTTTGTAATACTTGAATTAGCTGATCCTTTCTTTTTATTACCGTGCTTTCATTTTCTGTCTCTCCTCTCCTCCTCCCGTCTTGGTATTGATTTGTTCTTATAGCTTTATAAGCAAAACTTCAATTTTCATTGAGGGGGAAGTGCAAAAAATTCGTTTTTTCTGATGAGCGCCTTACATCTCTCATACCTTTCCTCAAAAGGCCAACATTTATTTTTATGCTGACGCTACATTTTGTTCAAAGATTAATATTTTTTTCTCAATCGTCATTTATGACCTCGCCTGTGACTTCCCCGGAAACACTACGGCGAGATGTGGCTGTGTCTTTGTCTTTCATTCTCTACTTCAAGTATTTTTCTAAAGTCCATACTCCAACAGTAGAACCCTTTTGGCGAACCTTTGCCCACTCGAACCCGTGCTCTTCTACAAATATAACTGTTCCTTTTCCGAGCATTTGGCATTCTCCGCTAAGAACTTCTCTCGCCACAGCCTCATTATCACCATCGCTAAGCCATTTGTTAATGCGGAGCGTGCTGTCCACTGTACGGCAGCAGACCATGTTAGTATTGATCTGGCGCTTTTCCGCATAACACTCTTTTGAGATAAGTAGTGCTATCATCAAAAATCCGAGACTGATCAAAATTCTTTTCATAGTACCCTCCCATTTACAAAAAGTTTTGCGGCTAAAGATCAACTGACGCCCTAACAATAATTACACGAAGTTCCCCTCTCTACCAAAAATGTACCATCAACTGGGGATGATTGCAATGGAATAGTTTATAACGCACTACTTGCATCGACGCCACCAAACACCAGCATACATTTCAACAATCATCTTGGCGCATTCATGGGCTTCATGGTTAGACGCCTGCCCGGATAGATGGTTGCTGATCTTCTCCTTTAAGCTTATAAAGTCGGGTCGCATGTCTTCGGGGAAATGCTCCGGCTTGAGATTGTAATGATTAATGCAAGAATAAGCATTTTTGAGTCGAACGTGCATAGACTCTGGCCCTATCAAGCTGAGAACCGCCGCGTGCATCTTCTCCCATCCATATGAATATTTCATTAGTGTCTCCTTTCTGTTGTCTTTTAGAGGGGTGTTATTCGACAAGCGATTGCATCCCCTGTTTCCTGTTGTAATGCCTTGCCTCTTTTCACCTCCCCTCTCTTTTTGGTTTCTAAGATATTATATGCTCGGACTTGATTTTCGTTGACGGGAAAATGCAAAAAAATCATTTTTTCTGATAAGCGCCTACATCTCTTATACATAATCTGCAAATTCACTCCATATAGTGTTCCCGAAGCTGCGCTTCACACCTACCGTTTATATTCCCCTGCAAGCTCCTGTATCTTCTCAGAGCTATGGGCATAGGGGACGGCAAAATAGGGGACGTTGGTGACTAAGTTGAATTATTAGTTAGATAGAATTCATTGCTAATTTTCCGAGTGTATATTTAAAATGAAAATCAACATTTCTCATCGTGTGTCAAATATACGGACTTGCAGGTGTAACAAGTAAAAATAGTAGCTCGACGGCGAGCAAGCACTTCTTTCACTCACTTTCTTCCGCATTTTCAACCATGATATAATTGTGCCAGGCACAAGTGGTAATCGTTAGTTTAAAAGAGTAACGAGAGGTATGCCGAATAATATTACAGGGATAATCGATGGAAGAGTTTAATTAAGGATTATATTTCAGAAGAAATTCATCTGCCTTTTTGCGTAAATCCTCATAACTGTATACAGGGATATCGGTCATGGATTATGCTTTTTTGATCAGCTCCACTAATTTTTCAAGCTTCTTTTCCGAAATCTTCTGACCCCGCAGTGTTCTGAACAGGATGGGCAGACTTGCAACAACAGACTCGTTTTTCAGCAGTTCATCAGGGATACGGCCTGCCTCAATTCGGGCAAGGTCGAAAAACCTATACCAGTCGTCGGAGCCCTTTTTGATTTGTAAATAGCGGGCATACTCTTCAAGCTTGTCGCTTCCCTGCGGCGGCGGCATAAGGCCTCGTTCGAGTCTACTTATATTTCCAGGGTCGAGCTTATTTTCAGCGCAGAACTGTCGCAGGGTTTTTCTGAGATCTATGCGTTTTTGCTTAAAAAACTCACCGAATGTCATTTTGGAAGACATTACATTCCACCTCCTTGCAGTATGGTGTTGTAGTAATATTACAACGGAATGAAAGGAATTGTCAAGCCAGCCAGATGGCAGAGTGGCGTCATGCAGACGAACTTGATATTGTCCATTATTACAGGAAATTGATATTCCTAATGAACCTTCTGCAGTGCGCATTTGCAGGTGTAACAAGTAAAATGGTACCTCGACGGCGAGCAAGCACTTCTTTCACTCACTTTCTTCTGCATTTTCAACCATGATATAATTGTGCCGGGCACGAGTGGTAATCGTTAGTTTAAAAGAGTAACGAGAGGTGTGCCGAATAATATTGCAGGAATAATTGATGGAAGAGTTTAATTTGGGAAACAATGAATTTATCGAATTAAATAACCTCTTGAAAGTCATGGGGCTATGCGATAGCGGAGGTATAGCAAAAACTGTGATTGCTGACGGTCGTGTCAGGGTTAATGGTAATGTGGAATTACGTAAGCGCTATAAAGTACGCAAAGGGCAACTTGTTGAATTTGAGGGGCATAAAATTATTATTA
>JBGQLV010000102.1:0-4765 GCA_041500225.1 Thermodesulfovibrionia bacterium | reverse complement strand
TAAGTGAATCGCTCCTTTTACCACTAACATCTCAGTCCGTGGTCTTATCGGGTATTAGCTCAAGTTTCCCTGAGTTGTCCCCGGCTTAAGAGTAGGTTACCTACGTGTTACTCACCCGTCCGCCACTAAGTCATCTCTCCATATTGCTACTTCAAAATGACTCCGTCAGACTTGCATGTGTTAAGCACGCCGCCAGCGTTCGTTCTGAGCCAGGATCAAACTCTCATTTGTAACTGTTAAACTGACAAGAGTAAGCTACGCACTTTTTTAGATTTTTCAAAGAACATTTAACTAAGAGTATTTAGATTAACTTAAGTTGTTTATTTTTGTCAACATGGAAAAACCATTCTTGACTTCCAAATAATCTCTCATATAACATTAAACGTTTAACTACTTTAACATTAAAATGACAATAGCAATCGGCTGTGACCACGCAGGGTTTGAACTTAAGAAAGAGATTATCTCTTTATTAGATGATCTCCATATCGAGTGTATTGACTATGGCACAGAAGGTCCTCAATCAGTAGATTATCCTGATTTTGGAGAAAAGGTATCTGAGGCAGTCTCTTCAGGAAAAATAGATAAAGGGATACTTATTTGCGGTACAGGAATAGGTATGTCTATAGTAGCCAATAAATTCCCTAACGTAAGGGCATCCTTATGCAATGAACTCTTCACCGCAAAGATGAGCAGACTGCATAATGATGCTAATATCCTTGTTCTCGGGGGAAGGATAGTTGGGAAAGATTTAGCAAAAGAAATCGTAAGGATATGGGTTAGCACTAATTTTGAAGGAGAAAGACACTGCGCAAGACTTAAAAAAATAACACTGATAGAGGACCGTTTAAAAAAACATGGGTTTTGAAAATCTTAAGCTCACCGATCCGGAAGTCTTTGAAGCAATACAAAAAGAGATAGAGAGGGAAAGAAAAAATATAGTACTCATTGCATCTGAGAACTATGCAAGTCCTTCCATACTTGAGGTTCAGGGTTCTGTTTTTACAAACAAATATGCAGAGGGATATCCTGGAAGGAGATATTATGGCGGCTGTGAATATGCTGATATCGTGGAAAACCTTGCAATAGAACGGGCAAAAAAACTATTTGGTGCAGAACATGTGAATGTCCAACCCCATTCGGGCTCCCAGGCTAATATGGCAGTTTATTTTTCAATGTTAAAACCCGGAGATACAGTACTTGGAATGAACTTAAGCCATGGTGGACATCTTTCACATGGTGCATCAATAAATTTTTCTGGAATCTTTTATAAAATTTTTGCATATGGTGTTGATAGGGATACAGGATATATCGACTATGATGAAGTAAGGCGTCTCGCAATAGAACATAAACCAAAGATGATACTTGTAGGTGCAAGTGCGTATTCAAGGATTATTGATTTCAAGATATTCTCTGATATTGCAAAAGAAATCGGCGCATATCTAATGGCAGACATCGCCCATATCGCAGGACTTGTTGCTGTAGGCCTTCACCCATCGCCGATACCCTGTGCAGATTTTGTTACAACAACAACCCATAAGACCCTCAGAGGACCAAGGGGTGGGATGATAATGTGTAAAGCAGAATATGCAAAGTTAATTGATAAAATGATATTCCCGGGAATACAAGGTGGTCCACTTGTCCATGTCATAGCAGCAAAGGCAGTCGCCTTAAAAGAGGCACTGAGTCAGAACTTTAAAGACTATCAGGTTAAGGTCATCAGAAATGCAAAGAAACTTGCAGAAGAGTTGATAAACAAAGGCTTTAAGATCATCTCAGGCGGTACAGACAACCACATGATGCTTGTGGATTTGACCAATAAGGGCACTACAGGTAAAGATGCTGAAGAGGCACTCGACATGGTTGGAATAACAGTAAACAAAAATGTAATACCTTATGATCAAAGGCCACCTGCTATAACCAGCGGCATAAGGCTCGGTACGCCCTGTGTTACTGCAAGGGGCATGGGCGAGACAGAAATGGTAGAGATAGCTGATATAATATCATCAGTAATACAAAACAAAAAAGAGGAAGCGGAAATTAACGCCCTTTCTAAAAGAGTAGGAATCCTTTGTGAGAATTTTCCACTATATTGAATTAATGATTAAAATTCCAAAATCCAAAACAATGTCAAATGACCAATCCTCAACTTTATTTGGGAGGAGACATTTTTGATAATTTGGATTTTGAACTTTAGAGTTTTTTAATATGAAGTGTCCTTTTTGCGGAAATATAGAAGATAAGGTCATCGACTCGAGGACGAGCCGAGAAGGTAATGCAATACGCCGCAGGCGTGAATGCCTTAAGTGCGGGAAGCGTTTTACATCTTATGAACGCGTAGAAGATATCGTCCCGATGGTTGTCAAAAAAGATGGAAGACGTGAACAGTTTGAAAGGGAAAAGATACTAAACGGCCTTAAAAAGGCATGTGAAAAAAGGCCGATAGGTATCGAGACCCTTGAAGGGATTACTGACACCATAGAAAAAAAGCTCATAGGGCTCGGCGTTAAGGAGATTCAAAGCACATGGATTGGTGAAGAGGTAATGATCTCTTTAAAAGAACTCGATAAGGTTGCATATGTAAGATTTGCCTCTGTCTACAGACAGTTCAAGGATATAAATGAACTGATGAACGAAGTAAAAACCCTTTTTGAGCATAAGTAGTAAACTCTCTTTTATTTTTAGACAGGGATTTCTTCAGGATCAAGCCAGACAATTTTGCCGTCACGCCAAACAACAATAGGATTACCCGCCTGCTTGTGCTTTAATAAAGCATCCCGTACACCTTTCGCCACAGCCTGCGTTATTTTTTCAGGATTGGAAAATGCTTCAGCAATTTTGTCTCTATGTTTTTCTTTTACTGCCATATCTCTTTTTTATATTATGCCAAATAGCTGAATCGTTGACAAGCAATTCCTGCTCCTTCTCACCGTACGCTATCAAACACGCCTCAGACCCGGAATTGTCATAAAAAAACCATAACAAACTCGGTTACCTCACCGGACTTTTTATCATTTTTATTTATCTCCTTCTATTATCTTTATCTTAATCTCATCCCTTTGCCAGCCGGATAATGTGCCTGTCCCTTTCTTCCTACTTTTTTCTATTCCCTGGCCGAGGTATCAGCGTTTGGGTCTTTTTGCTTGAGAGCAAGGATTTGGTTAACGAGGGTGATGATAGGGGCTTGCTGTTGTCATCTTGTTGATCTTCTGATGCGTACACCTTCTGGGGTTATAATAATCAGATTCCCTGTTATGTCTTCTTCCTTGATCGGTTGATAATATTTTTTGAATATCGTGAGTGTCTCATCAACAGTTCTTTTATATATTTTAGCAACAACAATTCCTCCGCATTTTTCCGGAGGAAATCTGAATATTCTTGTGAAGTCTTTATCCATAGTAATAATGACCATGTTCTCCTTACACGCCCTCTCAAATACCTCTTCGTCAGAAATACCAGAAAGACCACTATCTCTAATACTCAGCACATCATTCCCAAGAGACCTCAAATAATCAATAATGGGCTCAAAGAGGTTTTCATTGGCGAAAATCTTCACGCCGTAACCCCTGCCTCCTCATCAGCAAGAATAGAAGCATAGAGCAGGCATGCCCTGATGTCCTCATCGGTAATATTGGGATATGCTTTTTTAATCCCTTCAAAACTCTCTCCTGCAGCCAGAAGATCGAGTATGATATGCGCAGGGATTCGGGTTCCCTTAATACACGGTTTGCCACTGCATATCTTCGGATCAGAGATTATTCTTTCAATACTTGTATTCATATCTTTGACCTCCTCTTGACCTTAGTATACCAAAAATTGTTTATCCTTTCCCCTCCACAATCGCAATCTCATCAGGCTTGATTTCAGACCAGAAACCAATTTGATCGAGCTTCATATCTTCCCTTCTATCATTTTTTCTACCCCTCAGAAAATGTACCTGTCCCCTTTTTCAGTTTCCGAATGCAACCCCCTTAGTGTCCAGATCAATCTTGTTTATAGCCAACTCCTGCAGGTGCTCAACAACATTGTAGACAATTTTTGCGTCCAAACGAATATCCTCTCTGAAAACCTCAGAGTCTTCTTTTTTTGCCTTCTGATAAATAGAATCAATCCTATCGTAAATTTCTTCTGCCGACTCATGAGTTCCAATCTGAAATTTATAGGTATCGCCCTTCTTAGTGCCCTTTTCGTCTTTCAGTTTGCAGAAAAGAAGTTTTGATACTTCGTCAAAAGCAGTTGTAGGCGCAAGTCTGCCGCCCTGCCAGACTGTGTCATGGGATTTCTCCAAGGCTCTGATGAGTTCTTCTCTTGAGACGATCTTCAGATCTCTTGCAGGATCGCCTTTAATAAATCTGTATTTAGGAGTTTTTCCGTATCTTACTGAAACATCAGAGATTACATTTATTTCTCTTTCTCTCGGGTTAAATCCCGCAACATCAAAAACCGTCTTTGTAGTGCCGGCAATAACAGCAGCGAACTTTGCCCTTAGACTGTTCGCGTTGCCGAAAGCCTGTTCAATCGCCTGTTTGAATTCAGCATCAGTAATCCCGTCCTTCTTACACTCTACAACCAGATAGGGCTTCTTAAGTTCGTCATCTTCATAAATAACAATATCTGCCCTGTCTTCGGGCTTTCTTCTCGGAACAATAACCTCGAAATCTATCTTTTTATCGGGGTATTCATAATCCAGAACCAGCTCGGCAAAATAAGATGCTCTTACTTTTTCCTCTGGCTTTTTGAAACTTGCAGTATAGTCCCGGCTGCAACG
>JBGQLV010000101.1:0-5095 GCA_041500225.1 Thermodesulfovibrionia bacterium | reverse complement strand
CAGACTCAAGTGAGCCTGAATGAACAGGCCACTGACCCCACAAGCCACACCCCCGCTAAGCAGTTTTATAACACAAACAAAGCTGCATAGTCACCTGCATAAATCCTATGGTAGACCCTTGGGCTTTTTCGTACAAAGATAGCCAAAGCCATATCCGTGTAAGAACAGCCGTTGAAGAAATACTTGATAAAGACTTGCCGGAGACTTACGCCAAGGATTTGTTCCGCTTGAAGTCAGATAAAATTTTTGAGCTTGTCTATGAGTATGCGTTAAAAGGCTTGAAATAAGCCGCCTAAGAGGAAGAGCCGCCGCAGGGAAAAGGTAGAAAGCAAATAACGCAATTGAATATTAGAGTATTTCATGGCTAATGCTCTGCTTTTACTGTAGGCTATACCGCGGTCCGCCCCCGCCCTCCGGCAGGTTCCAGACAATATTCTGAAAAGGACATTTCAAATCGCAGGTCTTACAGTGCAGGCAATTACTGAAGTTCACTTTTATTTTATCTTGTTCCAGTTCATAGACGCTGGCAGGGCAGAACACCGTGCAGGGCGCTTTATAATCTGAAATACATTTTTTGCATACAGCTTCGTCTTTCAACCGGATATGGCTTTTCTGTCTTTCGTCATGCACTGTGCCTGAGAAATAAACATCCGTTAATTTGCTGACAATAATTTTGTCATCTGCCTTCGGCAATGATTCGGGTGAGTTACTGCCGTAAAAACGCTTCATATCCTCGGTTGTCAAGTAATCGGGTTTTGTTTTAAGATTACCTATCGGTGTGGCGCCGCCGGTAAGAATCTGGAATGCAAGAAGCGGCCCGCCCGGGAAAGGAACTCCCATGGCAACCGCAGGAGTGAAATTGCGGCTCTTCCTGAGATCGGAGTATATCCAGCTGTTCTTCAATTTCTCTTCATATTTTGCCAATTGGTTTGCCGAGAAGTCATTATTCTTGAACGCTTCAAAGAGAACTTCAGCAGCAAGCATTCCCGATTTTATGGATGTATGCAGTCCTTTCAGCTTTTGCGAATCGACAAGGTTCGCGGAGTCGCCGGTTATCATAACGCCGTCGGAGGTAAGTTTAGGTATGGAGAAATACCCGCCGCAGGGAAGCGTCCGGGCGCCGTAATGCGTGGGTTTTCCGTCTTTGATGATATTGGTAATCACCGGATGCTGTTTGTATTTTTGAAGTTCCTTGTGCAAATCGAATTGCGGGTCTTCGGAACTGAGATGAGCGATAAGCCCAATGACAACCCTGGTTTCGGAAATACAATATATAAATCCACCGCCGGAAAGTCCTTTCCGGAACGGATATCCGAGTGTATGGATACACTCCCCCTTTTTGAGAGGATTACTCTTCAGTTCATATACCTCTTTTACGCCGAGTTCATAGATAGAAGGAGCCTTGTCTTTATCAAGATGCAGTTTTTCAACGATGCTCTTGCGCAAAGTACCGTTGCTCCCCTCTCCCAGCACAACGACCTTTGAGTTTAGAATATAACCGGGAGTCTCATATTCGCCGTTCTCCTGAAGACGTTTGTCGTCCGTTCGGACGCCAATTACTTTGGTACCTTCATAGAGAATTTCAACTGCGGCCGTTCCCTCAAGCATCATCACTTTGTTCTTTTCCGCAATTTTAGAAAGCCAACCGACAAATTTGGAGAGCGAAAAAAAATAATTGCCGTGATTATTCAAAAACGGCGGAGTAAAAGGAGCTTCGATCTTTCCCTTTTTGGTCAAAAAATAAATGGATTCCTTGTTTACCTCTGCATCGATGGGGCAGCCAAGCTGCTTATGGTCAGGCAACAGTTCCGAAAGTACATCAGGAATGAGCACTGCTCCGGAAATGTTATGCGCGCCGAAATACGCGCCTTTCTCGATAACAGCAATTTTGTCTTCGATATCGATTTTCTTGCCTTGCTGTTCCCCGTTTTCAATGTCTTTATTATGTTTCTGGACGAGGTTCGTCAGATGAATTGCACTGCTTAAATTGGCAGGCCCGCCGCCGGCAAAGATAACATCGAATTCTATTACTTCACGTTCCATATTTGTGTCCCTTCCCTATTATTTGATAACGGAGTCATGTCTTGATATAATTGCCAAGAGTATTCCCGTTCAGTCTTCGACCGACTCAGATTTATATTCTTGTTCGGACAGCGCCAAATGCACATGCTGCATGCCACGCATTTGTCCCTGTCTATTATAAATTAAGACTGTTACTATTTTACTTTTGATATAACAAACTTCTCCTCATCTTCTCGAGACTTTAACTGGCCTCTTAATTTTTCTTCGAGGAGTTCCTTGAGAATCTTCGAATAAGCAGGCCCTGGCTGTATACCCATTCCTTTCAAGTCATCTCCCTTCAGGATTGTTTTTACCTTCCTTAATTCAGTCAAATACAGGGATATCGCCTTCTGTTTCTGCCTGTCCTTACTTAAAGCCATTGAGAACAGAACCATCTCGAGCTTAAAGCTGCTAAGCAGGTTATATATCTCTACCGGGTCACCGGGAGAAAGCCTTCTCAGGATATCCCTCGCATGAGACATGCCCTTGATAATCATATCTCTCGCCCTCGGCGGTGGTGATAATCTTTCTATGACAGCCTTTACATCTTCATCCTTCAGTCCGGACAGCAGGGCCATCAGATATAAAATCCCCCTATCAGTCTTTTCTTCGAGGAAGAGTAGATTAAACCATGTGAGGGTATCATGCATTGATTTGAATATTGCCTCAAGCTCCTCATTGAATATAAGGTTTTGGTGTATAACCTTCAAGAGTCCAAAATCAGAAAGCTTCTTAAGTGTTCTTACAGGTTCGGTCTCATTAAATGACAGGAGGAGTTCTTCATAAAGTCTTGGGCCTGAAAGCCTGTCAAATAAGTTCATCTCTATTGCTGATTTAATAAGATTTTCTGTATGTTTGCTGATCTTAAATCCGAACCTCTCAGAAAACCTGACAGCCCTGAATGCCCTTGTCGGGTCTTCGACAAAACTGAGGTTATGAAGAACCCTGATTGCTTTCTCTCTCAGGTCTCTCTGGCTACCAAAAAAATCTATAAGAAGCCCAAAATCCCTCGGGTTTAATTTTATAGCGAGTGTATTTATTGTAAAATCTCTTCTGTAGAGGTCTTTCTTGATCGATGATGTCTCGACCTTTGGAAGGGCTCCAGGCGACTCATAATATTCGGTTCTGGCTGTTGCCACATCAAGCTTTAAATTATCAGTAATTACCTGTGCAGTACCAAATCTCTGGTGTGACCTAACCTTTGCATTCAGTTTCTTACCGAATACCTTCGCAAATGAAATTCCCTCACCCTCTATGACTATATCAATGTCGAGATTTTTTTCACCTCGCAAGAGATCCCTCACTGACCCTCCAACGAGATAGGCATTAAACCCTAATTCTTCTGCCACCTCTCCGGAAAGTTTTAGAAGGTTATAAATTTCTGACGGGAACCTTTCCTTCAGCCATGAAGACAGACTTCTACCAATATGCGGTTTTTCCTTCGTAACAGTTTCTTCTATCTTTCTACGCCTTAGAAATTCCTCATAAAGTGTGCGAAGAAGGTCTGTCCTTGTTATTGCGCCAATAATTTTCCCATCTTCTACGACAGGCATAAACCTCTGGTTCTGCTCGATCATCAATGTCTCTATTTCTCTGATCGGGGTATGCTGGTTTACAGTTATTGCGTCTGTCGTTGAGAATTCGATTGATCTGCTTTTCCCGAAACCGTGGTAAAGGGCTTTCTCCACAATCTCGCGCGATATAAGCCCGATAAATCTTTCTTCTTTCAAGATTGGCAGAACGTTGACGCCGTACCGGGTCATCATTGCCTCTGCCTCCTTAATAGAACTATCCCACTTGATACTGATGACAGGACTCGTCATGATATCAGAAGCAACCTTGCCGGGCTTTACATGTTTATACAGCAGCTCTTTTAATCTCTCTTCAACTACCTCGAGCGATGCCTCTTTTATTGTGGCTGAGGCTGCTGTCGGATGTCCCCCCCCTCCAAATTCCTTCATTACATTTGATACATTGAACTCAGGAACCTTACTTCTTGCGACCATTAATATCTTCCCTTCCATGTTAAGCAGGACAACCACAGCGTCAATATCTTCTATCTCCATCATCCTGTGGGCAAGGTGTGCTGCATCTCCAAGATAACCCTCACGGGATGCCTTTGCCACTTTTATCCTTATGCCTTCAATAACCATCTCTTTTGATGACTGGATAAGTTCATTAAGCATATCGAGTTCTTCCATGCTTAATTCCATTTTTAAAAAGCTCGAAACAATATTAAGGTTTGCACCTCTTTTCAGGAGATACGGTATAGCAAGTAAGTCCCTCTCTGTTGTTGAAGGGAAAAGCAGACACCCTGTCTCCTCATATATGCCTAAGGCAAGGATAGTAGCCTCGATAGGCGCCGGGTGTAATCTCCTGCTCTTCAATATCTCTGTAAAGATAGTTGCAGTTGCACCCACACTTTCAATCCTCTCAACCTCTCCCCTGATATCACCTTTACTGAATGGGTGGTGATCATAGATGTGGATCTTGATTTTTTTATTGGAAAGCAGTTCTTCAAACAGGCCAATCCTGCCCGGTATCTTTGTATCAACTATAATCAGCTTAGTAACCTCTGAAAGGTCAATGTCCTTTATACGCTTTATCTCTACCGGATTGAACGCCTCTATAAAATCTCTCAGTTTCTTTTCCTGAGAGCCGGGGAAGACTATCTGTGCTTCAGGGTAAAGCTTCTTTGCAGCAACCATCGAGGCAAAAGAATCAAAGTCAGCATTCATATGACAGGTTATGATTTCCACAATTTATTTTAAGCTTCAATACAAATTTTTGCCAACTGTTTTCAAACCTTACTTACCAATGACCAATAATCAACCCAATTTGTTTGGTTATTTGTCATTCTCATTTTATCTGGTTATTATAAATTGGTTATTGGGCACTATTTAACACAAAAAAAGCAATTCATTCATTTTAAGGTAGGCATATATGCAGAAAAAGCTTTACCAGCAGCACCTTTGTAAGACATATGATATTCAGAGAGCCTGAATATTTTCATCAGTAACGATTGATAACATTG
>JBGQLV010000100.1:0-5274 GCA_041500225.1 Thermodesulfovibrionia bacterium | reverse complement strand
TACACAAATATGCAGGTTTTAGCCGATGATCCATTAATTACCTCAAGAACTTCCACCCCTGAACAGATTACTGAAAGATTAAAAGCGTACCTGAATAAATATAAGGTTTATGCTTCCCTGTCATTCTTTAATTTGAACAGGATAAGGATAGCTGACACAACCGGAACACATATCGGGGAACAGCATCAATTTACACAATATTGGCCGGAGATTGCAGAAGGCAAGGATTTCGTTATAGTAATAGCCGAATCCGAACCGGGGAAGAAAGCAGTAATTTATTTCGCATCTATTGTGAAAGATAAAAATGGATCTGCTTTTGGTGTTGTTGTTTCAAGAATGCCTGTTGAAAAAATATATACCATACTCAGCCAAAGAGCTGGTGTCCACAAGGTTGAAGAAGCATTTGAAATAGATTTGCTCGATAGAAACGGGCTAATTCTATTCTCAAATTACAATCCCAAAGGGATTTTAAAAGAAATATCACATGATTGGGAATCTATTAAAACTATTGCAGCAGAAAATAAGATAGGCAGTGTAAGACATTTTCATTTAGGAACAGAACAATTTACCACTTTCGCCCGCGAACAGGGTTATCTTGACTTTAAAGGAAATGACTGGACATTGGTACTGTGTCTTCCTATAAAAGTAGCTTTTGCTCCAGCTATTAAATTAAGAAATAAATTGATAATTATTTTCCTGATTGCAACTGTTATTGCTTCTTTTCTCATAAACTTATTTTCACGCAGAATTGCAAGGCCAATAGAAAACCTAACCAGTGCTTCAGTAGAAGTTGCAAAAGGAAATTTAGATGTAAAATTAGAAGTTCCATCAAGGGATGAGATAGGACAGTTGACAGCGTCGTTTAATAAGATGGTTTCTGATTTAAAGCAATCCCGGGATGGATTATTAGCTTATGGCAATGAGCTTGAAATGAAAGTGGCGGAACGAACAAGTGAATTGAAAATTCTCAACGAACAGTTACAGCTTGAAGTCGTCGGGCACAAGCGGTCAGAAGAAGCACTGCGGGGGAGTGAGGAGAAATTTAGGAAACTTGCTTCATCGGCTCAAGATGCAATTATTATGTTGGATAACGATGGGAATTTTTTCTATTGGAATGAAGCCTTTGAGAGGATATTCGGATATTCCAGCAAAGAGATTTTGGGCAAGGAAGTGCATAGATTAATTGTACCAGAGCGATACTACGAGGATCATAAAAAGGGTTTTGCCCGCTTTAGGAAAACAGGGGAAGGGCCAGCTATCGGCAAGACATTAGAACTGGCCGCAGTTAAAAAAGATGGAACTGAATTTCCGGTAGAATTATCTGTTTCAGCGCTACAGTTTAAAGATAAGTGGATTTCTATAGGCATATTAAGGGACATCACCAAGCGCAAGGGGGCGGAGGAACAAATTATAAAGTTAAATGAAGAACTGGAACAGAAGGTTATCGATCGCACTGCACAACTTGAAGCCTCTATCAAGGAACTATCAGGCTTCACCTATTCTGTATCACACGATTTGCGGGCACTGTTCCGACACATTATGGGGTATGCGGAATTGCTGAAAGAAAGTGCATCTCAATCTCTTGATGAAAAGAGCATGCACTATTTGAATGTCATCTCGGATTCTACAAAACAGCTGGGCAGATTACTGGACGACATTTTAGATTTTATACGTATAGGACGTACTGAAATGTCAAAATCAAAAGTGAGTCTTGATAAGCTTGTGAAAGAAGCCATTGATACAATGGGAAAAGAAACAAAGGGAAGGGACATTGTCTGGAAAGTTGACCATTTGCCCGAGGTGTATGGAGACCTAAATATGCTCGGAGTCTTACTTGTCAACCTTATTTCCAATGCATTGAAATTCACCAGGCCTCGGCCACAGGCAATAATACAAATCGGATGCACCTCTGGCGATCAGGAAGAAGTGTTTTACGTCAGAGATAATGGTGTTGGCTTTGAAATGCAGTATGTGAACAAACTTTTCGCTGTGTTTCATCGCCTTCACCATTCTGATGAGTTCGAAGGGACAGGTATAGGACTGGCTAATGTCATGCGCATTATTGAGCGGCACGGAGGCAGAACCTGGGCAGAGGGAAAAGTAAATGAAGGGGCAACGTTTTATTTTTCACTGCCGAAATTAGCCTTTAGCGATCAGCAATCAGGTCAAGGCTAAATGGCAAATTTAAGGGTTAGGTCTTGCAATATCACTTTTCCATTTTCTGATTATTCGCTACAGCACTTCACTCAACTGATGAAGATAAAATGGGACTTCGGATTAGCGATAACGGCATTGGCTTGCCAGAGGGTTTAGATTTCAGGAATACGAAATCCTTGGGCTTGAAACTTATTCGTAAATTAACAGAGGATCATCTGAGGGGGAAAGTGGAATTAAGGGATGGAAAAGGAACTGATTTTGTGATAATGTTTAAAGAACAACAAGACATGAAAAGAATATAAGGCAATGATGAAAACAAAAATACTGATAGTCGAAGATGAAGTTATTACTGCAATGAGCCTGCAGCATTTGTTTGAGCATTGGGGTTATGGAATGTGTGAACAAGCATCATCCGGGAAAGAAGCGATTGAAAAAGCGGAATGTGAAAAACCGGACTTAGTGTTGATAGATATAAGTCTGAACGGTGAAATAAATGGGATTGAAGCTGCCAGGCAGATACGCTCCCGCTCTTGTATTCCCATTATCTTTATAACGGGATATTCTGATAAGGAGACGATTAAAGAGGCAAAAAGCGCCGAACCTGCTGGATATTTTGTTAAACCCCTTGACTTTCATAAATTAAAATTGACTATTGACTCGATTGTTCAGAAGAATAAGAAAAAATTGAGAACGAGAAAAGATAAATAATCTTTTCCACTCTCCAAACTTTCCCTTCATTTAATAGGCGGAGATTATCTAAATAAATATTTGGAGGTTATAGAAGCAAGGTAAAATCCCCTATAAAAACCATGTCCCTGCTATAGTGTACTGTCTGTAACACTTCTTTACACTTTTATCTTGCGTCATTCCCGTGTAAACGGGTCACCTCAGCGACTCGCCGAGGCGAGAATCCAGTAGCAATAGATCTGGATTCCTGCTCCCTGCTTACTACCTGCAGGGACAAGTTTCGCAGGAATGACAGTTTGAGTAAAGTTATTAAGGAGTTCATAAGTAAAACCACACCCCCTCACCCTTGCCCTCTCCCACCAGGGGAGAGGGAGTAGATTTCCCCTCCCTTGATGGGAGGGGATTGAGGGGAGGGTGTAAAAATATGTGCTCTTACTTATGGTCTTATTAGTAATTATGAAACAGAACTATAGAATATCAGGACATAAACAACACTATTTAACAACTCCTGCAAGAGCAGATAACAGGGAAAATGAGGTCAATTCCAAAAGCTATGCTATACAATGACTTTCATTTGCTATAATTTATTATGAAATTAAGATTCATTCGTAAAAAAGTTGAAAAGATAATTGAAGGAGGAGAGACAGCTGAGGGAATAAGGCCATAAAAATGGAAAGCATCGAACTTGACCGTATCTGGTATAGTTTTGCTGGAAACGAAACAATACCGAGGTGAAATTCGATGCACTTAGATAGTGTCACAGAACTACTGGGAATTGCAAACTATAAAGTAGCATATATGATTCATGAAAGTGAAAAGAAGATAGCGCTTGTATTAGAACAGACTGAGGAAGTGCCAAGTGTCTGCTCTGGCTGTGGGAAGATGCATGATACACCAGTACACAGTATTGATATGGTTATTGTAGAAGACCTGCCCATAAGCGGCAAGAGGGTATTCCTTCATGTTCCCAAAAGGAGATCTCTCTGCCTTGAGGACGACAAAATCAGGACAGAAGAAGTTTACTGGCTCAGGGGGAAAGTCACCAGACGATTTGCAGAACAAATCTACAGGCTGACGTCTATCACGACGAACAAGGAAGCGGGCTGGTTTCTGGGATTGGATGACGAAAAAGTGTATCGGATAGACAGAAGTATACTTGAAGAGTTGTCGTTACAGAGACTTCAGTCCATTACTGCTCCCCGGCATATGAGTGTCGATGAGGTAGCATGGCAAAAATGGCATAAGTACGTCACCAATGTTGTTGATATGGATAAACGGAAGGTTATATGGAATCACGATGGTCGTGGCAAGGGAACACTGGATAAGTTTTATCGGAAGATAGGCAAGAAAGGATGTAACAAAATAGAAGCCGTTGTGAGTGACGGTGCCCGGGGCTTTCTATCATCAACGAAAGAACATCTGAAGAATACCCTCATAGTGCTGGATCATTTTCATGTAAAGAAGTATCTCAATGATGCGGTTGATACGGTGAGAAAAGAAGAACTTAGGCGAGCCAGGCAACAGAACAATGAGGAGCTGTCTGAAATTCTGCATTGCAACAAGCGGTTTATTCTGATGCAGAACAAGGTAACGAATAAGAAAATGGATATCCTGGAAAAGCTCTCATCGCTGAATGAGAGGGTCTACAAGGCAATGCTGCTCAAGTAACAGTTTTTGTTCATCTATGTAGCAGGAGATCGTAAGACAGCTTATACAAATCTGAAGGAATGGATCGTGGCTGCAATAAAATCAGAGATACCGTCGTTTGTGGAGCTTGGATACAAGTTCTTCAGGAAGCGACATTATGTGCTGAATTATTTCATCTGCAAGATAACTTCTGCAATATCAGAAGGGATTAACAACAAGATAAAGAGATTAAAGCGCATGGCTTACGGTTATAGAGATGTCAAATACTTCTTACTCAAGATACATCAGCATTGTGGGCTACTCAACCCTAAGCTTTCAACTTAAATACGAAAGATGGCAAATTTTAGTAAACTATTTTTAAAAGAGGAGATTGTATGAAACTAAATGTAATAATTGAAAAAGATGAGGCTGGCTATTATGTAGCCGAGGTGCCAGCACTTCCCGGCTGTCTTTCTCAAGGAAAGACTTATGAAGAAGCTATCAACAATATCAAGGAAGCTATTGAAGGTTGGCTTGAAGTAATGGAATCCAAACAGCCCATTGATCCTTCCAGACTTGTCGAAGTTGCTGTTTAATGGGCAAAACCTTAAAACTCTGCTCAGGCGCCAAAATAGTCCGCAAATTTCAAAAAGCAGGCTGGACCTTGAGAGAAACCATATAAACAAAAGCAGATATTAAAAAATCCCCCTCCATCCCCCTTTTCCAAAGGGGGAGATATCTTCGCCTCTTTGTCTTCGTCTCGACGAATCCGCCTGAGTGCGGAAAAGAAGGGTTTTTGGGGTC
>JBGQLV010000099.1:0-5414 GCA_041500225.1 Thermodesulfovibrionia bacterium | reverse complement strand
TTATGCCTCTCACTGACCGTTAGCCTCATCCCTGCCTCCTGTTGTTTTTACAGAGACAGTACCTGATTCTTTCGTATAGATTTTTAAATGAGGCAACGAATCGATTTCATATAGATTTTCGATGAGGCAATTCGCCACTTGACATAATTATGAGCATATGCTTATAATAAACCATGCCGCGGCCTAAAAAACTCAGATGTGTCAGATGTAAGCCGGATGCTACATATTTCAAGCCGAGAGGTATTCCACTTATAGAGCTTGAGGAGATATCTATAACAATGGACGAGCTTGAAGCTATCAGGCTTGCAGACTATGAAGGACTATACCATGAAGATGCTGCAGAAAGGATGAAGATTTCAAGACAGACCTTTGGACGGATATTATATGAGGCACACAAAAGGGTTGCTGAATGCCTTTTAAAAGGAAAGGCTTTAAAAATAGAGACAAAACAAAAGGAGGAATAGGTATGAAGATTTGTTTCCCGGTATTAAAAGCTGATGGTTTGGAAAGTGAGGTTTATGGACATTTTGGTTCAGCGCCGGCATTTCTTGTAGTTGAAACCGACAGTAACAAAACAACAACGATCAAAAACAAAGACCAGGATCATGCACATGGTGCATGCAGTCCAATGAAGGCATTGAATAATCAGAAGATTGATGCCGTGGTGGTCGGTGGGATTGGAGCAGGTGCACTAAGCAGATTGAATCAGTTGGGGGTAAAGGTTTTTCAGGCACAGGCATTAACGGTAAAAGAAAATATCTCAATGTTGAAAACTAAGAATCTTCCTGAACATACGTTACAACACTGCTGTCCCGGACACGGACATACATCAGGGTGTAAACATTAATATTGGCATAGCAAGTTTTTATTAATGAGTAACCTGTGAATGAAATAAGATACAAACCGATAGGTGTTATTCATTCCCCTTTTAAGGACGTCCAAGGGATGCCGATTCAGCCAACTGGGGCAATGGGCATTGCCGGT
The DNA here is from genome assembly GCA_041500225.1 of Thermodesulfovibrionia bacterium. Lineage (GTDB taxonomy): Bacteria > Nitrospirota > Thermodesulfovibrionia > Thermodesulfovibrionales > SM23-35 > 0-14-3-00-41-53. Next base: position 4,430 of record JBGQLV010000099.1, on the reverse strand, counting down.
ACAATAGAAATAGAACCAGGGTATTGTGACGGGCTTAAAGATATTGAGGGATTTTCGCATATCGTCTTGATTTACCACTTCCATCTCTCCGATGGTTACTCATTACTTGTTAAACCGTTCATGGATGACAGTCTGCGCGGGGTTTTTTCCACAAGGGCACCGAGACGCCCTAATCCTGTAGGAATCTCCATAGTCAGGCTTGTTAAAGTTGAAGGCTCTACGCTTCACATCGAAAATGTCGATATCGTAGACGGCACACCTCTTCTGGATATAAAACCCTATGTCCCTGAATTTGATGTTCAAAAAAATGTACGGATAGGTTGGCTTTCTGACAAAGCAGATAAAGCAAATGAGATAAAAGCAGACGGAAGATTTGGATAATCCGAGACAAAGTGATCGAAATACTTGCAATTTTGGTAGACCTTAAAATGTGGGAAAAATGAGATAACCATGCGGTTATGAAAGAACAACTTTAAAGGAGGTAAGAATATAATATGGCAAAGAAAAGGATAGCTATCATAGCATGTAAGAACATTAAGGGTATAAGTTGTGTTGGTGGTTGTTTGAAGTGTTTTAAGGGAATTTCAGAGAGGGCAGGGGAATATGAAAGATGGAAAGATTATGAAGTAGAAGTAATCGGCATGGATGATTGTGGCGGTTGTCCCGGCGTTATCATGCCGAAGATAGCCCTTATGATGGATATGGGGAAACTTTATGACCGTGATTTTGATGCTATTCATCTTGGAACCTGTCTCATGAAGGCAACACAGACCGCAAAGTGCCCGATTGACGTGGAAGATCTCAAAAAGAAGATCGAAGCCAAGATGAAGAAAGAGGTAATCCTGGGGACGCATCCGTATTAGAGGCCTTTATTCATCTGTCGTCCTGAGCCGCCTCAGCATGTCTCGTAAATAGGACGAGATTCTGAAATTAGTTCAGAATGACAGAGTGCTTATCGGTTCAAATGAGGATCCCGGCAGACTAACCGGATAGGAATAACTAATCACATTGGAGTCTTTCAAGAGTCTCCTATAATCTCATAGTCAGATCATACAATTTTGGATATTCATCCCTTGAAAGGAATACGTCTTCTTTTAAAAGCCTTAATCCCTCTGGTACATATTTCATAAAATACTTCTTACCTTTTATTTTGGAAAGGAATCCGTATGCACCAAGAGCCTGCATATGGCGCTGAAGCCTGCATGGGAGTAAGGCTGATTTAAATTCTATTTCATTAAAGAAGATATCTCCATTATCCGGTAATCCCCCCTTACCCCCCTTTAGTAAAGGGGGGGAGGGGGGATTTGTTTTCATTAAATGTTTTCCGCTGCAAAATTTGCTTACTTCATTAATATAATAATTGAGAAGCCGCTCTCTTGAATCATCATCAATAGGGTGATACGGGTCCCAGAGTATAGAGGCCAAATCGTAGGCCGGGGGGCCGATCCTTGCCCCCTGATAATCGACCAATCGCGGCGTACCCCTGGTGATCATAATATTTTGTGACTGGAAATCCCGATGAATTACGGTTTTCCGGAAAGAGCCCACTTTTAGAGCAAGTCTGTGGAATTCATCGTTCAGGGTTAAGAGATTGTTAACTTTGATATTTCTGACACCCTCTACAAATCTTTCCATAAAATATCCGGTTTCCCATCGCAGATGTTCATAATCAAAGATCCTGTTTTTCAAGAGTGGACAGTCAGATACATGTTCTGTTGCTGTTGTATGGATTAAGATCAATATATCAATAACACGTTTATACATTTCTACAATCTGGTCTTCTCCTCGTGGGCATTTGAGCCAGCTATACAAGGACAGGTCACCGAGGTCTTCAAAGATTGCACTTTTCTTATCCGGGTTCACGTCTACCAGTTCAGGAACCGGGATGGAATATTTCTTGAAAAAGCGGGTGTATTCAACATGCCTCTGAAAGTCAGGATCCTTGTCATGGCACTGCACGAGCACTACCGACCGTCCCTTACTTTTTACCCTGTAGTATTTCCTGTCGGAACCTCCTGTGCCGATAAGAAAGGAATCCGTCTCTGGCGATAATCCCAGCATCTCCGATTTACTAAGGTCGATTCTAAAACCGGGACCGAGGATACAATTTTCATATAACACCCCCTCCATCCCCCCCTTACCAAGGGGGGGAGAAGGGGGTGTATCTTCTTGCATATCTATCTTAGTCCCCGGAAGCATAATGCAATTTCTGAGTGAAATGACTTTATGTGGAATATTTGCACCGAAAAATCCCCCCTTCCCCCTTTTGCTAAAGAGGGGTGAGGGGGCATTACTTACCTCCTCAATAACTACATATCCATCCATTTCTATGTTTTTACATCCGATCACAGACGGATGAATCCACACCATCTCCGCATTCTTTCGGAGTTCATTTATCACAGCTTTTACATAAGAAACCGGTGTACCGATATCACTCCAGTAACAGCCGGTTACATCTAATGTTCCTATTTTATATCCGTGCTGCACTGCTTTTAACCAGGCATCTACAACACTGGACGCCCCTTGAGGTAAAAATTTCAGGAACTCAGGAGAATAAACGGCGATGCCTGTGAAGGCAAGAAACTTACCCCATCCCCCTAACCCCCTCCCGCCAGGGGAGGGGGGAGCATTCTCCCCGACTTCCTTCCCCTTTGAGAAGGGAGGGTTAGGGTGGGGGTGATTCCTTACGATCTCTTTGAGAAAGCCATTCTCATCTAAGACAAGTTTGTTGAACTCCTGATAATCATGCACAGCAAGGGTTACGAGATTTTTGGATGACAGATGGAAATCAATAAGTTTCTCCAAATCTATATCAGAAATAATATCTGAATTGTGAACAAGGAAAGCGCTTTTTCTGAGAAAACCCCCGGCGTTTTTTAAAGCCCCTCCTGTACCCAGGATCGGGTCTTCGGGAAAGAACTCAACCATTGTGCTGAAAGCGGACTGTTTTAACCAGTTCTCTATCATATTACTTTCATGATGGAGGTTTATGCCTATTTTATGAATAGGTAACGCGGATACCCTTTCAAGGACAGATTCCAGAACAGGCTTTCCAAGAACAGGGATGAGGGGTTTTGGGATATGATTTGTAATTGGACGGAGCCTTTCGCCAAGGCCGGCAGCGAGTATGAAAATGTTGATTGGATTCATTTGTACAGTAAAAACTTTTTCCTGACCTTTTTATTAAACTCCTCGCACTGCTCTTTCCACCATTCTTCCATCTTATTAAGATCTTCCCCATTTTCTATATCTTTTCTCAACTTGTCAGTCCCCGAAAGGATATCTATCGGCATCTTTTCCTTTTCATATTCATATGGAGGCTTTCTCCATGCAAAATGCGCGGGATAAAGGTCATGCACTGCCTTGAGAATTGCAACTCCTGTCTTGAAGGGTTTAAATCTGTTTCTATTGGCTATATGAATCTGGGCACCTCCGCAGAACTTACCGGCATACTTTTGAAAAGTCGGTTGAAAATACATCGGCCTGAAAACAACGCCGGGGAGTTTGAATTCCTTAAGCTGTTTAACCAGTATCTCAGGTTCTATGAACGGAGCTCCGAATATCTCAAATGGCCGTGTGGTGCCTCTTCCCTCACTGAGATCGGTACCTTCGAGAAGGCACATGCCCGGATATACTGTAGCTGTATCCGGTGTTGGTATATTTGGAGATGGCATAACCCATGGCAGTCCAGTCTCATTGAACCACATCTTCCGCCTCCAGCCCTGCATAGGTATAACATGAAAATCAAGAGACGGATAAAATTCATTCCGCAAATAATTAGCTATTTCACCTATCGTCATTCCATGACGTATGGGCAAAAGACGCCGGCCAACAAAGGATGCATAAGCCATTTCTAAAACAGGGCCTTCTGTGATATAACCTCCAATAGGATTAGGCCTGTCGAGTATGACTATTGATTTATTCATCTCCTGACATGCCTGCATGCAAAGTTCCATAGTCCATATAAATGTATAATAACGAGAACCTGTATCCTGAATATCTGTTACCATTACATCTATATCCTTCAGCATTTCAGGTTCAGGTTTCCTCGTATGACCATAAAGACTGAATACAGGAAGTCCTGTGTAGGAATCACGAAAGCCTTCCCATTCTATCATGTTGTCCTGCATTTCTCCTCTGATTCCGTGCTGAGGGCCAAAGAGGGTTTTCAATTCGAGCTTTCTTGATTTAGCAAACAGATTAACAGCATGTTCCAGCCTTTTGTTTACAGAAGCAGGGTGTACAAGGAGACCTATCCGTGAGCCTTTAGTTTTTTGGGCCAGTTTTTCTCGAATATGTCCAGTCCGACTTGAATTGCTTTATAAGACATTTTCTTCAATTACATAGCTTACCTTAACATCTATGTCTTTTCTTAAGGAATGATAGACAGAGCAATATTTTTCCTGAGAAAGTGAGATAACCCGATCAAG
>JBGQLV010000098.1:0-5434 GCA_041500225.1 Thermodesulfovibrionia bacterium | reverse complement strand
TTCATACAGACACTGAATGTGACGGATGTGTGCACTGGGTGGACGGAAATGCAAGCGGTAAAGAACAAAGCACAGATTTGGGTTTTTGAGGCGTTGAAGGACATACGGGAAAAATTACCATTTGATCGAATTGCCTCATCGAAAATCTATATGAAAACGATTCGTTGCCTCATTTAAAAATCTATACGAAAGAATCAGGTACTGTCTCTGTAAAAAAGAGGGTCCTGCGGGGACAGGTCTTGAAATATAAGTTCTAAGGAAATCCAGCGGGCCAGGCAATTTTTTTGACTTCCATTTTTCCACTATCAAATGGTGTCACCCTTGAAATAGAATATTTTGCAATCAAAGTGCAGGAACTCGGAAGTATGCTTTTAAGCGGCCAACTTGTTCGCCTTAACGTGCAGCTTTATGCGTTCATGCGACTGAAGGATCTTGATAATCTCCAGAATATTTTCAGCCCGTGGGTTGCCGCAATGTCCGAGCATGCGGTGAATGCTCTTACTTGATTTGCTGAGTTTTCCAGCAAGACCCTGAAACGTAATGGTTGCGTTTATGTAATCGCGGAGAATTGCTTTACCTGCTTCAAGGTCACCAGAGAGCAATTCGTTAACAGCTTCTGTTAACATATGTCTGCGAAATTTGGCGTCATGCTCTGCCCGACTGTGAATTGTTTTGCGGAAATTTTTTGTAATAGGCATAGAACTCCCCCTTATTTTTTCTGTTTCTTTTCCCTTTTATATTGTGCCCAAAGCATTTGGGCTTCCCTGATATCCTTTCCCTGCATCTTCTTTTTTCCGCCTCCAAGAAGGATGACCAGTTCATCTCCGTCCTGCCCGAAATAAATCCGAAGACCGGGGCCAAAGTCAATTTTGTATTCTGAAACGCCTTCTCCAACGGATTTCACATTTGAAAAATTTCCCTGTTCAAGCCTGTACAAAGCGGTTGTTACTTTAGCTGCTGCATGCGCATCAAGACCGTGAAACCAATTGCCGAAAACAGATGAACCCTCCTTCAAATATTCAACAACTTTCTTTTTGCCCATATACAGTATATGGTAACTTATTTGTTACTATTAGTCAATTAGAAAAGCAAGAGGATGATTTAAAAAAAATTCAGATTACTCCCCTATCCTGTGCAGCTTCATGAAGTTTGTTTTCCCCTTCGTTGACAGAGGAGAACTTGAGGTGATCACAATGCGGTCGCCTTTTTTTACAATGCGTTCCTTGAGGAGCGATGCCTCCACATTCTCTATCATTTCATCCGTGGTCTTCGGGAGTTTCATGATCTTTGGTGTAACCCCCCAGTAAAGACATACTCTGTTTTTTATTCTCTCATCAGGGGTCAAAGCAATGATAGGCACCTTCGGCCTGAACTTCGACAAAAGCCTGGCTGTAAAACCTGACTGTGTAAAAGCGACAAGCGCCTTTGCATTAATATCTTCTGCGGCCCTGCATGCTGCATCTGCTGTTGCCTCTGCAAATATATCACCTCTGATATATGAAGATTCAGTCTCTTTCATCCGCTCTGTATATCTGATAATCCTGTCCATCATCCTTACTGCTTCGACAGGATACTTTCCAGTAGCTGTTTCAGCAGAAAGCATCAGCGCATCTGTGCCATCAATTACTGCATTGGCAACATCTGTTGTCTCTGCCCTTGTAGGCCTTAAGTGTTCTGTCATGGATTCAAGCATCTGTGTTGCAGTGATTACAATCTTTCCCCTTTTATTTGCTTCATCAATTAATTCTTTCTGTATTAGCGGAACCTCTTCAGGAGGGATTTCAACGCCGAGGTCGCCCCTTGCCACCATTATTCCATCAGCCTCAGACAGGATTTCTTCAATATTATGTAATGCCTCTGGTTTTTCTATTTTTGCGATTAGTGGTATCTGCTGTTTCCTGTGTTTAAGCCATTCCTTAACTTTTCTGATATCGCTTGCATCCCGCACAAAGGATATGGCCACATAATCAACATTCATATCTATTCCAAACAGCAGGTCTTTTTGATCCTTTCCTGTAAATGATGTGACCGATATCTTTACGCCGGGAAGATTAACTCCTTTCTTGTCTCTTAACAATCCACCTTCAATCACCTTTGTTCTTAAGGCATTTTTTGCCTTACCGAGAACAGATAGCTGTATAAACCCATCATCAAGGAGAATTTTATCACCTCTCTTAGCGTCCTTGAGAAGCGCAGGATATGAGATAAATATCTGTTTTTGATTTCCAATCCCCTCTCCCGGTATTAAGAGAAGTGTCCTGCCCTTTTTTAATTCGACTGCACCGTCCTCAATAAGTCCAACCCTGATCTTTACGCCCTGAAGGTCCTGGAGTATTGCTACGGGTCTTCTATATCTCCTTGAAATATCTCGTATAAATTCTATCGCCTTTTTATGAGTATCATGGTCGCCGTGGGAAAAATTCAACCTTGCTACATCCATTCCCTTTTTTATCAGCGAGGAAATGACCTCTCTTTTAGCCGATGCCGGTCCGATTGTACAGACTATCTTTGCCTTTCTCTTATGTAACAAACTCATATTTTAATCCTTTAGTTTTTGTAGAGGTTTTTCAGCGCGTCTGCCTTGGATTTTTTACATCGTTTTTGCTTAATTCTCTATCCGCCTTTTTCAACGTTATATGCTTCTCCCATTCCTCTCCTCTCTCCTTGAAATCAGACCTGTAATGCGCACCGGCGCTTCCCTTCCTCAGACTTGCCGCATGGGTGATTAATTTTCCGACTACGAGCATATTCTTGAGTTCAAGTTCACGCCTTGTCACAACGTTTTTATTAAGGATGAATGACCATCTTTCAAATTTTTCCCGTGCTTCACCGAGAGACACTTCGCACCGTATTATCCCGACCCTCTCCCACATCACTTTTCTTAATACATGCCGTACCTCTTCATGGGCATGAATGTGTTCATGAGGGATAACGTGTGATACTGAATACGCTGTTCCCAAACTGCTGGATTCTATTTGTTCATTACCAATCGGGGAATCTAAAGCTGCCCTTCCTGCCCTTGCACCAAAAACAAGGCCTTCAAGAAGACTATTTGATGCAAGTCTATTTGCACCATGCACCCCTGTGCATGCAACCTCACCTGCTGCATATAGCCCTTTGATGTTCGTGGCACCGTCTGTGTCCGTTTTTACCCCACCCATAATATAATGAGCAGCTGGAGAAACAGGGACGAGTTCTTTTGTAATGTCCACATCATATTGGAGACATGTGGCATAAATCCTTGGAAACCTCTTTTTTATAAATTCTGCGCCCAGATGGCTGAGGTCTAAGTAAACGTGCCTGCTCTTTGTCTTTACCATCTCTGATATGATTGCCCTTGAAACTACATCCCTGGGTGCAAGCTCTGCATCAGGATGATAGCCCTTCATAAATAGTTCTTTATCAATATTCCTCAGAATCGCGCCTTCGCCCCTCATTGCTTCACTTAACAAAAACTGAGGAGCAGACGGAGCAAAGAGAACCGTAGGGTGAAACTGGACAAATTCCATATCCTCAAGGATGGCACCTGCCCTGTACGCAATCGCCATACCGTCTCCGGTTGCCACAGCAGGGTTTGTTGTTCTTGAAAAAATCTGTCCTGCACCTCCGGTAGCAAGTATTGTTGCCTTTGCGAACAGTGTGCTTAACTCCCCCCCCTTCAATACATATGCCCCATGGCATTCTCCGTCCTTTACAATCAGGCCTTTGGTAAAGGCAAAGGGATATTTTTTAACTGACGGAAATGAGCGTACCTTGTTTAGAAGTACCCTCTCAAGTTCTTTACCTGTTGAATCTCCATGCGCATGAAGTATTCTTTTTCTCGAATGGGCTGCCTCCATTGTGAAGCTTAGCTTTGTCCCCTCTTTGTCAAATTCAGCACCCCATGATATGAGTTCGAGTATTCTTTTAGGTCCTTCTTCAACAAGTATCTTTACAGCATCTTCCCTGCAGAGTCCATCACCTGCTTTCAATGTGTCTTCAAAATGGATACCTACCTCATCCTCATCACTCATGGCAACTGCGATACCACCTTGCGCATACTCGGTACTGCTTTCAGCAGGTCTGTCTTTTGTAACTACAAGGACACTGCCGTAGTTTGCAAGCTCTATCGCAGCCCTGAGGCCTGCAACACCACTGCCTATGATAAGGAAATCCACTACTTCTTTTATCACATAGGAAGGATAAAGGATGCAGCTATAGAAATCAAGCACCCATGTCAAATCGTTTAAACTCGTAACCGAAATTTAAAAGCTTCTGTTTGAATTTCAAAATTCTAAGTGATTTGACGCTTCCTGATAAACCCCTCTATCAGTTTCATATATAGTGAACGAGTACAAGACCTGAACGCGTTCAGATACATATGAGACAGAAATAAGTTAAAACAGAGGGGTAACTTTTAGGCGATAGGAGGGCCTCTCTATGATCGTGTTCAGCATTGCAAAGGGATTTCACCGAGTTTCAAAGAATATTCCACCAGAACTTACACAGAAAGAACTTGATAGGCTACGAGCAATAACAATCTGGCAAGAGACACGAAATATAAACCTTGTTTGTCATACGTTTGCGATAAGCAGAGCTACTCTATACAGATGGATTAAGCAGTTTGATCCGAAAGACTTGTGTTCACTGAAAGAACAATCCCGACGTCCCAAAAGGCTCAGAAAACCCCGCTGGGATTACAAACTGATCATGGCATTGAAAAAACTGCGTGAACAATACCCTCGATGGGGAAAGGATAAGCTTATTGTATTACTCAATGATCAGGGATGGAAAACCTCGGCATCAACCGTTGGACGTATTCTGAAGTATCTCAAAAGGAGAGGAGATATCATTGAACCGCCAAGGAAAGCTATCTCAGTAAAGAGGAAAGTGCAGAGAGTATATGCAGTAAGGAAACCAAAGGATTATCACCCGATCAATCCTGGAGATCTTGTTCAGGTAGACACCCTTGATGTAAGACCTTTGCCATGGATCATTCTCAAACAGTTTACCGCAAGAGATGTTATTTCCAAGTGGGATGTAATAGAAGCACGGAGCCGGGCTACTGCAAAAACAGCCAAAGAATTTATTGATACGTTACAGAGGCGAATGCCCTTTCAGATAAAAGCTATACAGGTAGATGGAGGATCTGAATTTTATGCAGAGTTTGAAAATATCTGTAAAGCAAAGGGTATCAGCTTATTCGTATTGCCTCCGAAGAGCCCTAAACTCAACGGTTCTGTGGAAAGGGCCAATAGAACGCATACAGAGGAGTTCTATGAAGTGAACGACTGCTCCTGGACTGTCCCAGAATTAAATGAACAATTGATCCACTGGGAATATATCTATAATTGTGTCAGACCACATCATTCATTAGGAAATAAAACACCATTGCAATTCTTAAAAGCTCATGGCATTATTGACGATGATAAACCCCTCTATCAGTCTCATATGT
>JBGQLV010000097.1:0-5483 GCA_041500225.1 Thermodesulfovibrionia bacterium | reverse complement strand
CTACAGGATAAAGTACAACACCTATAGGCCGCATGAGGCGCTGGGATATGATGTCCCGGTTAATTATTATAAACTTGAAAACCTGGTAGGACTAACTTTAAACTCGAGATAGTTGTTCCGAATTTGTCGAGCAGGACAGTCTCAGAGGGTCTGATTCAGGTATCTCGGACTTGTCTCTGGTAAAAAGCTCCATTTAACCATTTATCCTCATCATATTCCAGCATATTTGGATCGCTCATCTCAGACTGTCGCCGATGATTATGGTGGTTTTAGGTCTTGTTGGCATCATAGATGTTTAGCTTGTGACTGTTTTGCGATGAAATCATGCACCGCCCTCCCGCAATCCTCGCATAGAACAGTTATCCAAGGTTCGACCTCAGAAGCATAAAAGCCATATTCTCCTTCTTTACTAAAAAGGTTTTGCTCTATACTACCGATTGCAGTAGCATAAGCCTTATCGCTTTCCTCAAATTCTTTAAAACATACCGTGCATTGCATAGTTACCTCAGTTTATCTGTATGGCTCAATCTCACATATCTATTTTCTGTCCATCGCTATATTTAAATATCATCAGACTTATTTGCAGTTTCAGGCTCACAGCCATGATCATTTGTATGGCTTGATGATAATCTGGGCGGATTATGTCAGTCAAGGACATGACGACGAGATGGATACTCTCATCCTTCAATTCCGCTATCTTCCGGCTATCGCCGATGATCATGGTCGTCATTGGTGTTTTAATATTCAATTACAACCGTTGTTTCAGCTCACTAATTCGGTAACTTTTAAAAGTTTATCAAAAGGTGTCGTATAATTTAACCCTCCATGTCTTCTCAGATGATTATACTCAAACAAGAAACCTCCCATCTGCTCTTTTACCTCATTTAAATCTTTGAATGAGTTTGGCCTGAAAAATTCCTTCTTGAGTATTCTGAAAAATGCCTCTACCTTGCCATTGGTCTGCGGTCTATACGGGCGTGTCATATAATGCCTTAACCCTATCTGTATACAGAAGGTCTCAAATGGATGTTCTCTATCCAGCGATCCCTTAAACTCAGGGCCATTATCAGACATTACAGATTCGAATTCAAAACCGTATATCTGCTTGAACCAACTCAAGCCCCTCGCCATGAAATAGGTCAAAGTACTGCTTCTCCTATCCGAAATAGACTCAGTATAAGTCAGCCTGGTACAATCATCCTGTAATGCTGCTACATATGATTCCTTGAGTTTAAACTGTGTCCTGATATCCTTTGGCAGCTTCGTTATATCTATATGCGCTAATTCTCCAGGAGTTTTCTTTTCGTATCTCTTTACTATCTTCTTTTGAGATGGATTCAAAGGGTATCTCGCTTTTATCCTGTCCATCGTAGCTGGAGATGGTGTTTTATCCAGATAATACGGTTTAAACAATAAGACCAGTTCGTACCTGTTAGAGCCAAAACGTCTGTAAGCCTTGATTATATTTCTTTCTATTTCTTTTGGTGTTCTTCTGGTTCCCGGTTTAGGACCTCTCCTCTGGGGCAGTATGGATAAAGTGTCCTTTTTTGATTCAATCCACCTCCTGTAATATCTCCGGAGTTCTTTAGTTGAGATGTGATGTGCTTCGCAAAGAGCTTTAATGCTTTTAAATACTCTTGGTGTCTGTTTAGTCTTTGTCTTTTCGTATTCCTTTAATATCGGAATCCATCGCTTAATAACGATTTGCTGCTCGTGTTTCATTAGTCCCTCCTCTTGTGCTACAGTTTATACTGTGACACATAAAAAGAGTTACCTAATTACTGAGCATATACAACCGTCCCTTTTTCTGTTCCTTTTTCTGTTCCTACTTTTACTTTGTGCCGTTTACTAACCTCATTTTGTCTGAAAAATTTTTTTCAGTGCTTCATAAACTTCTTTCTGAGAGGTGCGTGGCAGGCGACGAATACGTGCTAAAATATTCCGTGCAGATTCGCTAAGAGGCTGAATATTCGCCCGTCCTTGATTACAAGCCGAGCAAAGAACTCTTAAATTTTCCTTTTCATTGGATCCGCCTTGACTCAAAGGAATAATATGATCGATATGAAGTCGAATTTTTCGATTGGGATTAAAAGGATCCTGATCGCCGGGACCTGCACCGCATAACTGGCATGTATAACCATTGCGTTCAAGTATTTCATTACGCAGTTGAGGCGATATTCCACGTCCCAGCGTTGGTATTCTTTCTAAGCTCTCCAAAATATATTCACCGGGCTTTAGATCATGCCTGTCGATATGAGAACGAATTTGCATTCCTTCTTGATCACGCAGTTCGCGTAAGCGTCGGGCGTATTCGCTTACCCCCGCAATCTTTCGAATTTGTTGGGTCTTAACTACTTTGCCGACATTTGCTTCGAGAAAAGACCGTATTTTATCTCTTGCCCCCATTCAGCGTTTGCCCTCCTCATTAAGAAATTTGGATAGTGACCTCTTTAAAGTCTCAAGTTTTCTTGTTTGACATTGCCAGACAACAAGAACACGCCACCCACCTTTTCTCAGTTGTCCGATATTATGTCTGTCGCGAGCTATGTTTGAATCCAGCTTTTTCCTCCAGAAGGCGATATTGGTTGTTGGTCTTGCGGCTCTGGGACACCGCTTATGGCCATGCCAAAAACAGCCGTGCACAAAGATAACCTTCCGATGTTTAGGCAGTGTAATGTCTGGGTTGCCCGGCAAATCGCGTCTGTAAAGACGGAATCGATAACCCAAGCTGTGGACAATGGCCCGCACGAGAAGTTCCGGGTTAGTATCTCGCCCTTTAACACGGGCCATGATTTCACTGCGTTTTTTCTTTCCGTATACGTCCATCTCATTTCTTGTTCTTATGAGTTAAAAGAACATGAACGATATCGGCCAAGCGTGCAGCAAGCAACGGCGGCACGGCATTGCCGATTTGTTTTGCAATCTCAATTTTAGAACCTTTGAATACAAAGAAATCGGGAAAACCCTGAAGCCTTGCCGCCTCGCGGTGTGTAATAGGTCTATGTTGGCTCGGATGAAGATATCTGCCCTTCTCCGGCTTAAAGAACTCGGTCCTAATTGTGAACGCAGGACGATCCCACCATAACCTGCCGAAAAGGTCCGTTCCCCCTGTTTTTTTTCTTATCCAGCAGGGCGGGGTCAGTTCGGGTGCCCTTTTCTGAAGGTCGAACCGATTCATTCCCTCTTTTGGAATTGCTCTGTATCGCTTGAGACTCATGGATGTCGGCGTCCTTCCGAAGTGAAGATCGAGCGGCGGAGGCACATCCCTTATTTCGGTACCGGCGGGAGGCGGCAGGTCGCCGATTGTGTCTCGAACCGTTCTCCATTCATACGGAGTGGGGAGATATTCGCCGTTGCCGGAAAAATCAAGTGCCCTCTGTCGTCCATTGCCGTTCGGCTTAAAATGAGTTTTCCGAGGCGGACAGATAATTGACGGATCCAATCTCTTTGAACCGATTATTATCGCGCGCCAGCGAGTTTGAGGAACACCGTAGTCGGCTGCACACAATTTTCCCGACCAGACTTTGAACCCGAGTGTCTCAGCCGCGCCAACAATTTCCCCGTGTTCAAATGTGCCGAGTAATTGGGGAACATTCTCAATAACAAAGGCATCAGAGTAAGACTTTTCGACCACCTCAAGAAAAGGCCGCCATAATTCATTACGAGAATCATTCTCCCTGTTTTTATTAAGCAAGCTGAATCCTTGACACGGCGGACCGCCGATTACAACGTCCGCTTTGGGTATTTCTATAGAGCGATTCCTAAGCAAGTCAACAATATCGCCTGATACGCAGTGATTTCCAAAGTTTGCACTGTAAGTCTCGACGCAATATTTGTTGAAATCGTTCGCCCAGACGGGCTTAAAGTGATGACCCAACGCTTTAGTAAAGCCGAGTGTCATGCCGCCTGCACCGCAAAAAAGATCGATCAGTTTGAACGCAATTCGGGGTTTGGCCAGTTCATCTTCTTCGCGAGCCTTGTAAATAGCCTGATCTTCGCTGAGGCACAAATGCTCAAAGTCGACTTTCTTATATAGATGGGCTGTGCGTTTTTGTAGCTTGCTATTCATAATGAAAGACTTGGCTTCTCAATAACCCTTATAAGTTTTTCCATGCCGGATTTCACTCGAACATATTTCTTTTCGTATTCTATAGATGGCCATAGATGGCCGCTGTAACAATTTTGTCATGGTTTCCGGATATATCTTATAAAAATCATTTAGATAATATGCGTATCATTGAAAATTAGAGGGACACATCCCATATTCTCCTCGCTGCCTAATCCTCTAAATACGGATAAAAATTCTGCTCGTCTGTAATTTTCAATCTCTCAATCATCCATTCTGCAATAACATCTCTAATATCTCCGATCATTTCTATATCCCAATTAATTGCCTTATCTGTCGTGTTAAGAGACTGAATCAGATTGAAAATAGCATTATCAACAAAATCTTGTCTTTCAATTTGTTTATCAGTTAATTCTTTCATGACATTAAATCCTTTGTTCCTATTTCTTCAATCTGTCTTTTCTCTATCCTACTTCCTCCAAATCATTGCTTACCCTCTACCCGCATTTCGTAACCCCGCTGTTATTGCAGACGAGGTAGCCGCTTTCGCGTTCGATGGATTCGCCGCACTTGGGGCAAGCACCATCCCTCGCATTTTTAAGCCCAGAACTCTATCAGTCCAAGACTTATCTTTATCGCTTCATCAACTTCCAACATTTTGCGTTCCGAGAGTGTCCCGATAAGATTCTGAAGCCTTTCTTTATCAATGGTATATATCTGTCCAAGGTGAATAACAGATTCGTGAGGAAGTCCGCTTTCTTTTGACTTTATCAATACACCAACCGGAAGTTCAGCAACTTTAAGATTGCTTGTTATAGCAGCAACTATTGTAAGGCTTCCAACTTTATTACCGACATCATTTTGAATAACAAGGGCCGGATGAGGCCCTTTCATCTCCCTGCCTTTAGAAGGACTAAAATCAAGAAAATATATCTCACCCCTCTTGGGCTGCTTCATTTGGTTTTTACTTTTTTATAGGTTTTATATCTTGCAACAGGCTCTGCGCAGATACTCAAAAAATCTTCTGCAAGACGCTTGTCATCCTCTGCTATCTCTTTATAAATCTTCTCTGCCTCTTCAATTGCCTGCTGTTTTTTGTAATCACTAATCATCTTAGTAATAGCATCTCTGACAACTTCACTCCTGCTCTTTTTTAAGCTTTTTGATATCCTGTCTATTTCTTCAACAAGTTCTATTGGAAAACTTATTCCGAGTTTTGCGACGGACATTTTATGGCCTCCCTGTAATACTATTTTGAATAAATAAGAATACCATAAAGAATACTACGTTGCAACCCTCCGAATTGCCTCATCGAAAATCTATATGAAATCGATTCGTTGCCTCATTTAAAAATCTATACGAAAGAATCAGGTACTGTCTCTGTAAAAACAACAGGAGGCAGGGATGAGGCTAACGG
>JBGQLV010000096.1:0-5690 GCA_041500225.1 Thermodesulfovibrionia bacterium | reverse complement strand
CCGTTAGCCTCATCCCTGCCTCCTGTTGTTTTTACAGAGACAGTACCTGATTCTTTCGTATAGATTTTTAAATGAGGCAACGAATCGATTTCATATAGATTTTCGATGAGGCAATTCGCTGTATTGACAATCTTTTGTCGATTCGATTATTCTATTTATCTTAGTAAAACTGTAAGGAAGGTGATGAGATGAGGACTCTTTTTGCCAAAAAGGGCGATGTTGAACGAAGGTGGTATCTGTTTGATGCTAAGGATGCTGTTCTTGGAAGGCTTGCGGTCAAGATTGCAAATCGCCTGCGCGGTAAAAACAAGCCAATATTTACTCCTAATTGTGATACAGGTGATTTCATTATTGTTGTGAATGCGGAGAAAGTAAAACTAACAGGCAAGAAACTTGATAATAAGATTTACTACCGCCACTCAGGTTATCCAGGTGGTATAAAGGCCGAGACTGCGAGAGCGCGTCTCAGCAGGTGTCCGGAAAAGGTTCTTACTGAGGCTGTATGGGGAATGATTCCAAAGGGAAGGCTTGGCAGGGCAATGATAAAAAAGCTTAAGGTTTACAGGGGGTCTGAACATCCCCATAAGGCACAGAAACCGGAGAGATTGTCCGTATAAACAAACGGGCGAGTCTAATAATAAAGGAGTTATAAATGGCTGAGATTCAATACAATGCGACCGGCAGAAGAAAAACATCAATAGCAAGGGTGAGTATTTCGCCCGGGAATGGCCAGATAGTCGTTAATAAAAAACCTGCTGATATTTATTTCCCACGGGAAACTTTAAGGATGATGATACGTCAGCCGATCGAACTTGCCGGTATAACCGGAAAATATAATATTACTGCCTCGGTTACCGGAGGCGGCTTGTCAGGTCAGGCAGGTGCATTGAGACATGGTATATCAAGGGCGCTTGTTAATATGGATAATGACCTTCGTCCGAGACTCAAGAAGGAAGGGTTTCTCATGAGAGACCCGAGAGAAAAAGAGAGAAAGAAATACGGCCAGAAGGGCGCACGCAAGAGATTCCAGTTCTCCAAGAGATAAATTAAGGTTCTTTCGTAAAAAAGTTGAAATTGCATTTAAAAAAGAAAGTGTTTGGATTCCCGCTCAAAGGACTGCGGGAATGACGGCATTTTTTTACTTATTTTGTCATTCCCGTGAAAACGGGAATCCAGAAAGATTGTTATTTTTGATTTGAAGAGTTTTCTTCAACTAAAACACGAAAGAGGATAAATTGAAGATGATTCCTGTTGTCATATGTGGCGGCAGTGGATATACAGGGGTGGAACTTTTACGCATTTTATACGGTCATCCCAACATAAAGATAGTTGCAGTTACCTCTGAAAAATCTGCTGGTAAAAGGGTCATTGAAGTATTTCCACACCTTCACAAATATAAAAATCTGATTTATGAACCGTTAAACAAGGAAAAACTTCTCAACAAAGCTGACATATTTTTCCTTGCACTCCCTCACGGTACTTCTCAGGATATAGTGAATTTCTTATTTAGCAACAATAAAATGGTCATCGACCTTTCAGCAGATTACAGGCTTACAGACCCGAAGGTATATAAAGAATGGTATGGAATACCTCATAAGTTTGTATCCACACTTAAAAAAGCTGTTTATGGCCTGCCTGAAATTTATAGAAATAAAATCAAGAAGGCCAGGCTGATTGCCAATCCCGGATGTTACCCCACTGGCGCTATACTTGGATTATTACCGGCTTTAAAAAATAAACTGATTGATATTTCATCTATCGTTATAGATTCAAAGTCCGGCACGAGCGGTGCAGGCAGAAAAGCTGATTTAGCTGTCTCTTACTGTGAGGTAAATGAGGGATTCAAGGCATATGGAATCGGCACACACAGGCATACGCCTGAAATCGAACAGGAGCTATCTATATTATGCGGCAAAAAAATTAAAGTAAATTTTACTCCTAATCTCCTTCCGGTTGACAGAGGCATACTAACAACCATATACGCTCTTATGAGGAAAAAGAAAACCGTTGAAGAAATAGTTAAAATTTATAATGAGACTTACAAAAAAGAGCCTTTTGTAAGGGTTCTTGAATATGGCGTGTATCCGAACATAAAGAATGTCCGGGGTACAAACATTTGCGAGGTCGGTCTGAAATTAAACGAGAGGACAAATACCCTTATTGTGGTGACTGCGATAGATAATCTTGTGAAAGGCGCTTCGGGACAGGCTGTACATAACATGAATATCATGATGGGCATTGATGAAAAGACAGCACTCGATACCATTGCGTTATTTCCGTAAGTAGAATTTAATTGCTGATGTGTTCAAAAGTAGAACGGCAATTTTGGATAATTTTGTGTCATTCTGGCTTGTCCAGAATCTTTCTTTAGTTTCTGTCATTCCGTACTTGATACGGAATCCAGGGTTTCCCGTGAAAACGGGAATCTATTTCCTTATAGTTCCCTGCTTACGCAGGGACGACGTCTGGATTCCTGCTTTCGCAGGAATGACACAGGGAATTATCAAGTTAAACAAAAGAAGACTGTAGAACAGTAATGACTCCAAAAGGCTTTTTATTCTCAACTGTAGAGGCTGCAATAAAAAAACCCGGTCGGAAGGACCTCGCCCTCATATATTCTGAAGTAGAGGCCGGTATCGCCGGCACATTCACAACAAATAAGGTTAAGGCAGCACCTGTTAAACTTGATATCAGGAAAATACGATCAGGTAAAGGACAGGCAATAGTAATAAACAGCGGGAATGCAAATGCATGCACAGGTAAAAAAGGCATGAAGGATGCGGCTGATATGGTAAGCCTTGTTGCAAAAAGGCTGAATATAAAACCCTCTCTTGTTTATGTCTGTTCAACAGGTGTTATAGGTACACCCATGCCTATGGAGCGGATAAGACCAAAGATTTCTGAATTGGCAGATAATCTTGGCAGAGCGACTATAGAAGATGTTGCAGAAGCAATAATGACGACTGATAGATTTCCGAAGATCGTAAAGAAGAAAGTAAAGATGGGTAATAAAGTAGGCAGTATAGCAGGTATCTGTAAAGGTGCCGGCATGATATTCCCTGATATGGCGACTATGCTTTGCTTTATAGTGACAGATGTTGCAGTAAAACAGAAGACATTACATAAAGCACTGAATGATGCAGTAAAAAAGTCATTTAACAGAATTACCATTGACGGTGACAGATCAACCAATGACACTGCACTCATAATTGCTAATGGCATGCTCGGAAACCCTCAAATTACTGAGAAATCAGGAACATACCCTGCTTTTAAAAAGGTTCTGCATGAAGTTACATTCGAATTATCAAAATTAATTGTTAAAGATGGTGAGGGGGCAACTAAGTTTATCGAGATAGAAGTAAAAGGTGCAAGGAATGAGGCTGATGCTGAAAAGGCTGCATTTGCAGTAGCAAACTCAAATCTTGTAAAGACAGCTATTTATGGGAATGATGCAAACTGGGGCCGAATCATGGCAGCCCTCGGATATTCGGGTGTTGCGATTAAAGAAGAAAAAATAGATATTTATTTCGGGAAGCTAAAAATTGCCAATAAAGGCTTAACCACAGGGAAAGATAAAGAGGCAGGCGAGGTCTTGAGAGGAAAGGACATTAAGATAAAAATTGACCTGCACCTCGGAAGATCTTCTGCTAAGGTTTTGACCTGTGACCTGACAGAAGAATATATCAGGGTAAATGCGGCTTACAGAACCTGAAAAATTTCTTTTAGGGTCATTTTAAATTTCTATAAGTTCGTATTCCATTCTACCCAATCCAAGTCTTTCTGACTCTTGTATCTGAATCCAGTACGGCTTTTCACTGAGCTTTAATAAGATGTCATCGCCTTTTACGATATTTTTCTCCTCAGATGCCGACTGGGGCAGGGGGGGAGCTTTCAAGAGCATATCCACACTTGCCTGTTCGATCGCAACTATATCGTCCGATATTAAAATCCCCTGGTCCTGCATAACCGGCACATCAGCTACAGGCATACAATCACATTCAGGCTGTATCTCCGTAAGAAAATTTATATAGATAACCTTATCTTTTTTAAATGTGCTGAGGACCGTCATTGCAGACTCGGCGAGAGAACGCATAAACCTTTCGTCATCGCCCGGCAGCGAAAGTGCACCTGAGGGGCAGACCCTTGTGCATCTGCCGCATCTCCAGCAATCCTCTTCTTTGTAAGCAAAAAGTTCATTATCGAATTTTATGGTTTCAAGGGGACATATCTCCTCACACTGGTAACAGAGTTCACACCTTTCCTTATTCCAGATCAATTTGCCCTCTCCTACCGTATGCATAGCGCCCCTTCCGCATTTCCAGCCGCACTCTCTGTGTTTTGAACTCACGCCCCCCATTGCGATATTCTTTATCGCACCCGCATAACCCGCCTGTATATGACCTTTTACATGGGAGCATACAACCATAGCGGGCACATCGTGTATAACGCTTGCAACAGCGATCTTAGAGATTATTTCACCTGCTTTTATTATTATGCTGTCGTTGCCATATAACCCGTCGGCAAGTATAACGGGCGCTCCTACTGAAAGATGGTTTATTCCGTTCTGGTTTGCGACCTCAAGGTAATCAAGACCTTTAATCCTTACGGTATCCGTTACAAAAGGTTTTGCATTGATACTTTTTAACGCATCAACAACTTTTCTTAAAAAAATAGGCCGTACTATTCTATGTGCGCCTTCAGAGCCGAAATGTGTCTTTACAGCAACCCATTCCTTCGGCTCAAAATAATTTGACAGGTTAAACTCTTTAAGGAGCCTTTCAAGCTTACCAGGCATGCTGTCGTCATATTTCCATTTCATTGACCTTGCGGATGCAAAATATACCTTAGACATGGTCCCTCCTTTTAGTCGTATGTCATTTGCTACCTACTCAATCATGCCCACTTAATTTTCAGTTTCTTAGGAACTCTTCTCATTAAAAACTTCTAATATTCTCAATTTATATTGTCCCTCTACTCCATGAGTCGTAGACAATCTCAATCTCCTCAATACTTTTTCTTATCTGTAAACATCTTTCCGATGTCTTACCCGAAAAATAGTAATAGTCTTCTGTTCCTCATTGACTGTGTAAACAACCCTGTAATCTCCCACACGAAGCCTACATTTATCCTTGCCCTTAAGTTTTTTTGATTGAGGATACGGGAAAGGGGTTTCTCTTAAAGACAGGATTGCTTTATCGATTTTTAGAAATTGTTGTTCAGTTATACTGTCTAATTCCTTTTGGGCAGATTTCTTAATGGTAAGCCTATACATGCGAGCGGGATTTTCTCTTGCGGCTATACGCTTCGTAGGCTTCTTCAGGTTCAGCAATTCTGTCTTCAATAGCCTTCAAATCCGAAAGATCTTCAAGTAACTCCTTTATTCTTGTAAGTTCCTCTATATCGAGAATTGCCGCCACTTTATGCCCTTTCTTGTCGGTTACATACTGTTTAACATTTATAATGTCCTTTTGTTTTAGTTCAGTAAGCATATTCCCCCCTCTTAGTAACTATTTTACACTATCCTTATTTTCCCATCCACTCTATGGCTCGTAGACAATCTCAATAGTTCGTCATCTTCATAAATAACAATATCTGCCCTGTCTTCGGGCTTTCTTCTCGGAACAATAACCTCGAAATCTATCTTTTTATCGGGGTATTCATAATCCAGAACCAGCTCGGCAAAATAAGAT
>JBGQLV010000095.1:0-5897 GCA_041500225.1 Thermodesulfovibrionia bacterium | reverse complement strand
GCCCTGGAACCTTCCTTAAAAAGTTTCTTTATCCGGCTTTCATCAGAAGGCCAGAGGAGGTAAATAATAATGGGAGTTAATATTAAAAAAAATAAAAGTACTATAGATTTTTTACTCAAGGTTTATCCTTCCAATTTTACCTAAGGCTCTGACTTCACTTCTCCGTTATTTTAACAATCGAATCTTTAATCACTTTTAGCAACTGCTTTAAGTTCTGCTCGCTTATGCTCAGTGGCGGCATGATGACTATCACATTTCCGAGAGGTCTGATGAAGACCCCGTTGTCTCTCGCACGGTATGTAACATGCCACCCCATCTTTTCAGTCCAGTCATAAGGTTTTTTTGTCTTCTTATTTCTTACCAACTCTACCCCGGCCATCAGTCCTATATTTCTGACATCTCCTACATGCTTTAGATTCAGGACTTCCTTAAGCCATGTCTCGAGAATCTCAATCTTTTTCTTAAGGCTTTTTAATACCTCTTCTTTTTCGAATAAATCAAGGCATGCAATGGCAGCAGCACATGCGAGTGGATTACCAGTATACGAATGACCATGAAAAAATGTTTTTAAATCTTTGAATTCTCCAAGGAATACATTATATATCTCGTCTGTTGCTATGGTTACCGCAAGAGGCATATAGCCACCTGTTATGCCCTTTGATAAACACATAATATCAGGCACGACGTCTTCATGTTCACAGGCAAACATCTTTCCGGTGCGGCCAAAACCTGTCGCAATCTCATCAGCGATCATCAGGATATTATATTTGGTGCATAATTCTCTAACACCCTTGAGATATCCTGGCGGAGAGGTTATCATCCCGCCTGCTGCCTGGATCAAAGGCTCGATAATAAGTGCTGCTATCTTTTTTGAATGGGCCTTGAATATCTTTTCCATCTTATCAAGGCATGCAAACTTGCAACCCTGATATTTTTTGCCAAGTTCACATCTATAACAATAGGGTGAAGGGGATTTATACGTTTTGAATAAAAGTGGTCCGAAGGCTTTATGAAATATATCGATACCGCCTACACTTACAGCACCTATTGTATCGCCATGGTATGCTCTGTTAAGGGAAACAAATTTATTTTTTCCATCAACTCCTTTATGTCTCCAGTACTGAAATGCCATCTTAAGTGAGACTTCAATAGCAGTCGACCCATTGTCTGAATAGAAGACCTTAGTTAGTCCAGAGTTCAAAGTTTGGGAGGGGGTGTTTCTGACTAATGACTGATTGACTAAGTTAACGAGTTTCTCTGCTAACTTTATTGCAGGGACATTACTTAATCCGAGTAATGTGCTATGAGCGATTTTATCAAGCTGCTTCTTTATTGTATCGTCTATCTCCTTTTTTCTATGTCCGTGGATGTTTACCCATAGGGATGAGACACCGTCAAGATACCATCTGCCATAAATGTCCTTTATAAAACAGTCTTTACCCTCAGAGATAATTATTGGCTTCTCATCAAGCCAATCTTTCATTTGAGTAAATGGATGCCAGATATATTTCCTGTCAAGCTCCTCAAGTCGCCTGTTTTCTTCAAGAATTTCCATTTTAATTCGCCAAATAAAACTATAACATACTTGATTTAGCTATAAGTATTCTATTGATCCCTGCATAATCCTTTATCAAAGAGATATTTACAAAGCCTGCATCCTCGGCCATTTTTCTGACACCATTAGCCTGGCTGACGCCAAGTTCAAACATAAGGCAGCCGCATTCTTTTAAATAATTTTTTGCCTCAGGGATTATTGCCCTATAATAATCGAGGCCGTCTTCCCCTCCATCCAATGCCTTAACCGGTTCCCAGTCTTTTATCTCTATCTGCAAATTTTTTATATCATTCCTTTTAATATAAGGAGGATTTGAAACTATTAGGTCAAAGGTATTGAGTGATTTTTTGACTGGCTTAAATAATGAGCCTTTGATGAATGCCACATTCTTGATCTTGTTTAACTTCGCGTTTTCCTTTGCATATCTAATCGCAATTTCTGATATATCAGTGCCGTAGACTTGTGCATCAGGAAATTCTCTGGCAAGTGCAAGTGCAATACAACCGCATCCAGTGCACAGGTCCAAAAGATTGAAGGATGAGGGATGAAGGATGAGGGATGAGTTGCTACCCCCCCTTTGCCCCCCCTTACCAAGGGGGGGATGGGGGGGTAAGGGAAGATTTATCCTCTGAATTCTGAAAATCTTTATCGCTTTTTCTACCAGCAATTCCGTCTCCGGTCTTGGGATAAGAACACCTTTACCTACCTTTATTTTTAAACCGCAAAATTCTGTATAACCGAGGATATACTGCAAGGGTTCTCTTTTTGCTCTTCTTCTCAGGAGTTCATCTATCTTTGAAATACACTTTTCAGGAATCTGTGGATTATCCCTGTAAAGAGTTACCCTGTCAATTCCAAGCAAACGAGATATTATCATCTCAGCCTCTCTAATGGTATTTTCGATACCAGACTTTTTGAGAAACTCCCTTGCAGTTCTTAATTTATATAGAGAGTTCATGCCCTCTCTATATTTTTATAACCACACTTTTGTAAATACACCATGGAGCTTCTTGAGTGGGAATTTATAAAACTGTATGAATGTGGGTGTTATTCTCTTAATAAAAGCGAATATTTTCCAGACTACATTTTCTGTGGTAATATCCTCAAGACCGTAGAAGACAACCCTTTCTTCTATCCCGGCCTCCCTAAGGATTTCTTCCACATCGATTACTTCCGTGTATCCCATCTGTATCTCGAAGACCCTGAGACCTTCTGCAATATTCTCCTTGAAGAAACCTATAACGCCGAAAGGATCATCCCGTTTTATGATTGATACAAAGATGTTGTCCTCATAAATAATGCCGTGGAAGAACATTGTCTGAGTGATATAAAATGGTATCTCTTTTATATCTTTGATAAGGAATAGCGCTGCGCCCTTAATCCTTTCAGCAGTTGCATGTACCCTTGTAAACTTATTAAGAAATTCTTCTAAATGCATAAAATCCATCACCTGGTAAAGTTTTTTCTGTCCCTCTGTATAAAAAATTATCATCACAAGCGGGATTGAGGCAATTATCAGGGACCAGTAGCCGCCATGAGGTAATTTATAGAGATTAGAACCGAGGTAAGCCATATCAACAACTGTAACAAGTGAAGCAACGACTGCAAGCATCTTCTTTTTCTTCAGATAAAATATCATGATCATTAAGATGCCGGTGAAGGTCATTGTCCCTGTAACTGCAAGGCCATAAGCAGCAGCAAGACGGTGTGATTCCTGAAACTCAACCATAATGAAAAGGATTGAGAGAAGCAGAAACCAGTTTACTGAACCTATGTATATCTGTGCTTTCCTTTCGATTGAGGTGTAATCTACCTTGAACATAGGCATAATCCTTGTGGTTATTCCCTGGTAGACTATTGAGAACATACCGCTTATCATGGCCTGCGAGGCGATGACGGTAGCAGAAATGCTTAATATAAGGAATGGGATATAGAGGTTCCTTGCATAGTGGAATACCATCTCAAAGAGTATATTTTTCGCTTCAGGATGTTTCAGTAAATATGCTCCCTGTCCTAAATAATTAATGACAAGTGCAAAAAAGACACCTGTCCATGCCTGTCTTATCGGCCTGCCACCAAGGTGACCCATATCTGCATACAGGGCCTCACCACCTGTCGCACAGAGTATAATCTCTCCGAGAACTATAAAGCCTTTAAAGCCATTTTCAAGGAGAAATTTTATTCCCCAGTAAGGATTCAATGCCCTGAGAACATCGGGCGCTTCTGAGATAGAGAATATCCCCATAAGCGCAAGGGATGTAAACCATACGCTCATGACCGGGCCGAATACCCCGGCTACCTTCTCCGTACCCTTTCGCTGGAAGGCAAAAAGTGCTATTGCGATCAATGCAGCAATAAAAACAATATTGGCCTTTGAAAGACCTTCAAGTCCAGGTATCAGTAAAGAACCTTCAACTGCGCTCAGTATGCTGATGGCCGGAGTGATTACGCCATCACCAATAAGTAAAGATACCCCCATTATAGACAACAGCGCTACAAGGCCGAGACTCCTTTTAGAGCGGAGGAGAGGCTGCAATATCTCTCTAAGCACAATTGTCCCCCCCTCACCCCTTTTACTCAGGCTCATGGCAAGCCATGCATACTGCACTGTAACAAGAGTTAATAGTGTCCAGACTATTAATGACAGAACACCTAAGACATTATCATTTGTGATATTAAGGAGGATAAATACTACGGTTACTGTATATATTGGACTTGTGCCAATGTCTCCAAAAACAAGACCGAGCGCCTTGATTATACCGCTCTTTGAAAGATTCTTTTCAGACATATTTTCTGTATATCACTTTAAATAAAAACATCTCATTTATTTTATACGTGGCGGGAAGAGTTAACAAGAAAAATCAGAAACACATAAAATTCATGAAGCTGTCACAATCATTATAAAACCGATAAACATCAATACAGCCCCTAAAAGCCTCTCTTGTATGTTCTTCTCCTTAAAAAGAAAATATCCATAGACTACCCCTATTATCAGACTTATCCTTTTCAGTGATATCATATATGCAACCTTTGTAAGGCTTATTGCAATCATATGGGATACTATCATTACTGAGTAGAAAAAACCCGGAAGAATCAGACAATTAAATTGTTTTTTTGATATAAAACTTTTCATATCCTGTCTTCCCATCCATAAAGTTATCGGAGCGAAAATAATGGTAACCGCTATAAAATATGTAATCCCGAAAAACAACGGAGATGAATGCTCTATCGCCATTTTGCCCAGAGATGATGTAATACTGTAAATCAACGCAACTCCTATCATAAGAACCGAACCCTTCTCCTTTATTATAGCTCTTAAAGGCTCAAAGATGCCCCTTCGCATTTCATGCAAATTCATGGTGTAGCTTCCTACGGCAAGAAAAATGATACCTATGCCTCCCCGGAAGGAGACCTTTTCACCCAGTATTAAATAAGAGACAAAAATTAAGAATACAGGCGTAAGGGAAAGGAATGGAAGTGTC
Organism: Thermodesulfovibrionia bacterium; assembly: GCA_041500225.1. Taxonomy (GTDB): domain Bacteria; phylum Nitrospirota; class Thermodesulfovibrionia; order Thermodesulfovibrionales; family SM23-35; genus 0-14-3-00-41-53. The sequence continues at coordinate 860 of JBGQLV010000095.1, read as the reverse complement.
AGGCTGAGTGGAGAAATCCTCAGTGCTTTTATATAACAAACCATTGCTATTATCTCAAGTGGCAGAGCAAGTACAAATGCCCTATAAAAACTAACATCAAGTTTTGGTACGGGGATAAAAACCCAGAGGAGCAAAAGCAGAGGGATCGAAAAAAGAAGTCTGAACCATGCCACAAGGTATTCGTTACTGTGAGTAAGTGCTTTTTTAGTAAGCGCATCACTTGTTGCAAGAGTAAACGCTGAAATAAGTGCTAAAAAAACCCAGGTGTAGGACATTTATAATATTACCTTATTTAAAAACAAAAGCGGGCTATTTGACAGGAAATAGACTCTATATATAAAATATCAATATGAAAAAGAGCTGGAAGCAAGGATTATTTCCGATAATCCTTGCTTTGTTTTTATTGCTCGCCTGTGACGAGAAGCCTAAAAACCCTGTATCGGAATATGGTGATGCCTTAATTGGTGCTTATAAAAGGGGTCAGCAAGCAGGTGAAGAAGCAAACCTTGATGCAATAAAAAAGACTATTCAGTCATATCATGCTGAACATGAAAAATACCCGGAGAGCCTTAAGGATATAGAAGATCTTATGAGAAAACCCATTGATGCGACTAAATATGACTATGATCCACAAACAGGTGCGATAACCCTTAAAAGCAATCGACCCTAAAAGGCAGTAGTTCCTTTATCCTGAGAGCTAATACTTTATTTAATTAATCCCCGAATGCATTTGTCTTATAATTATGGTAGGCATACATGCAGAAAAACCTTTACAAAGCAGAATTTGGATATTCATGGTTATCAATTTGTGATAAATAAAAATATGAGTTTAACCCGCCATAGGCGGGTTAACTGAATAT
>JBGQLV010000094.1:0-6047 GCA_041500225.1 Thermodesulfovibrionia bacterium | reverse complement strand
ATTTAGACATATAGAAGGAGGAGAAAATGCTTAATCGTGAAGAGCTCAAAGAAATAGCAAAGATGCGTGATGAAGATGCCTTTTTTGTAAGCCTTTATCTAAATGTCAATCCTCTGACAAATAGAAAGAATGATTATGTGATACATGTAAAGAATATGCTCAAACAAACGACAGAAAATCTGGATAAAGTTGTGTTGAAGAAAATAAACGGTGATTTTAGGAAAATTGAAGCATATGTTCTGGCAAATAAAAGGATATTTAAAAAAGGACTTGCTGTCCTGAGCTCTCAGGAAAAAGATATCTGGAAGGAATTTCATCTTTCAGTACCCATAAAGAATGAAATTATAGTCGATAAAACACCATATATAAAACCACTCCTTGATATCCTCGACAATTATCAGAGATACGCCATTCTGCTTGTAGACAGGGAATCAGCGAGTTTATTTATTATCCATCTCGGTGAGATAGAAGAATATACAGAGGTTCATTCTGCCGATGTTCCCGGCAGGCATAAAAAGGGTGGCTGGTTTGCCCTTTCAGGGAAAAGTTATGAAAGGCACATTGATTACCATGTGGCCCTCCATCTGAAGGATGTACTTAAGCAATTAGATACGTTTCTATCCCGCGAATATGTCGGGCGACTAATAATCGGCGGGGCAGAAGAGGCTGTTACAAAGGTAAGTGCTATGCTTCCACAGGCAGTAGCAGATAAGATTATAGGGACATTCCAGGCAGAGATGTTTGCAAAGAGCAAAGAGATACTCGAAAAGGTAGAGCCTATACTTAAGGAGTTTGAGAAAAAGAAAGAGGCTGAAACTATTGATGATTTACTTACAAAGACAATGAAGAATGAAAATGCTGTTATAGGTATAGAAAATGTACTTAATGCATTACAGGAAGGACGAATCATGAAGCTCATATTTCTAAAGGATTATAAACAATCCGGGTTAACATGTAAAAATTGTGGATATCTTACCATTCAGCATATTTCAAAATGTCCTTACTGTAAGGGTGAAATCCAGGGGGTAAATTACATTGTTGACCTCGCAGCACAAAAGGCAGTTGAGCAGGGAGCGTTCGTTGAGGTAACAGATGAGAATAAAAAGTTGAAAGAGTCTGGAAGCATAGGGGCTTTTCTGAGATTTTAAATTCAAGATGCAAGATTCATGATACAGGATACAAGATAAAAGAAAAGGTTGAAGACAAAAAAAAGTACAAAAGGAACGAGATTAATTATGTCATGCTGAATTTATTTCAGCATCTACCGAAATCTTTTTTTTATCTTTTTTCTTTATGCTGTGTCCCGTTATTCCTCTCATGTTCATCACAAAACCGCTTGGATGGCTATGTCTATTACAGGCTCAATACAAATCCAACCACCCTTGATCCTGCTTTTATAGTTGATATCACAGGTGGTTTGATATCAGCAAAATTGTTTAATGGTCTCGTTAGAATAGAAGATGATTTAAGTATCCAGCCTGATATAGCTCAAAATTGGTCAATATCCAGAGATGGCCTGACCTATACTTTCAGGTTAAAACATGGCGTATATTTCTCGAATAAACGGGAAGTTAGTGCATCTGATTTCAAGTTTTCCTTTAAAAGACTATTAGACTCAAAAAACAAGTCTCCTGATTCATGGGTGTTCGAAAAGATCCTCGGAGCAAAAGATTTTATGAAGGGCAGGGCAGGTGATGTCGAAGGTATAAAGGTGATAGATGATTATACCCTTGAGATACGCCTTGATAAACCGTTCTCTCCATTTCTCAGTCTTCTTACCATGACTGCTGCATACGTTGTACCGAAGGAGGAAGTAGAGAAATGGGGGCCTGATTTTTCGAGCCATCCTGGAGGGACAGGACCATTTATTGTTAAAGAATGGTTACCAAACAGGGAGATAAGGCTCGAAAGAAGAGAGGATTATTTTGAAGGTACTGCGAAAGTCAAAGGCATAATTTACAGGATAATCCCTGAAGACCTGACAGCAGTAACAGAGTTTGAAACAGGAAACATTGATGTAATTACAATACCAGTGTCAGAATATTCAAGATATAAAAACGACCCTAAAAGGCAGAACCTTATTTCATCCATTAAAGGTCTAAATACTTATTACCTCGGTCTCAATTGCTCAAAACCACCTTTCAATAGTATCGTTCTCAGAAGGGCGATAAATTATGCTATTGACAGGGAAAAGATGCTGAACACGATCTACGAAAGACGCGGGAGATTGGCATCAGGACCTGTGCCTGAACTTATGAGAAGGTGGGATATACCGGCTATTTATGAATACAATCCAGCAAAGGCAAGAGAATTGATTAAAAAGGAGGGGTTGAATAGCATAACAATAAATTTTTACATAACAGCAGATCAGGAAGTCGTTGATATAGCAGAGGTCATACAATCGTATATCAGGGCTACCGGGATAGATGTAAAGATAAAACAGCTCGAATGGAGTGCTTATAAAGAGGCTATAAACAGAGGAGAACCTGACATGTTTTATCTGAGCTGGTGGGCTGACTATCCCGACCCTGAAAATTTTCTCTTTCCCTTATTTCATTCCTCCAATTTTGGTCCAGGTGGAAACAGAACAAGGTATAGCAATCCTGCAGTAGACTCCTTAATAGAAAAGGGACAATATACAATGGACGAAAAAAAGAGGAACTTTTTTTACAAAAAAGCCGAGGAAATGATTGTCGCAGATGTGCCGTGGGTCTTTTTTTGGCACAGAACCGATTTTACGATCAGACAGCCATGGGTGAAAAACTATAAAATTTATCCAATTTATAGTATGGACAAGGGGACTGAGATATCGTTTTAGAATTCATTATTCCCTGAAGTCTTATTACAGGCTCATCTATTGTCCCCTCCCCATATTGATGGTCTACGACTCGTAGAGGGGATGGTTAGGGTGGGGGTGATTCATTATCTCTTCTTTTCATAGACATAGATCACTTCTTCTTTCTTTGCCTTCCTTGCCAAATTCACCCCCTTTAAACATAGTGAAATATAGACAATTTTACCAATAAATTGCAAGATTGTTAGGAGCGCTTTAAAATGCTAAAGTAGTGACAGGAGACCCGGGATTTAAAAAATTAAGGAAGGCTGTGGTTGGAATGGATGAGGTAGAATGGGGATGTTTCCTGTTAGTCCCTTAAAAGAGAAACAACTTATTAAAAAAATGGAGGCACTGAATATCCATGAAAAGGATATAAAGGAATCCTTTGTCCGTTCCGGGGGAAAAGGCGGTCAACATGTAAATAAGACCTCAACCTGTGTTTATCTTAAGCATATCCCTACGGGTATCGAGGTTAAATGTCAGGAGGAGCGTTCTCAGTCCCTGAACCGTTATAAGGCAAGGGTGATCCTTTTTAAAAAAATTGATCAATTAGTAAAAGGAAAGGAGAGCGAGGAGATACAGAGGATAGAGAAGATCCGCCGTCAGAAGAGGAAGCGTTCAAAAAGGGCAAAAGAAAAAATGCTCGCTGAAAAAAAGATTACTTCTGAAAAGAAAAAGTTCCGCTCGTATAAATTTGATAATGAATAAATCTAAAAGAAAGCAGGCTGAAGAACTATTAAGTTATACTTTATAAAAAAGCTTTTTATGCTTATCCCGCTTTTGTTGGGAATTACTCTTCTTACATTTTCCCTCACAAAAGCCCTTCCAGGGGATCCTGTTTTAAACATGGTTGGAGAAAGGGCACAGATAGAGGTTATTGAGAAGATAAGAAAAGAACTCGGTGCTGATAAAAATGTATTAAGCCAGTATTTTGGATATATTAGTCTACTGCTGAAAGGTGAGTTCGGACGCTCGTATTACACAAACAGGAAGGTATTTGACGACCTACTTTTAAAATTTCCTAATACCTTAAAGCTCGCATTGGGTGCTATGATTATCGCTATTCCTGTTGGCCTGCTTTTAGGCTTTATCTCTGCCTATAAAAAAGATACCATTCTGGACAGTCTTATATCATCAATCTCTGTATCTGGTCTAAGTGTTCCTGTTTTCTGGAGCGGGCTGTTGATCATGCTTTTCTTCAGCCTAAAACTTAAAATCTTGCCCCCCTCTGGTACCGGTGACATAAGGTTTCTTGTCCTGCCTTCGATAACCCTCTCTCTACCTGCCCTCGCAACCCTCTCACGGGTTACAAGAACCATGTTAATAGAAATCTTTGATATGCCTTTTATTACTACAGCAAGGGCAAAAGGAATAACAGAGCTTAAAATAAATTCCATTCACATCTTTAAAAACGCGTTCATCCCTCTTATTACTGTAATAGGACTTGACTTTGGGAGCTATCTTAACGGAGCAGTACTTACCGAAACAATATTTGGATGGGATGGCATCGGAAGATTTACCATGGATGGGATTATAAAAAGGGATTATCCCGTGATAATGGGGTGTGTAATTGTGGGCACCGTTATCTTCGTGTTTATCAATCTGCTTGTAGATATTGTTTACCATTATCTTGATCCAAGGGTAAGGTTGCATGAAAATATCAGGTAAAATTTCTATTACAATACTGATTTTAGTTTCTTTACTTTCTATATTTGCACCTTTTATATCCGGTTATAATCCCGACAGTATTGACCTTGATAGTCTAAAGGAAACTCCGAGCCTTAAACATCTATTCGGGACAGACAGTAAGGGAAGGGATATGCTCTCGAGGATACTTTATGGAGGCAGAATCTCTATAGGTATAGCTATAACAGCTGCATTACTGTCTATGAGTATAGGACTTATTATTGGTCTTTGTTCAGGGTATTTTGGAGGCAAGGTTGATGTTGCTATTATGGCATTCGTTGACCTGATACTTTCTTTCCCTGCACTCCTTCTTGCTATAGGGATTTCAATTATACTCCCGCCTGGTATTTATACTGTGATGATAGCAATTGCTGCGGTTGGATGGGCCTCAGTTGCAAGGCTTATCAGGGGATATATATTAACCCTGAGAGAAGCACTTTTTATCGATGCAGCAAGGGCCTTGGGATGCAGTAATACAAGGATTCTATTTGTGCATCTTATGCCCCAGTGTATTCCGCTTCTGCTCGTAATTATGGGATTAAAACTCGGAGGTTATATATTGACAGAGGCGTCATTGAGTTTTTTAGGATTAGGTGCTCAGCCACCAACAGCTACATGGGGTTCTATGATAAGTACAAACAGGGCTTATATTTCTTCAGCTCCGTGGATGGTGCTTTTTCCAGGGTTAATGATTGCTATTGTTGCTCTATGCTCTAATATCCTGGGTGATGCGTTAAGAAACAGGTATGGCTTAAAAATAAAAGGATAGAATTAAATAACTTATAAGGTATACTCCCTACTTTTCCCTTAGCTTCTCTTCTTCCTCTTGTTGTATTTTACATTCTATACACATAGTTGTAACAGGCCTTGCCTCAATCCTTCTTATATCTATCTCCTCTCCACATTTATCACATATGCCAAAAACATCCTGGTCTATCCTTTCTATAGCGTCTTCGATCTTCTTTAAAAGTTTATGCTCTCTTCCTCTTAACCTGAGCGTGAAGTTTCTGTCTATCTCGGCAGTTGCCTGGTCGCCGAGGTCGGGGAACACAGTTTGACCCGGAAGCTCATTAAGTGCTTCCACAGCCTCAGTAAGGAGTACCTTTCTCTGGGCTATAAGTTTTTTCTTGATCTCCTGAATCTTCTTTTTTCTTCGCGGGATTCGTAGTGTTTTGCTTGTTTTTGGTTTTACAGAAACCTTTGGTTTTACAGAAACCTTTGGTTTTACAGAAACCTTTGGTTTTACAGAAACCTTTGGTTTTACAGAAACCTTTGGTTTTGCAGAAACCTTTGGTTTTGCAGAAACCTTTGGTTTTACAGATACCTTTGGTTTTATAGATACCTTTGGTTTTATAGATACCTTTGGTTTTATAGATACCTTTGGTTTTACAGATACCTTTGGTTTTACAGATACCTTTGGTTTTACAAATACCTTTGGTTTTACAGATACCTTTGGTTTTGCAGATACCTTTGGTTTTACAGATACCTTTGGTTTTACAGATACCTTTGGTTTTACAGATACCTT
>JBGQLV010000093.1:0-6061 GCA_041500225.1 Thermodesulfovibrionia bacterium | reverse complement strand
TTCACCTTTCCTGATAGTTACCAGGTGTTGATGTCCGACATGTCCGGCAAGGAGGATATTTTTATCTTCCTGGTGAAGAGCGGGACCGCCTTTCATGCAACAAGTGCCGCATCGTATACACTGTGTGATGTTTTTAGGAATCAAATTATGCATGCCTAAATATTCTTTTCTAATTTCTCCTTATCATTATTTGTATGTATATACTGAATTATACAGCAGGGTTGCCGTCGAGTCCAATTGATAACGTGTTATCAGACCTGAAGATTGAACTTTAGGATAAATCATTATATTCTATTTTAATAGCACAAAAGACGAAGATAAAGTTTAATGAGGAGAGATGTGAAAATAAAAGCACTGACATTTTCTAATTTGTATTTTTTATGCATTGTTTTCTGTTTTTTGGCGAGTCTGTTTGTTGCTGTGACTTCCTCTTATGGCCTCAAAGCAGATAAAGTTCTTGCTACAGTTAACAATGAAGTAATTAAATTCTCGGATTATCAGCGGTTTGTTAAGAGTATAGGTAGCGTAAAAAATAAAGATGTGGTTAATAATGATTTGTTAAAGAGATTGATAAAGGAAAAAATCATTCTGCATGAAGCCATAAGAAATGGGATAGAAGCAAGCGATATCGAAGTAGATAAAGGGATCGAAGAGTTTAAAAAACGGAATGCATTATCGCAGGAGGTTTTTGAAAAGACACTCGCACAAGATGGTATGAATATTGATAGCTTCAGGAAGTTTATGAAAGATAAAATAATATCGTCAAAATTTGTCAGTATAAATATATACTCAAAAGTTGTTATATCCGACAAAGAGATAGAAGGCTTTTATAATGCAAATAAAAAGGATTATTTGATCGAGCCGGAGAAAGTAGAACTAAAGGCTATCTTCCTCAGACTGAGGGAGGGTGCCTCTGTTACCGAACTTACGGACCTTAAACTAAAGGCACTAAGAATAGTTTCATGCCTGAAAGATAGTGATAGTTTTGAAAGACTCGTAAAACAATATTCTGACGAGCCACTGAGGAGTCAGGGGGGCATGTTCGGTAAATTCACAAGGGGAATATTAATCCCACCGTTAGATAATAAGGCATTCTTCATGAAAAATGGAGAGATAAGCGAACCTATATGGGTCAGTGAAGGTGTATATATTCTGCAACTGATTAATAAGACAAATGAGAGTTTTAAATCAATCGAGGATGTTAAGGAAGAGATACGCAGTTATCTATATGACCGGGAAAAAGAAAAATTGTTCAATGACTGGATGAAGGAGTTATGGGAAAGGGCGTCTGTAAAAATAAAATAGAGGTGATAATAGTTACACTCCTGTCTGTTTTGCTGCTTACTGTTTTAGATACTTACGCCTCTTGCCGAGAGTTTGAACTCTTTGACCAGGGTTATGAATATTATCTTTCCTACCAGCCGGAAAAGGCTGCAGAAACATTCAAAATGTCTATTAAAGAGTTTCCCGACAGCTTTGCCAAAGATGCAGTAATGTTCTGGCTTGGAAAGTCCTTAACGCAGTTAAAATCTTTTGAAGAGGCAAAAAAAGTCTTTTCTGAAATTAAACAGCAATTCCCTGAGAGCCCATTCATACAATATGTTGATAAGGAATTGGAGAAAAAAGGTGGGAATGAGCCTGAGGCTAAAAAAATTAAAGCAGATGTGGGTGATGCAGTAAAGATTAAGGATAACCTTGAAGCGAGACTGGCAGAAGCAGAAGAGAAAGCACGGCTTATAGAGGTAGATTTATCAAAGGCTATAGAGGAGAGGGATAAACTGAAATCCGTGTTAGAAGAAGAGAAAAAAAAGACAGAGGAGACGAGAGCGAGGCTGACTGAACTTGAGAGGAGGGAGACTGAATTAAAGACCCTTTTAGCTAAATTTGAAGAACAGCAAATTAAGAAGCAGCCTGAAAGAATCGAGCCCTCTCAGGAACAACAAAAACCTCAGCCGGCAGTTAAAGAAAGCAAAACTGTAACTCCTCTTCCACATGCATTTGAGGCAAAACCAGACGGTAAATCGATTTATTCTGTTCAGGTTAGCGTATTTAAAAATGAAGCTAATGCAGTGGCTCTTGCAAAAGAGTTCAAAAAAGCAGGCTACGATGCTTTTACATACAAAAGCACGACAAAAGATAAAGGAATACTTTACAGAGTCTTAATCGGCAGGTTTATTAATATGAAAGAGGCTGCTGAATTGGCAAACAGTATCCGTGCCAAAGAAAAAATCGATGTGGTTATCTTTTGTGAATAGGGTTATATGACATGTTCCGGGCATGTTACTGAAGGGAAGGAGGCAGGCATGCTAAAAAACCTTTTCAAAGAGACAAGATTTTATTTTGAGTCACGTGACTGCACTTTGCACTTAGCTAAGGACACAGCCTATATTGTGACATAAGGATTTGGAGTGCTAAAAATTTGACAAAAGGACTAAGTGTAATATAATTAGTAATAGACTAAAAACAAAGGAGGAATTATTATGGCAAAAGCAATGGTAGTTACTTATGAATGCGAACAGTGTGGCACAGATGTTGTTGTTACAAGAACAGGGGAAACCATGTTAAGTCCTATTTACTGCTGCGGGATGGAGGTAACAGAGATATCTTCTGTTGAGAAGAAGCCTGTAAAACCAAAAAAGAAGGCAGCAAAAAAGGTTGCAAAAAAGAAAGTCGCTAAAAGGAAAAAACCGGCTGCAAAAAAGAGGGCATCCAAAAAGTAATTAAGGAAAAAACCGGCTGCGCACTGATTGTTATCTTAACGACCCATACAACCTTTTAATTAAACAGATACACGGAGCCTATCTAAAAACTGCGATTCCGATAAAAATTCGTCATTCTCGCGAAAGCGGGAATCCAGTCTTTTCAAGAGGTTCTGGATCCCCCGGTCAAGCCGGAGGATGACAAAACCTTAGTTTTTAGACAGGCTCCACGTCCTATATTTTTACATAAGGATCGAGGGAGGAACTGTTTCCAGAGGAATAGATTAAAGAAATATAGATATTACACCGGAGAGGCTCAGGGGAAAAGAAGGCGAACAAGAGAAATGCGGGATTTTTCCCTATTTATATTATCCTTCACATTATTCGTAAGGTCATTTACACCTTCAATCATCTCCTCAGCTAAATCAACAGACTTATTTTTTATCCGTCTTGCTGTTTTTGAGATATCCTCTCTCGTTTCACGTCCTGATTTAGGTGCATACAAAAGGGCAACAGATGCACCGATTAATCCTCCTAATAGAAATGCCCCGGCAATTTTTGTAGTATTTTTGTTCATAGTGCCTCCATTAATAATTTTCTTAGATTAATATAAATGGGTCACAGATTCAACTATTGGTTTGTCTGTCAGGAGAGTTTGACAATTAACCCCATACTTACAGCTAAATATGTTATAATTTCCAAACTGAAGGAGTTATAGATCAAAAATATCTATTTCATCGAAGCCAGATCCCCAGGGGCACACATTTACAGCAGGACTCCCCTGCCCAGGTTAGGCACAATTCTGCTGTCTACAATACTTAAGAAGAAAGGTTATAACTCAAAGGCCTTTATCGAAGACATTTCAGAGCCTGACTGGAAGATGTTGAAAGAGGCGGATATTATTGGTATCTCCTCAATTACATCTACTGCTCCGAGGGCATTCCAGATTGCAAAGAGATTCCGCTCCATGGGCGTTCCAATTATTATGGGGGGTCCCCACTCCACATTCCTGCCGGAAGAAAGCCTGAAATATGCTGATTATGTGGTAAGGGGCGAAGGTGAGGAGACAATAGTAGAACTTATAGAGCACCTTGAATCCAAAAGCCCCCTTCATGATATTAAGGGTCTTTCTTACAAAGAAGGCAATGCCTTTATCCATAACCCGGACAGGCCACTTATCCAGGACTTGGATTCTGCGCCTATACCTGATTTAAATATAGTACACAACTGGCAAAAAAGGACCATAATTCCTATCGCAACATCAAGAGGCTGTCCATTCGGGTGTAAGTTCTGTTCTGTTATTCAGATGTTCGGCAGAAAATACCGTTTTAAATCCATCGACAGGGTTATTGAAGAGATAAATGAAGTTACTTCAAGAAAGGCACATATCTTTTTTGTTGACGACAATTTTGCAGCAAACAAGGAAAGAACAAAGACACTTCTCAAGAGAATAATTGCTGAAGATATTCATATAGAATGGTCTGCGCAGGTACGCACAGATGTTGCAAGAGATGCTGAACTCATAGACCTTATGGGTAAAACAGGATGTTTTACCGTTTTTGTTGGATTTGAGTCCATTAACCCGAAAACTCTTTCTCTTTATAATAAACATCAGAAAGTGGACGACATCGTAGAGTGTATCAAGACTTTCAAGAAAGCCTCGATAGGCATACACGGGATGTTTGTCTTGGGCGGGGATACTGACGATATCGAAACCATCAGGAGCACACAAAAGTTTGCCAAACGCCTCGGTATAAATTCCGTCCAGTTTCTGATGCTTACTCCCCTTCCAGGGACACCCGTTTTTGATGACCTCAAACAACAGGGTCGTATAATCCATACAGACTGGGCCAAATATGATGCCCACCATGCTGTTTTCGAACCCAGGCTTATGACTGCCTTTGAGCTTCACACTGAAACCCTCAAGGCCATGGCAAACTTTTATTCCTGGGAAACAATAGTAAAAAATCTTATACGCGGTAAACTCTTTTACAGCCTTGTGAGTCTTTACGGGAAAAGGTCGCTGAAGAAAATAAAGACGCCGAGCAAAAAATATCTGAGAGACCTGAAGAATTTAGTCAGCGCTAAATTTGATGAGAAGACCGGTAAACTCAGAGAATATTTTTCAACAAAAAAGAAGGCTGCGACAAATATTGTACTGAGCAGCATTACTGAAGAAGGGGTTGAATCGAAATTTTTTAGAACCTTTTTTGAAAAGATAGGGAAGAAGTTGATTATCAGCCGTGAAGATTCCAATTTTTCCCCAGACGCTCTGACCATCATGCCAATTCTGCATGATGCAGATACGGGGAATAAACCAGACAAAAGAGTGTTGTCCGAGATATATGAAAAATATAAAGCTAAGTTTCAAAACTTTAAAATCATACCATTAGAAGCTGATTCTCTTTACAGAGTATGTGTTGACCTTGGTTTGCTCTTTGGCATTAAAATGAAAAAGATCAGAAAGGCATATGAAAAAGCAGTCGAGGGGATTAATGGTAAGGCTTTCGATTGCCGTGCTATGTTGATTATTTTAAATAAGAGCACATCCTAAACAGGAGACAACTCTATTTCTTCTCAAGGACTATCTTGTGTCTTAAAAGTGATATCTCTTTTATATTTCCATCAAAGACCTTTTGTTCTCCGAAGAGGTTTTTAAGATAGATCTTTCCTTCCTCAGGTCTCATGATATCCACATTCTCTAAATAAAGCTCTTCTTTACCATCCTTATAAATATAGGCGTTTGCTTCACACATGTTACTTCTCCTTTCCTATTTCATGCCTGATAGTATCTATAAATTTTTCTATCATATGCGGAAGAGGTTCTTTTTCTACTCCTATCACATCTATACCTTCTTGATTTAGCGGCAGAAGGATTTTTTTTGCATCAGATGATGCGATTGCCTCTGCCATCTTAGGTGTCAGCTCTCCGAGCATAGCATTAGGGAGAACAATGCTTAAAGGGCCTATAATCATGTTTACCCTGTTTGCATTCCAGACAATTGCGTTTTCCCCGGTAGCACCCTTGTTTGACCTTGTTTTCATCATAGCTGAAGTTGCAGCCGAATTTGTACCGAGTGCAAGGATTTCGATCTCATCTCCGAATTCATCTCTTAGCCTCTTGACAATCAGGCTCCCTATGCCACCACCCTGGCCGTCAACCACAGCAATCTTAAACACAAAATAAAGTATAAAGATATATAGTACGCTATGTCAAACTGTCGAATTGCCTCATCGAAAATCTATATGAAATCGATTCGTTGCCTCATTTAAAAATCTATACGAAAGAATCAGGTACTGTCTCTGTAAAAACAACAGGAGGCAGGGATGAGGCTAACGGTCAGTGAGAGGCATAAGGCAAC
>JBGQLV010000092.1:0-6184 GCA_041500225.1 Thermodesulfovibrionia bacterium | reverse complement strand
CTATATCCCAGCCGAGCGCCTTAAACAGGGGATTTATGAAATCCACTCTTACTTGTGCCTCGGGATAGCCCTTTGAAAGATAGTGGGTTTTGTCCTTTTCGAATTTTGAGATTAATGACAGTAGTTTTTCTTTGAATGAATCGATATCAGGCATTTGTGTTTTTTGATACATCAAAATAAAATTAACACATCTTAACACAATTTCAGTGCCCTGAAAAGCCATAAAAAACAACAGATCCTGAAACGAGTTCAGGATGACAATTGTCGGACATCCTGTTTATTACAGCGTTGTTCATTAATATCGGATTGTCAATTTTCATAAAACATGGATATAATCCTTTTGTATGGAAAACCTATATAGCATTAGAATGAGGGCCTCAAAAGAAGTCAAAAGTCAAAAGTCAAAACTCACTGAAATTCATATATCCGGCGCAGAAGGGCTTTATGAGGCATCAGAGATTCAAAGGATTGTTAAGAGATATATTGAAAGGGCATTAAACCATCCTAAAGGCAAAGCCGATAAAATTATATTTACAATTGAGGATATAAAGCAAAAGCCAAAAGAAATCTCAGCATTACCTTTATCAACAGTTAACAGTAGCACACCTGCTGAAGGGAAAAGTATAGCAATTAAGCTGCTTCAATCCTTAGGGATATCAAAAAGGGCTTTTAACATAGCTTTTGAATTAATCAAGAAAGGCAGCATGAGGGGTGCGGCCATTATCACAGTAGAAAAAGGCGATCGTCTTGAGCCTGATAAAGAAAGAGGGGTCAGGGTATCCCGGCTTGGAATCAATAAGTCAGCCTTAAAGGCGCTTTCATTAAGGCTTTCAAAGCTCGGGATTAATACAGATACTGTCAAAGAGGCGCTTATACTTGCATCAAAGGTTGCATCATGTGATCATATAATAGCTGAATTATGTGTATCCGATGATCCTTACTATACAACCGGCTATGTAGCATCTAAAAAAATTGGATATTTGAGAATACCAAATATCAAGCATACAGGAAGCAAAAGCGGAGGAAGGGCATTTTTCATAAAGGAAGAGATAAATGTTGAAGGAATAATAAATTACCTTGAAAGAATGCCTGTAATAATTGGAAGAGTTGCTTCATGCAGAGGTATAATTTTAACAGATGAAATCCTCAATCGTCCTTATAAGTAATCCCACAGCAAAACGAGCAGCAGATAGAAAAATAGCACAGGCATCTCGTTACCTGATGTCAAAAGGATATAAAGTGGAGGTACTTTTCACGGGAAAAAAGGGGCATGCAGAAAGTCTTGCAAGGGAGGCAATAAGAGAATTACCTTCCCTGATTATTGCCGCAGGCGGTGATGGTACATTTAATGAGGTTATTAATGGCATCGCGGGATCAGAGATACCAATGGCGATTCTTCCACTCGGAACCACAAATGTGCTTGCTAAAGAAATCGGTATTCCCGAAAATGTTGAAGGCGCTATGGAAATCGCTGTCACCGGCACTACAAAAACCATCTCACTCGGAAAGATAGCGATTACTCGTACCTCGTCCCTCGTCTCTCGCTATTTCGTTCTTATGGCAGGCATCGGTTTTGATGGTGAGGCAGTTTTTGGGATAAATGAGACCTTTAAAAAAATTTCAGGTAAGGGCGCCTACATCTATAGTGGAATAAAAGTCCTTCCCGGGTTTAATCCGCGTGAATTAACCTTTGACATCGACGGAAAAACTTATTCTGGATATTCTGCAATCATTAGCAAGACAGCAAAATATGGAGGGGATTTCAAGATTACACCTGATGCAAGACTTACTGACCCGACTCTTTATATCTGCCTTTTTAAGGGGAAAAAACGTTTAGACGTTTTAAGGTATGTCTTTGGTATTGCAACAGGAAGCCACTTAAGATTTAAGGATATAGAATATCTAAAGGCAAATAGGATACAAATAGATGGTAATGCTCATATACAAATAGACGGCGATTACTTCGGCATGACCCCTGCAAAAATAGAGGTAGCACCTAACACACTGAGATTAATTTACCCCCTTAGAAAAACCACAGATACCTTCTAACACAGGCTTTACTGAGGTGAAGAAGCAAGCTTTATCTTTCTAATATTTTCTTCGATAGCCTCTATGTAATGGTTTCTTGAATCCTTAAAATGATGGGTCAGGTACTTATACATAGAACCCATATTTTTAAAACGTCTCAATACTATAACCTCATAAAAATGAGGAGTCTTCCTGATGAGGTCATCTACACTTTCGTATACAATCGCCTCTCTTTTGCGCAATTTTTCTATTCCTTCATAGAGGTATGCTTCTTCAAATTCACGGTAAAGTATAGGTAGTTTTTCCGGATAATCATTCGCAGACATCTGCCCTAAAAGGTCGGCAGTTCCAAGTGCGTATCCGACTGTATGTTCCTTATCAGAATTAAAAGGAATCTTTGTGTAGTCGATCTTTACCCCTGTACACATAATAATATTCTGGACACCGGATATTTTATACTTATCAAACCCCAACTGGGGAAGGTAAAGACCTGCAAAGTCAGCACTCCTCTGTATATGAGTAAAAGTATATTTGGCCCCGGTGCCCTCAATGTCATTCTCGGTTTTTATATAGCCTGTATCATGTAATAAAACTGCAATGATCCCTATATCAAAGCATTCTCTTGAAATGTAAGGGGTGCTTTTATTTTTGTTCCATCCATCTATAATTCCTATAAAAGGAGGAATAACCTGTAAGGTATGCATAAGGTCATGGTACCTTGTATCACATTTCTGAAACCCCTTTCTTTTACCGGAAAAAAGAGCCGCAACGTCATTAAGCGCTGTTTTTATAAGATCTATATTGTTTTCACCGTAAATTTCCTTACAGATTATTTTTAACTCATCTAAAATATTTTCAAGGGTTAGACCTTTCCCTCTTAACATCTAATTGCTTTTTCCTTTCAGGAAACTGAATTTTAAAATTATATTATAACACCGCCTCCTATTAATATGTCACCACCATAAAAGACTGCGGACTGCCCAGGAGCCGGCGCCCACTGTGGCTTATCAAAAACAACCTGCACAGTTTTATCTGATACCTGAAATATTGTTGCCGGCTCATCCTTCATCATGGACCGAACTTTTACAGATGCCCTGTAGGGGCGAGGCATTGCCTCGTCCTCCTCCCAAACAGGCAAAATCCAGTTCAGGTCTTTAACAAAAAACTCCTTTTTCTGTGCAGCCTCCTGCGAACCCACAAACACTGTATTTCTGTCAGCATCTATCTTTATAACATAAAGAGGTTCAGGAGAAGATATCCCCAGCCCTTTTCTCTGGCCGATGGTATATCCATGAATTCCTTTATGTGTTCCTATGACTTTTCCGGTCACATCAACGATAGGACCTGGTTTCCCTGTAACAGAAGAAAGCCTCTCAATAAAATTAAGATAGTTTTTACTTTCAATAAAGCATATCTCCTGGCTTTCAGCCATTTTTGCTGCAGGCAGGTTGAGCACCTGTGCGATTTTTCTCACTTCATCCTTCCTGTAGTAACCGAGGGGGAGGATCAGCCTTTTTAGTTCTTCCTGTTTTAAGACATATAAGACATATGATTG
Organism: Thermodesulfovibrionia bacterium; assembly: GCA_041500225.1. Classification (GTDB taxonomy): domain Bacteria; phylum Nitrospirota; class Thermodesulfovibrionia; order Thermodesulfovibrionales; family SM23-35; genus 0-14-3-00-41-53. Next base: position 2,601 of record JBGQLV010000092.1, on the reverse strand, counting down.
ATCTTTCTTTGGGTCAATTCCTTTTTTGAGAAAAACCATATCGTTGTTTGTCTTCTGACTTCTTTCCACCCTTGCATAGTGTCCGGTGGAAATATATCCGGCACTTCTTTTTTCTGCTTCCCTCATGAGTGATGGGAATTTGATAAATCTGTTACATAATATGCAGGGATTAGGAGTTAATCCTGCGAAATAGGCATTAACAAAAGGCTTGATCACCTTCTCCAAAAAAGCATCTCTAACATCAATTGTGCTGTGTGGAATTCCTATATGGCGGGCAGCCTCTGATGCGTCCCCCATTGCATTGAGTGAGCAGCATGCTGTAGTGCCGGTTCGGCTTTTTGCTTCCCATAGAATAAAGGAGAGTCCCTCCACATCATATCCCTGCTCCTTCAAAAGATATGCTGTGACAGAAGAGTCAACCCCTCCACTCATTCCAATAATAACCTTTAGCATATTTTAAATATAACAGATTGACCTCTTATCCTGTAACAATTACAATATAAATTTAATGGTGAATAAAATAGCAAGTAGCATGCCTAAAAGGTAGGTGAACTATGAAAAATATCGTCCTCACCGGCTTTATGGGAACCGGGAAGACCGCTGTAGGGAAGGAAATTGCTCGACTCCTTGACATGAAGTTGATCGATGTTGATACAGAGATAGAGAAGTCCGAAAAGATGACAATCAACGAGATATTTAAACAGTTCGGCGAACCAAGGTTTAGAGAGATAGAGACAGAGATGATAACAAAACTTTCAAAAGATAAAAGCAGTATCATTTCTACCGGCGGGGGTGCGGTGCTAAAACAGGAGAATATGGACATTTTAAGAGAAAATGGAGTTATTATATGTCTTATTGCAACACCCGAAACAATCCTTGGCAGAACAAGCAATAGTAATGACAGGCCATTACTGCAAGTAGAAAATCCTCTTGAAAGGATAAAAGGGCTTTTAAATTTCAGAAGACCATTCTATGAGAGAGCAGATGTTATGATAGATACAGAAGGCAAGACTCCTTTACAGATTGCAGAGGAGATTATAGAAAAGGTAAAAGATAAATAGTCTTATGTGTTACTAAGACGGCTATAAGTAAGGATACATTCTTGTCATTCTCCGGCTTGACCGGGGAATCCAGAAAGGCTCTGGATGCCCGATTAAGAACTTCGGGCATGACGTTAAAATTAAGTTGCGGGTGTCCTTATTAATGACCGCATTAATAAGTATAACGCGACAGGGGACAATGAGTTCAATATTATGTCTCGATTAGAAGAGTTGTTAATATTTTTTAGCCGAAAGTTCAGAATTGGAAAGGAAAATGGAAAAGATAAGGGTTGAACTGGCTGAAAGAAGCTACAATATTTTTATAGGAAGCAATACCCTTGAAGGAATTGGGGACAAACTTAAATTGTTTGAGTTGGGTCCTAAGATCGCTATTGTTAGTAATCCGACTGTTTTTCAATTGTATGGTGAACGTGTATTAGAATCGGTAAAGAAGGCAGGGTTTGATCTGCTTACTGTAATTATCCCTGATGGTGAGGAATATAAAAATCTTCTATGGGTGCAGCATATATATGATGAGTTTCTCAAGCATAAGCTGGACAGATCTTCAGCACTTATTGCACTTGGGGGCGGGGTTACAGGTGATATAACGGGGTTTGCAGCTTCTACATATATGAGGGGGATTTCTTATATCCAGATCCCTACAACTCTTCTTGCTCAGGTAGATAGTTCAGTTGGAGGTAAAACAGGAGTAAATCATAAGCTCGGTAAAAACATGATAGGAACTTTCTGGCAACCAAGACTTGTATGGATTGATACTGAAACACTTAAAACACTGCCTAAGAGGGAATTATTGGCCGGCATTGCCGAGGTGATAAAATATGGAGTTATACAGGATAAAGAATTGTTCGATTTTCTTGAGGTCAACAGGGACAAAATTCTAAATCTTGATAAAGACGCACTAACTCATATTATTAAACGTTCATGCGAGATAAAGGCAGAAGTTGTATCAAAGGATGAAAGAGAGGCAGGGTTAAGGGCAATCTTGAATTATGGCCATACAATAGGCCATGCAATAGAAACAGTTACAGAGTACAAAAAATATCTTCATGGTGAAGCTGTTGCAATAGGTATGTGCATTGAGGCAAGGCTATCCCAGATGCTTAACTTCATTGACAGGGATCAGGTATTCAGGATAAGGGGCCTTATTGATTCCTATGGTCTTCCCTCAGAAGTGCCGGCAGATTTAGATTTAAACAGTATGTTTTCATCTATACAACTTGACAAAAAGGCCGTTGCAGGCGAATTCAAGTTTATTCTGCCTGAAAAAATTGGTAGTGTGAGGATACACAAAGGGGCGAGCGAAAAGTCTCTTATAGAGTTGCTGCAGTCCTGAACGGTTATCTAACCCATTTTCATCGAATCATAAATATTGTAGGGGCAGACCTGCGTGTCTGCCCGGATACTAATGCGGTCATTAATAAGGACACATGCAACTTAATTTTGTCGTCATGCCCGCAGGTCGTAAGCGGGCATCCAGAGGTTTTCTGGATTCCCCGGTCAAGCCGGAGAATGACAAGAATGTATCCTTACTTATAGCCGT
>JBGQLV010000091.1:0-7010 GCA_041500225.1 Thermodesulfovibrionia bacterium | reverse complement strand
GTTTTGTCATCCTCCGGCTTGACCGGGGGATCCAGAACCTCTTGAAAAGACTGGATTCCCGCTTTCGCGAGAATGACGAATTTTTATCGGAATCGCAGTTTTTAGACAGGCTCTGTGTCCCTCTTTTTCCTTAATATAGACTGCCCATCTTTACAAATGACAACCTAATTGACAACTTAATCGCCAACCGCTTAGATAAGCTCATAATACGCCCCCCTGCCTTTTCCTTTGAGTCTAACAACCTTCAGTCCGACCAGTTTGTTCATCTCCTTTAAAGCAGCCTGCCTTGAAATCTCAAATTCTCTTGCAACGTCACCAATTGCAATTTTATTATCCCGAATTATTCTTTCCACAATCTTCATTTGCCTTTCAGTCAAAGCAATCCGCCCTTTCTTGGCCTTTCTCAGTCTTTCGCTGCTGAGGCGGACAACACTCTCCTTAACAGCCGCAATGCTCACCTTCACACCTTCAACAAAATATTCGAGCCATTTGGTCATATCAAGGGTCTTCTGATTCACGCTTTGCAGGGCACGGTAATACAAAGGTCTATCAGAATCATAATAATCATCGAGACAGAAGAATTGTTTTGCATCAAAGCCTCTCAAATAAAGTATCAGTGTAGCAAGGACACGTGCGGTTCTCCCATTCCCATCTATAAATGGATGAATTCTCACAAATTCATAATGAGCTATTCCAGCCTCAATAACAGGGTCAAAAGCCTGTGCCTCTGCAGAATTCAGCCACGTAATCAATGCCTTCATCAATTTTGGGACATCTTCATTTGAAGGCGGCCTAAAAAAAACCTCTCCAGTTAACCTGTTCCCAACAACAACATAACGATTCCGATACAAGCCGCAATCAGAAGGATTTTGAAGTGTATCCCTCGTTACCATTTTATGGATATTGAAAACGTCCTTTTCCGTTATCTTTTTGCCGTCTGTCAATTTATCAATGGATTGAAGAACTTTGAGATAATTCAGAACCTCCTGCTTATCTTTTCGCGTTGCCATGATTTCACGACCTTGTGCGAGATCGCTGACCTGTTCGAGAGACAGCCTGTTTCCTTCAATCGCCGTAGATGAATGAGCGGCCCTGATAATAGCTTCCTGCCGGAGTGAAACCTCCCATTTCGGAATAAAAGGAGAATTCAGTACGAGTTCCCTTGCTGCGGCTATCTGAGTAAGATCGCCGACAATTTTGTCGGTATACCGAAAATTCGGTTTAAACATCTCCCGCCTCGTCCCGCCGGTTGGATTTGAATTCCACGTTCCGGGATTCAACTGATTTTAAAGACATATTGATCTTCCCCCGTTTTTTCGGACACTCAATTAAGTTAGGCTGCCATAGCCTCCAGCTCAAATGATACCGGTGACAGGTACCCCAGGGCTGAATGCCTCCTCTGACGATTATAGAACATTTCAATATATTCGAAAATACTCTGCATAGCCTCAGCCCGTGCTTTATACCGATAATCATACACATGCTCTGGCTTTCTGGTGTTCGTCTCGCCGGCAAGACGGTGCTCTGCAAAAGCCTTCCTGACATCGAGTATTTTGACTGTGAACTGCCCCGTGTCAGAGAGAAAAGAAACAGAGGCAGGCGTGCTTATTGATATTTTCTGAGTATATCCACCTTTTCTTATCTCCATCGTGTTCTTATCAGTGTCCATCTGCTCCATTTCTAAAAATGTCAGTTCAAATAGGGAAAGTCAACAGCCTGTCAAGCCTGACCCCGAATTGCCTGTCCGTGAGGATTTCCGACACTAACACTTAGCAGCAAGATTAAAGACCTGACCCTGTGGCTGTGTTGTTAAGAAGGGATTATCTATCAGCAAGGTTATTTATACAAAACTTGGCAAAACGTCTTGTAGGTAGAGTGCAATTAACTACAGACGGGCATAGAGCATATTTACAGGCGGTTGAAGATGCTTTCGGTAAGGATATTGATTATAGCCAGTTAATAAAGCTTTATGGTTCAGATAGAGATAGTGAAGTCAAATATAGTCCCGCTCAATGTAATGGAACTATAAAAGAGAAAATTCAAGGTAACCCCGATCCTAAACATGTTTCAACAAGCTATGTTGAAAGACAGAATCTAACCATGCGCATGAGTATGAGGCGTTTTACCAGACTTACTAATGCTTTTTCAAAGAAGATAGATAATCTAAGTCATGCTGTAGCACTTCATTTTATGTACTATAATTTCTGTAGGATTCATCAATCATTAAGAGTAACGCCTGCAATGGAGGCAGGGGTCACAGATCATCTGTGGGAGATAGAGGACATTATTGCTCTGTTGGCTCAGTAGGTTGCTCTGGCTCCTTGTGTTGCTCTTCTTTTTCAGGTTTTTTTAAGAGATTCTTCCAATATTCAACATTACTTTTTACATTTTCTAAGTTGCGTTTAAAATCAAAAGAAAAACTATCCTCTGAGATTACTGCTTGTCTTTCTTCCCAAGTTAACCCATCAATCCGTTCATCGGTTGACGCCATATAAAAAACATCCATACCTTCAACATCATTATCGACCTTGCCTATTTTTTCAATAAGTCCCCCGACAATGAGTTTTGCATCATCTACGCTCATATCTTTTGAATAGCTATCCTTAAGCACTATTTCAGCATAAGGTGCTGCAATGCCCTCGGTAAAATATCCTTCGTATTTTAGTTCTACAAGACCGGAGGAGGTAATATGTCCTATGACTGGCTTATGTGCATCAATCATCCCGAAAAGCAAAGTTGCATCATATATAAGATTTCTTTCAGACAATTTCCATCGCAACCGCGCAATAGTACTTTCTACCATATCTCTGTACGCATTACAATCCATGGTGTCTAAAGTAACAGGATTAATCTCGAACATGGCTCTTCTTACCTGGTCAGTGCTTCCAGCTCCACAAATCAACAGTTTTTTGCCATCCCGAAATGACAAAGTATAGATTTTTTGTTCAAGTGATTTTATTCTTGTGCCGCGCGACATAGTAACTTTTCTGTCAGCGCCAATAACTACACCATCGCTGCACACAATAGCTATTGTAACGGTCATGATATTGAGATCTCTTTTACTTAAAACTTAGGTCATAGTTTTACTCTCCTTAAGAAAAATGTCAATAAAAATTCAAAATGACCCACTACCGCTGATTATTAAACATTGACAAAATCTGTTGTCTCTGGGTATATTTTGGTATATAATATTCCCAGAGGTGAAAATGCCGCAGATACATATAAAGCTAAATCCAAATACACACAAGAAGCTGCTCAAAAAAGCCAAAGAATATAATTACAGCATTCAGGAATTTGTTGAAAAATCCATAATGATGGTTGCGGAAGATACGCAGCCGTATTTCGCATTCAAAAGTCCTCAGTCAGGAAACAAGGAATACAAATTTACTTTTATCGACCTGTTTGCAGGGATTGGGGGCATCCGAACAGCTTTCGAAGCAAATGGTGGTAAATGTGTATTTTCATCGGAATGGGATCGTTGGAGCCAGAAAACATATTTTGAGAATTTTGGTGAAATTCCCCAAGGCGATATCAATAAAATTGAACTTGGAGAAATACCTGATCATGAACTTCTCACTGCCGGGTTTCCCTGTCAGCCTTTTTCAATCGCCGGTGTGTCCAAAAAGAAAAGTCTCGGCAGGGAACATGGATTCAAAGACAAGACACAGGGCACGTTATTCTTCAAAATAGCTGAAATACTTGAGAAAAAGAGACCGAAAGCCTTCATGCTTGAAAATGTAAAAAATTTAAAGGGACATGACGGGGGAAATACTTACAAGGTGATAGAAGGAACCCTGAAAGATCTCGGCTATAAGGTTTTTGCTGATATAATTGATGCAAGGCATTACCTTCCGCAGCACCGCGAGAGACTTTTCATTGTGGGGTTCGACAGAAAAATTTTTGGCGATGAGCCGAAGTTCAGTTTTCCGGTTCCCCCCAAGAAGAAGATTACCTTAAGTAAAATCTTCGAAAGAAAAGTTGACTCAAAATATATTCTTACTAACAAACTGTGGCAATATCTCCAAGACTATGCAGAAAAACACAGACAAAAAGGTAATGGGTTCGGCTATGGCCTTTTTGACGGCAAATCTGTTGCACGCACCTTAAGTGCCAGATACTACAAGGATGGTTCAGAGATACTTATAAAAGTGCCAAATTCCAATCCCCGTCGACTTACACCCCGTGAGTGTGCAAGACTTATGGGTTTTGACGACAGCTTTAAAATTCCTGTTTCTGATACACAGGCATACAGACAGTTTGGTAATTCTGTTGCTGTTCCTGTTGTTTCGGCAGTGGCAGGAGAGCTTGTCAAAGCCTGTAGCCCCTTCTTATCCAACAGAAAGCCTGCCTGAATAGTTTATAATGATTTATGGCAGACATTGTAGATGCGTCCACACGCAGCCGGATGATGGCTGGCATCAGGAGCAAAGACACCAGACATGAATTAGAGATAAGGAAAAAACTTTTTGCTCTTGGCTTCAGATACCGCTTGCATGATAACAATCTCCCCGGAAAACCAGACATAATCTTGCCCCGTTATAGAGCAGTCATATTTATTCATGGCTGTTTTTGGCATGTACATGATTGTGTGCTTTTTAAATGGCCCTCCTCAAGAATTGAATTCTGGCAAAAAAAACTTTTGCGGAATAAAGAAAAAGACCATTTAACTATTGCGGCATTGAAAAATATGGGATGGCGGATTTCTATAATCTGGGAGTGTTCTTTTCGCGGTGCTGGGAAAAAAAGGGAAAAAGAAATAGACTGGATTGTCACCAAAGTTGCTAAATGGTTATACTCACGGAAGAAATACTGTGAACTTCGGGGATAAAACAGGAAGGTCATTATAGGAAAATTAGGTATGGCTGGCGATCAAAACTCACCTCTCTCAAAACTGGTATCCATTCTCTCAGAAAAAGGCTGTTTTCGCATTCTTGTCAAGAAACTTGCTGATAATGACAACTCAAAAAACCAGGTTTATCTTGGAATGGGATTTGAGTCTATTAATTTTTTCCCGAATCTTCGGATTCAACCCGATAAAAATGGTCTGTTCAAGGCTTACATGAGATTTGCATGGGTTGATTCTGCCGGATACGAATATCCTGCCCCTGAAGCCAAGCTGATTCTCTATCCACAATACCCTGAAGTACGATTTTCCGGGTTTCTTAAGGGATGTCGCAACGCTCCTTCAGAACTGATGACCTCCAGAATGGCGGGCCGATTATTATTTTTTGGGATCAGGCCGGATGGACAGATATTTGGTCATGTTGTGGCGCCTAATAGCAAACTTGCATTGGAATTTTCGGTATTCAAAGATCTGCCGCTGGTGGGAGTTTTTAACGAAATACTTATCTCCGGTGAAACTCTGATAGTTAATCCAAAAGCAGTACTGCTAAGAGAATTAAAGAGGATTAACAAGGCTGGCTGGATAGACTCAAAGAGACTTGACAGCCATAAACATATACTGCCATGTCTGGCTCCAAACTGTGGTGGATACACACTTGAGGCAGAACTTGGTATCATTCCTAATGGGATTTCAGACCCCGATTTTCTCGGATGGGAAGTCAAACAACATCACGTAGCCAAATTTAATAATTATGAGAGTGGCATACTGACACTTATGACTCCCGAGCCAAAAGGTGGCTATTACAGAGATAATGGCGTAGAGGCATTCATAATTAAATACGGTTATGCCGACAAAGCAGGAAGAGCGGACCGATACAACTTTGGAGGGATTCACCTTATAGATAAACTGCATCCTTCAACTGGTTTGAGCCTGAAACTTTTGGGCTATGATCAGGAGAAAAGAAAAATAATTGATGAAAACGGATCTGTCGCGCTTGTAAAGAACGGGGGGGAAATTGCTGCAGCATGGTTTTTTGCGGATCTGTTAAACCACTGGAACAGGAAACACAATCAGGCTGTTTACGTACCATCGATGAAAAGAAACACGCCTCATCTTCAGTATTCTTACGGGAATGTGATCAGGCTGTGTGAAGGCACAGATTTTCTGAGACTCCTTGCTGCATTTGCTGATGGGAAAGTATATTATGATCCTGGCATAAAGCTCGAAAATGCTTCAGACCCTAAAAAGAAAAAAACAAAAAGAAGAAGTCAGTTCAGGGTCAAATCAAGGGATATTGAATCACTGTATAAGCTTATTACTCCCTTTGATGTAACTACTATTTAGGGCTTGGCCGCCATAAACGGGCACTTAAGTTGCTTTCGAGAAAGGTTAAAGGTTCAAGTCCGCAGTGGCGATGGGGTCAGGTCTTTAATCTTGCGGTTATTTTTTGGTCTGCGTATCTGCCTTTGTAACGCTTTCCTATTATAATCCTCGAAACAATCAGCTTTCCAATAACTGCTGACTTCTGTGAGAAAGTGAGATATGTCTGAAACCGCTCAAAATCCATCTTTCTATGTATAGTCTGCATTGTTATCACAATCAAGGAGATAAAACTGACAGGAAGTTATCGGGTTTTCTTATTAAGCTATTTAGGCAGCAATTTGTTTGTTTACTCTATGCCAAAGTCTATACACAAGCATCGCACCTGTAAGCGATATAGTGAGGGATTATTACGGTCTTGCCCTTGTACTCAAAGGTTACATCTGTGATTTCTTTTTTCAAAACGCCCTTCCTATGAAGGTTTCGCCTGTAAATCCTAATTCTCCAAATGTGGCTCCAGCCTCGGCTGATTTTCCTTGCCTATCCATGTGAGTTCAAGTTTTTGGAGTTTAGCCATTCACTATCTCCCAATAACCGCCTTTGTCGGGACCGATGCGTTTAATCAATTCTTTTTCTTTTAACCATGAAATATTTTCCTCCATCTTTCTTTGGGAGATTCCGACTAATTCAGCTAATTCCTTTGCAGATATATTTTTATTTTGTAGCATGTAGTCTATTATTTTTTGACGGTTTTTAGTCAATTTTTCTCCGACCTTTTCTCCGACCTTTTCTCCGACCTCCCTCAGTATTTTCTCCGTACTTTTCTCCCCAGTTTCTCCATCCTTTT
>JBGQLV010000090.1:0-7021 GCA_041500225.1 Thermodesulfovibrionia bacterium | reverse complement strand
ATATATGCAGAAAAAGCTTTACCAGCAGCACCTTTGTAAGACACATGATATTCAGAGAGCCTGAATATTTTCATCAGTAACGATTGATAACATTGAATAACCCAATTCTGCTTTGTAAAGGTTTTTCTGCGTATATGCCTGCTTTGGTCATCAGATAAATGCAGTTTTCGGGTTAAAGAATTTATTTTACTTTATCAATATATTATTATGAATATATAATAATGTATATCCTTTGAAAGGAGGGGTAAATTATGCAAGAGATGTTAAGGATAGAAGACCTATGGGTCTCTGTTGATGACAGACAGATTTTGAAAGGTGTTAACTTTTCAATAAATTATGGCGAGGTTCATGTACTTTTCGGGCCCAACGGTGCTGGTAAAACAACCTTCATTATGACCATAATGGGATTTCCTAAATATAAGGTAGAACAGGGGAAAATATATTTTAAAGGAGAGGATATAACAGATAAAGATGTCTATGAAAGAGCACAGATTGGTCTCGGTGTTTCTTTTCAGAGACCTCCTACTGTCAGGGGTGTTACTTTAAGAAGGATTATTGAAGTAATATCTGATGATAAGGTTGATAAAGAAAGGATTCATGATTTTTCAGAAAAACTTAATCTCTTAGGACATCTGGACAGAAATCTTAATGACGGTTTTTCTGGTGGCGAGATGAAGCGTTCAGAGCTTCTCCAGCTTATGGCACAGAGGCCTGACCTGGTCCTTATTGACGAGCCGGAATCTGGCGTTGACATGGAGAACATCGCTCTTGTCGGTGAGTCTATAAATACACTCCTTGGGAAGGATAAGGTTAAGGACCCAAAGAGAAGTGCTATGATCATAACCCATACTGGGTACATACTTGATTTCGTAAATGGTGATAGGGGTTGTATCTTTCTTGATGGAAAGATAGTCTGCCAGGGAAATCCCAAGGATATTCTTTCTGAAATTAAAAAGTCTGGGTACAGGAGGTGTGTTGAATGTCGATAAACAAAACATACCTTTCTGATATAAGGGAAAGAGCTGAAAAGGCAAAAGAAAAAAAAGCAGCTCTTGGTCCTGATATAGACCTTTTACGATACCACCGATATTTCGAAAAAGGGAAAATAGAGAGTCTTGAGAGTTTATCTCGTCAGGCTATAGAAGCTGCCACTTTGTCAGGAATTGATGTTACGGAAGAGGTAAGATCAGGAACATTCCTTCAAGTTGATCACTCTGTAGTTTATGAGAGTCTCAATAAAGCATACAAGGGTAAGCTTGAAATCATGAGTACTACCGATGCCTGCAACAGATATGATTGGCTCGAGGACTATTACTGGAAGATTGTTCCTGTAGATCAGGACAAATATACCGCTCAGGCAGAGCTAAATTGGACTCACGGATATTTCATAAGGGTCTTCCCCCATCAAAAACCAGAGTATCCAGTACAGGCATGCCTGTTAGTTGAAGAAAATTTTGTAAGTCAAAATGTTCACAATATAATCATTGTGGAAGAGGGCGCAGAACTTCAGGTGATAACCGGCTGTACTTTATCTAAGAGCGACGCCGAGGGGATACACATAGGTGTTTCTGAGTTCTATGTGAAGAAGGGCGGCAAACTTTTCTTTACAATGATTCATAATTGGGCAGATAACTTTCATGTAAGGCCAAGAACAGCAGTAATTGTTGAAGAGGACGGTATGTTTGTGAGCAATTATGTCCTTTTAAAGAGTGTTAAGTCAGTTCAAGCATTCCCTGTAGCTTATCTGAAAGGGGACAGGGCTTCTGCAAAGTTTAACACTGTTGTATACGGACTCAAAGATTCAAATATCGACCTTGGTTCAAGAATAGTCCTTGAAGGAGAGAATACAAGAGGTGAATCTACTGCAAGGACTATAGCTGATGATGAGAGTGTGATTTATTCCAGAGGAGACCTGATAGCTAAGACCAAGGGTTATTGCATAGCACACCTTGACTGCCGTGGAATCTTGTTTTCCAAAGCTGGAAAGATTTATGCCATACCTCAGTTGATATCTGACGGCGCAATTAAAGCTGAACTTTCGCATGAGGCTTCCATAGGTCCTATTTCAGAAGAACAGGTTGAGTATTTAATGTCGAGGGGAATATCACGGGAAGACGCTGTTTCTATGATAACATCTGGATTTTTAAACTTGGATATTCCCTATCTTCCACAGGTTATTGATAGGAGTATAAAGGAAGTAATAAAGGCTACAGCTAAGGAAGCGCTATGAGGGGCTGAGCTACAGAAGGTTTTACTTTCAGCATCTGCCTGAGGTGGAGGCCATCCTGAAGCTTGGTCAGCCCCCGTTGCTTTCCGCCCCCTTTTTAAAAAGGGTTTGGCTTTATCAGGAGAATAGTTGCTTAATATTAGACCTTAAAATGTTTTTTTTTGACAAGAAAAAATGTATAACCAAAAACAAAAGACTCACCACACGTTTAATTTGAATTTAGTATTTATACCATGCTAAAATAATTACATTCTTTTCTACTAATTTAATTCAACGGAACTTATAATAATGGCTGAAATAGTCCCTTTCAGGGGAATCCTTTACAATGTTTCTAAGGTATCTATGGAGGATGTATTGGCTCCTCCGTATGATATCATAACGCCCGAATACAAAGAAGAGTTATATAGAAAAAGCCCTTATAATATCGTCAGGATAGATTTTGGTAAGGAACAGCCCGAAGACAGCGAAACTGATAATAGATATACAAGGGCAAGAAGATATCTCGAGTCATGGATAAATGACAAAATACTTATCCGCAGCGAAAAGCCTTCATTTTATATATATGAAATGTCTTACAGAATAAATGAGGGAAAAAAACGGCTCTTAGGATTCCTTGGGCTTGTAAAACTCGAGGAGTTAGGTAAAGGTAGTATCCATCCTCATGAGTGTACTTACTCTAATCCTAAACAGGACAGGTTAAACCTCCTGAGGTCATGTGAGGCAAACATAAGCCCGATATTCTCACTCTATAAGAGTGCAGAGAAACAGCTATCGACTATACTTTCAAGAATCGCCATGACAAAACCATATATTGAGTCAAAGGATGCTGCCGGGGCTGTTCACAGACTATGGCAGATTGATGAAAGAAAGGATATAGAGGTTATAAAAAAAGAACTTGAAGACAAGGTTATTTTTATTGCTGACGGACACCACAGATATGAAACAGCACTTGAGTATAAGAAGGAGATGGATAGAAAGAGGTCATCTCGTTGCGAGTCAATCCCGACTTCTACAGGCACTGAGCCTTTTGACTATGTACTTATGTTTCTTGCAAATATGTTAGATGATGGTCTAACAATACTCCCAGCCCACAGGCTTGTAAAGGATATTTCGGGAGATGTAAGCAAAGTGCTTTCTGAGCATTTTGATTTTGAGCCTGTAAAAGCAAATTTTGATATTGCAAAGATAATATCAGGCAGAAGGCGTGTCTTTGGTTTTTTCAAGGATAGGGATGAGGTCTGGTATATACTTAAATATAAAGAAGGTAACTTATCAGAGGTCCATCCTGACCTTAGAGAGATAGACGTGATTATACTGCATGAGTTGGTACTTAGGAAGATAGTTGAAGTAACTGATATAGGATATGAGATGGATATAAACAAGGCACTTGATAAAGTTAGAAGTGGGCAGTTTGATGCAGCCTTTTTCCTTAATCCTACAAAAGTTGAGGATGTTGAAAAGGCAGCCTTATCATCAGTAAGGATGCCGCCAAAATCAACGTATTTTTATCCAAAACTCCTAACAGGAGTGGTTATCAATAGCTTTTCCGTCTTTGACAGGTCTGTCTGAGTCGGAAGAAATTTTTTTACAGGAGGTTTTTATGTCATTGCGTGTTGCAATAAACGGCTTTGGAAGAATAGGAAGGAATTTTTTAAGGGCAAGCAGTGGATATAAGGAATTTGAGATTGTTGCTATTAATGACCTTACTGATGCAAAGACCCTTGCTCATCTCCTTAGGTACGACTCTGTGCATGGCATATTTGATGCTGACGTAAAGACAGGTATCGGAAGCATAACAGTTGATGGGAAAGAAATAAAAGTATTTGCTGTTACAGAACCCGAAAAACTGCCATGGAAGGACCTGAAAGTAGATATTGTTGTTGAGTCAACCGGAATGTTTACAGACAGATCGTCTGCTGCAATGCATTTAGATGCTGGTGCAAAGTGGGTGATTATTTCGGCACCTGCCAAGGAACCTGACGCAACAGTATGCATGGGCGTGAATGAGGAAATAATAGACCCAGCAAAACATAAGATTATTTCAAATGCGTCATGCACAACAAACTGTCTTGCACCTATTGCCAAGGTCTTACACAACGAATTTGGGATAATAAAAGGGCTGATGACAACAATACACTCTTATACAAATGACCAGAGGATACTTGACCTTCCTCATAAGGACCTGCGGAGGGCGAGGGCAGCTGCCCTGAACATGATTCCGACGACAACCGGTGCAGCAAAGGCTGTTGGACTTGTATTGCCGGAACTAAAAGGTAAGCTTAACGGGATGTCTATAAGGGTCCCTACTCCGAATGTATCTGTTGTAGACCTTGTTGCTGAACTGGCAAGGGACGTTACAGTAGAAGAGATTAATGCTGCACTGAAAAAGGCGGCTGAAGGACCAATGAAGGGAATCCTTAAGTATTCAGAAGAACCTCTCGTATCAGCTGATTTCAATGATGATGAACACTCATCTATCGTAGATGCAACACTGACAATGGTCCTCGGGGGAAGTATGGTAAAGGTTCTTGCATGGTATGATAATGAGTGGGGTTATAGTTCACGTATCAGGGACCTCATACTTTACATTATTAAAAGGGTCTGATCATGATAAAGAAGAATGCTAACAGTCCTGTTCCGATTAAAGATATATTTAATAAACTTACAATAGAAGACCTCAATATTAAGGGTAAGAGGGTCTTTGTAAGGTCTGATTTTAATGTGCCGCTCGATGATAATCTGATGATTACCGATGACAGGAGGATTCGCTCGACTCTTCCTACTATAAATTATGCTATTGATGAAGGGGCGAAGGTTATACTCTCATCCCACTTCGGAAGACCAAAAGGTAAAAAAGACCCGAGGCTCAGCCTTGCCCCTGTTGCAAAGAGACTTCAGAGGCTTCTTAACAAAGAGGTTGTTTTTTCGCCTGATTGTATTGGCAGCCAGGCAGAGGGTCTTGTATCAAAGATGAAGGAGGGTGATGTACTTCTCCTTGAAAACCTCAGGTATCATCCAGGGGAAGAAGAAAACGATGAGGAGTTTGCACGTGCCTTATCAAGGCTTGCAGATGTATATGTAAATGATGCGTTCGGGACTGCTCACAGGGTACACGCATCTATAGTCGGTATAACACGGTTTCTTACATCAGCAGCAGGGTTTCTATTAAAAAAGGAGATTGAATACCTTAAGGGAATGATAGTTAACCCGGTAAGGCCCTTTGTCGCTATTTTGGGCGGTGTAAAGGTTTCAGGTAAGATTGGCGTTCTTGAAAATCTTGGTGATAAGGTTGATAAGGTTATAGTAGGCGGCGGTATGGCTTATACCTTTATAAAGGCCATGGGCTACGAGGTTGGAAATTCCCTTGTTGAAGATGATATGCTTGAGACAGCACAGCGTATAAGGAAAAAGCTAAAAGGGATGGGTATAAAGTTTTATCTGCCTGTAGACTGTGTGATTGCCCAGAGCATCGAGCCCGGTACAGAAACAAAGACAGTGCCAACCCTCGAGATTCCAAAAGGATGGAGGGCACTTGATATCGGCCCTGCCTCTGCCAAACTTTTTTCAGAGGCAATCCAGGATGCAAAGACTATCCTCTGGAACGGACCGATGGGTATATTCGAGATTGATGCATTTTCGCGGGGAACATATGCTATTGCCCGTGCAGTTGCAGATGCATACGCACTTACTATTGTTGGCGGCGGTGATACTGACCTTGCTGTACACAGGGCAGGCGTATCTGATGCAATGTCGTTTATATCAACAGGTGGAGGGGCATCTCTCCAACTGCTTGAAGGAAAAGAACTACCAGGTATTGCAGCCCTGACAAATAAAGATGAAAAATAGAATTATTGCTAACTCTAACTTGTTATTGCTTGATAAAATTCAGTATCAGAGGTAGAGGCTGCAGAAACCTTATGTGGTAGTTTCTTGTTTTTGTGCGAAAGCAGCCCTCTTTTCATTTCTACAATAGAAGGATTATTGCATTCAAGGTGCTTTATAATATATGAGGCTGCTATTTCCGGTTTTATAACATCGCCGCATGTAAATATATCCACAGCCGCATAACCATACTCCGGCCATGTATGAATCGTGAGATGCGATTCTGCAATAACAATCAGGCCGCTGATACCAAAAGGATTGAACTCACGGAAGGAAATATCTATTATTGTTGCCTTTGCTTCTTTTGCTGCTGAAACCATTATGCTTCTTACTTTCTCAAGGCTCTTCAGAATTTCAGGATTACACTCCTTCAATTCTATTAAAAGATGGGTGCCTAAAGCATTCAATTCTCTACCCCCCTTCTAATTATTATTCTTAAGCTAAAAAGGATACAGTAAATAGTAGAGAGTTGTCAAGAAAAATTAGAGACAAAAAATCAAAGATTGGCTTGAATGTCTATTTGAGAGCAGAGACAAAAGTTACATTCTGTTTTATGAGTGATATAAGTGGAGGCTGATCTTGCTGACTGATTGAACCAAGGCGTAATACATAAATAACTATCGCCGATAGTCTTGGGAGTTTATTTAACGGTCGGGCATTTGATACCTTCAAATGCGTATATTATCCTCTTTTCCCTTTCAAGACTGTTTACAAGGCATGGTATTTTTTTAAAATCCTTCATCTTATCTAATGCTTCTTGCCGGTTTAAAATGTCCTGCTCGACAAATTCGGAACAACTATCTCGAGTTTAAAGTTAGTCCTACCAGGTTTTCAAGTTTATAATAATTAACCGGGACATCATATCCCAGCGCCTCATGCGGCCTATAGGTGTTGTACTTTATCCTGTAGGCT
>JBGQLV010000089.1:0-7114 GCA_041500225.1 Thermodesulfovibrionia bacterium | reverse complement strand
GAAACTCGGTGAAATCCCTTTGCAATGCTGAACACGATCATAGAGAGGCCCTCCTATCGCCTAAAAGTTACCCCTCTGTTTTAACTTATTTCTGTCTCATATGTATCTGAACGCGTTCAATATACATTTCAACTGTAGCAAAATTATTAACCCGAAAATGCAATTCATTCGATTTTAAGCAGGCATATGTGCAGAAAAAGCTTTACCAGCAGCTCCTTTGTAAGACATTTGGTATCCAGTTAACCCGCCTATGGCGGGTTAAGCTCATATTTTTATTTATCACAAATTGATAACAATGAATATCTAAATCCTGCTTTGTAAAGGTTTTTCTGTATATATGCCTACCATATTTTCCAGACAAATGCAGTTTTCGGGTTAATATTTTGTAGTATAAAATATCGAAATACACGGAAAACAGGCAATTGTATTGTCAATGGAATTTTCTATGTGGTATGCTTATCTAAAATCAAAAATACAGGAGGCTTTATTCTTTCAAAGATTATGGAAAAAAATAAAATAATTAAAAATGTGATTAGTATGCATCTTAAACATAATCTCCTGCCTTTCATGGTTTTGGGGTTTTCACTTTTCACCTTTTATTTCTTACTTTTTATCAGCCCTGTTGTTGCCGCATCCGTTGGGGAGGACATTAAAAAAATCCAAAAGGCATATGAGGACATTAAAGACATAAGCGGGAATTTTATCCAGAAAAGCCATATAAAGGACTTGAAGCGCACTGATACATATAAAGGCCGGTTCTTTATAAAAAGGCCGATGAAGATGAAGTGGGATTATAAGGGTGAGACGGCTCCGGAGGTTTTGATTAATAATGGCGAGATAATCATCTATCAGGAAAAAGAAAAACAGGCATTCAGGGGTAAATTTGACAGGGATACATATGGACAGGCACCAATAGCCCTTTTGAGCGGATTTGGAAATATTCAGGAAGAGTTCAATGTATCGAAAAAAAGCAGCAGGCTGATCCTGAAACCGAAAAAGCCTCTTGAAGGCATACTCTTTATAGAAATCGAGCCTTCAGAAGGTGAATTCCCGATAAGTTCCTTCACCATAAACGATACTCATTCAAACAGAATAGAGATAACACTGATGGATATAAAAATTAATACAGGCTTGGAAGACAAATTTTTTGAACCTTCTTTACCAAAGGACGTAACCATATATGAGCATAATCCGTAAGGCCAATGTTAATCCTTGGTATAGATACGTCATGTGATGATACATCAGCCTCTGTAGTCGAAAATGGCACAAAAATAATCTCTAACATTATCTCCAGTCAGTCAGAGATACATAAAAAATATGGCGGTATTGTCCCTGAGCTTGCATCCCGTCGGCACATCGAGATGATATGGCCTGTCGTTAATGAGGCTCTGAAGATTGCCGGTGTTAGACTTGAAGACTTATCCGGTGTTGCTGTATGCCACGGCCCAGGTCTGATAGGATCTTTGCTTGTAGGTTGTTCTTTTGCAAAGGCTGTATGCTATTCAAAACAACTCCCGCTTCTCGCAGTGAATCATCTTGAAGGCCACATATTCTCATCATTCCTTGAGGGGTCGAAACCGTCCTTTCCATTCATTGCTCTCATTGTATCAGGTGGCCATACATGCCTTTACCGGGTTGACGGCTTTGGTAAATATAAAGAACTCGGCAGGACGAGGGATGACGCAGCAGGTGAAGCATATGATAAGGTCTCAAAGCTTCTCGGCCTCGGATATCCTGGCGGCCCTGTAATTGAGAAACTTGCACAGGATGGAAATCCAAAGGCTATAGATTTTCCAAGGGCATATCTGCCGGAATCCTTTGATTTCAGCTTCAGCGGATTGAAAACAGCGGTATTGAATTTTTCAAAGTCAGAAGTCAGAAGTCAGAAGTCAAATTCCGAATTCCGCATTCTGAATTCTGAATTAATTAACGACATCGCTGCATCCTTCCAGGCATCCATTGTTGATGTGCTTGTGAGAAAAACAGAATGGGCGATTAAAAAAGAGCGCATTAAAAAGGTTACGCTTACAGGTGGGGTGGCTTCAAACAGCGAACTCAGGAAAAAAATGAAGAAGATGGGAAAGGAAAAGGAAGTAGAAATATTTATACCATCTATATCATTGTGCACAGACAATGCAGCTATGATTGCAGCAGCCGGATATCACTACCTCAAAACAAAAAATATCGCAGGGCTTGATTTAAATCCAAAAGCATGCATGCCGCTTTAAAAGGTCAACTTTTGCCCGGATAATGCTTTCTGCAAGCTTTTTCAATAAACCTGAACATCAGTAGATATAATCTTCAGGGTACATCTCCTTTCTGAAGTATCTTCCCCTTATGAGATACCCCTGTAGAAGACAGGGTTGAGATCAGATAAAATACTCCAGATAGAACCAGGGCAATGAAAAAGATGGTAAGGAAGAGTTTGGGTTTTCGGTAAAGCAAAAAAATGAGTAGTATTGCGGCAGCAATGGCAATGAAGAGATTATTCTGAAAAAATGCAATAATACTGTTAATAGACCCGAAGAAATCCATAAAGAATCCTTAACTCTTATTTTTGCTATTATAGCATAACCTTATGAAGCCTATTTAAATATTTTTTCTGAAAGGGTGATGAATGTTAGCATATAATTGTCCTGTATCTTTCTTTAAGAAGGAGACGATTTGTGACAAGCAATTATAAAAAATTTGACAAAGAAATCAATTCATATTTAAAGAGAGTCTTTTTAATAGCTGTTCTATTATTTTCAGCAACATGTCTTTTTGCAGCAGACCCTTATATGCAGAAACGCCTCGAAACCGGGTCGCAACGACAGGCCATGGTAGAGAATGATATAAAGGGCAGGGGTATAAAGAATAAAAAGGTGCTCGATGTGATGGGGAGGATTCCGAGGCACCTTTTTGTGGATGAGAATCTAAGGGACAGGGCGTATGCGGATTATCCACTACCAATTGGAGAAGGGCAGACAATATCTCAGCCCTACGTCGTTGCCCTGATGACAGAGTCATTAAGATTAAAGCCGGCTGACAGGGTTCTTGAGATAGGTACAGGCTCTGGTTACCAGGCAGCAGTCTTGGCTGAGATGGTTAAAGAAGTGTATACAATAGAAATAAGAAAGTCTCTTGCAGACATGGCATCTAAGAGGCTTAAAGATCTTGGTTATAAGAACGTGAAGGTGAAATACGCTGATGGCTATTTTGGATGGGATGAATATGCACCTTTTGATGCAATAATCATAACTGCTGCTGCCAACCATATCCCCCCACCTTTAATTAAGCAACTTAAAGAAGGCGGAAGGCTCATTATCCCCCTTGGAAGCACGGTCTATCATCAGACCTTAACCCTTGCGACAAAGAAGAAGGGCGAGCTTGATATAGAGCAGATAGGGTCTGTGGTATTTGTGCCGCTGATCGGGGAAACTGAAAAGAGAAGGCAATAGATACTATTAATTTTTATATTGTTCTACATTCTTGCATTCGTTTCGTCATTCCGGGCTTGACCCGGAATCCAGAATTTGCTTTCATCACTCAATAATACACTGGATTCCTGCTGGAGTTTATCCCGTGCTTTGATACGGGGCAGGAATGACGGTAATGATCCTTACTTATGAACTTATTAGTAAATGGGCTATGTTGATTTTTTCAAAAACCTCCGCAGTGTAAAGAAAGCCATCGCATAGGTTAATGCCCCTATCCACAGGACTATTTTAAACCCGATGACTATTGCGAGCATAATAGTCACAATAGGTGCGAGCACTGAGAGGCAACCGTTTATCGCCCATGCCCACGGAATTAATGATTTATTCTTTCCACCGAGGATTTTCAGACCTGTGGGAAAGGGAATGCCCATGAAAAGTCCGAGTGGCATAAGGATTAAGAATGCTAAAAGAATCTTAACTGACATTGGATATGGAGAAATGTTATCAGAGATAGCCGGGAGAAACATGCTGTATGCAATAATAAGCAATGAAATCACAATGGTTACAGCAGGGCTCCTTAAGCCTATCACCCTATAACTTAATAGACTTCCGGTACCTGAGCTTATCAGTATTGATGCAAGGACAGTCGCAACTGCATAGGATGGGTTTTCAAGAAGAAAGATCATTCCCTGGACCATGGATACCTCAACAAACATAAATCCAGTCCCGAGAAAGGCAAAATAGGGTAGAAGCCCAATTCCTCTGTCATTGCGAGGCACAGCCGAAGCAATCTCTTCATTATTTTTTGGCATTTGCTTTTGAGATCGCTTCGTCGTTTCACTTCTCGCGATGACACCTGAAATATTCCGTCCGTGTTTTCTTGAAAATACCGGAAGAACCATGAGAATAAGACTTAAAAACAGCACCTGTATAAAAACTGCTGGAAGGATATAACCTTCTTCAATAAAATACTGCCATTTTTCTCCCATAATTTTATAAATTGTACTGATGTTTTTTAGTTTGAGATAATAATGAAAAAACGGATTATCATCACGAACAGGCATTACATCAAAGATATAAGTATTTGTAAATCGCTCACGCGTTTCGGGATTCAGGATGTTTTTAAATGCAGTAAAGTATTCATTTGAGGGCATTCTGACGTAAATATTAGTCTCTCCTTCCTTAATGCCTGGACAGTATATCAGGTCAAACCTCTTATCTTTTGAAAACCTCTTGATAGCTTCTATCTCGCTTGAGGTAAACGGTGACTTTTTCATGAGAATGCATATACTTCCCCAGCTTCGAATAGCTGCGATATGTTTTTCAATATCATTATCTTTTATCCCAAGCTCTTCCATGGCTTTATTAGCAGTATTTAAGATCCTCAATTCTATTCTTTGTGGTGGCAATATAAAGAGGTTTATACTCAAAATACCATCATGTTTAAGATGGGTGAGATATTCTTTAAACGCCTCGACAGTGAACCTGTAGTCTTCTGATATTCCGAATGAACCTGATGGAGCAGTCCCTGTCATTGGGATATCGATGATATCAAAATGTTTAGCACTATATTTTAACCAGGACCTTCCGAGCCCTGACCATGAATTCTGAGAATAGATGCCACCCGAAAATACATTAAAATCTTTTTGTATAACCTTTATTAATAAAGGGTTGCTTTCAACCTTATATGTATTCAAAGCGCCGTAATATTCAGCAACAAGGGACTGAAGACCCCCCTTTGAGTCGAGTATCAAAACATCATTATTTTTACTTATCTCGTAGGGAAGAGCAGAAGGCAGGTACTTTAGAAATTCCAGGGATGCTCGGTCACCAGATGCTGTTACAGCATTTATTTCACCTCCGTCTATTGAAAAGCCTATCTGCTCAGGAAGCGTATCAAGATATCTTAAACTCAGGCCAGGGGCAAAACGCACAGCAGGGCTCTTAAATGTGTCTATCCTTGAGAAAGGACTATAATAAGTCTTTAGATGCCCTGCACCAGGATATCTCAGTGCTATCTGAAGTCCTTTATATGGAGACATCCTGAGTTTGACAAATGCAGGATGAAAGACCAACAGGGAAAGGGTTAGAAGCATTAGAGTCAATGAAATGATTTTTAGATTTTTTCCACCAGAGATAAATGCTGCTGATAATGCTATTGAAGAAATTATAAAGACAGTCTTATCAGGTCCGGCCATGGTCATAAAATACAGAACTCCTATTGAGCCAATGCCTGCACCGATAAGGTCTGCACTATAAACCAGTCCTGATTTTTCGCTCATTGAAGAAAATGCTACAGCAACTATCAATCCTGTAAAGAAAAACGGTATCGAAAGTGTTATACAGTAAATTCCTATGTAAAAAAACTGCATCCTGTCCCATGAGAGCCTTACGGGATCAAAGGGAATATGATTTGATACTATGTAAGTTATGGATATGCTAATACCGAGCAATAATGAATAAATTCCAATCTTTGATGGGTTTTTAAGCGGTGTATACAAAGACAGAACTGTCCCGCTTGCACCGATGCCGAGCATCGCGATACTTATTATCATAAAAGCGAAGTGATACCAGAGAAAGATAGAAAATATCCTTGTAAGGGCTATTTCATATGCAAGGCTCGAAGACGAACACAGGAATATTACAAAAAATATCTTTGGATGTTTGGTCATGGTATTAAGAAGATTATATATAACTCAAAGTAGGACATAAAGGTTTTATCTCGTAAATGACTTTACGCTTTTTGTCATTCCGGACTCGATCCGGAATCCAGAAGCAATGGTACTGGATTCCTGCTTCCGCAGGAATGACAACCTGAGCAAAGTTATTTATGGGACAGTACAATAGTGCAAGAGATCAGGATGCAGGACATTTCTGGAAAATTAATATGAAACTGTTTAAAATATAATTATGGGTCTGAAGGAAAGTTGTCCTGGAAGCAGAGAAATAAGGACGCCGTATCCGGAAAATATAAAGTGTTTCTGGTGTGACACTGTTTCCGAGATATGGTCAGATGAAATAGAGATTGTGTGCAAGGGATGCAAAAGAACTATATCCCGTGAGATGAAGCCTACATGTCTTGAGTGGTGCCCGGCAGCAAAGGAATGTGTCGGTATCGAAAAATATGAGAGGTTGATGAAGGCCAAAAAGAAATAAGAATTAATGGCGGGGTGGACGGGAATTGAACCCGCGACCTCTGGCTTGACAGGCCAGCGTTCTAACCGAGCTGAACTACCACCCCATAAACGACGGTAATCAGTGATTAGTAAATAGTTATTAGTAAAACCCAATAAAAAACTCACAACGTTGTTTAGTGAGTATAAAAATCAGAAGTCTTTAAAACTAACAACTGATCACTAATATCTAATCACTGTTGTGGTTGGTAGGCGGAACAGGGATTGAACCTGTGACCCCAGCCTTGTAAGGGCTGTGCTCTCCCAGCTGAGCTATCCGCCCGAAAATCGAATACGTCTTATACTATAAAAAATTCTCTTTTGTGTCAATCAATACTATTTACCAATAGAAATATTTTAACCCTAAAAATGCAATCCATTCAATTTAAAGTAGGCATATGTGCAGAAAAAGTTTTACCAGCAGCTCCTTTGTAAGACATTTGATATTCAGTTAAACTCATATTTTTATTTATCACAAATTGATAACCATGAATATCCAAATTCTGCTTTGTAAAGGTTTTT
>JBGQLV010000088.1:0-7490 GCA_041500225.1 Thermodesulfovibrionia bacterium | reverse complement strand
TATCAATCGTTACTGATGAAAATATTCAGGCTCTCTGAATATCATGTGTCTTACAAAGGTGCTGCTGGTAAAGCTTTTTATGCATATATGTCTGTCTTAAGATGAATGAATTGCATTTTTTGGGTTAAATAATAAACTTTCTTACGCTAGTAAATTAAATCAACTAAACTTTTTGCACGTTCTTTATCAAGGTCTTTTAGGAGGATGTATTCTCTAAAAGCTGCGTTCGTCTCTCCATTAAGAAAATAAGCAACTCCAAGATTATAGTGTGCCACAGCATCGTTTGGGTCAATATCTGTGGCCTTTTTAAATATATCGCGTGCTATTGAATATTTACCGTTAATTATATAAATGGCACCGAGTTTATTGTAAACAGAAGAGGATGGCTTTATTTGTATAGCTCGCTTATATGCATCAATAGCATTAGCATATCTGCCGAGTTTGTAATATGTTGCACCAAGATTAACATACGCCTCTGCAAAATCAGGTTTAATCTTTACTGACTGCTGATATGCTTTTATAGCTTCTTTATACATATTTAACTCATCGTAGGAACACCCACGGAGAAAATGTGCATTGGCGCTGTCTGCATCTTTTTCCGCTTTTTTTATTTGATAATCCTCCCTTCCCCCCTTTGCTAAAGGGGCCCGCCTGCCGTCTGTCGGGCAGGGGGGGATTATTTCCAACGTCTTTCTTTCAGTTAAAGGTTTTGTACGCGGGATATAAACGAGAGAGGGCGTATCAATTTTTACTGATTGTTTTTTAAGCTTTCTATATCTATCAAGCTGTTTTGCGATACCCTTCAAAGGAACAGCAAAGTTGAGATCTTTACCTTTTTTAGGCAGAAATGTTACAGCGCCTATAGCTTCGCCTTTTATATTGAATACAGGGCTTCCGCTCCTTTCCGGTGTAACAGGAATAGAAATCTGAATAAGCTTGTCTTTCCCACGAATACTCCTGATAGAGCCATCTGAAATAGTAGTTTCGAAACCTGATTGGTTTCCTATAACAAAAATACTTTCTCCCTGCATTAGCTTATAGTCTGCAGCAAGTTTGACCGCTGGAAGTCCTGTTGCTTCTATTTTAAATAGAGCAAGATTATTTTCGCATTTAGAGGAGATTAAGTCCTCTATAGGGAAATGGACACCTCCTTCTATTTCGGCATTGAGTGTATTCCCCACTTCTTCAAACCATTTTACGATAATGTTGCAATTAGTTACGATGACCCCGTTTTGATCAACAATAAATCCACTTCCTGAAGCAATGCGCTTTCCATTCTTATCATCAACATAAATGGTGACAACTGTATTTTTTTGTTTTAGTACAATATCAGGGACTTTAGCATCAACACGTGAAACTACTAAAATTAAAAGCAACATAATGGGAAAATGAATTATCGACAAAAAACTTCTTCTCATTTTATCCTGATAGTCTACGTTTATCTCAAATGCATGATTTGTTTCTTATATATTTCTCGACGGACAAATATCGTAAAGGATGCATTCCTGGTGCTTAGGCTTTTTTGCCTGGCATACCTTTCTTCCATGAAATATTAATAGATGTGAAAGGTTCCCCCATTCTTGTTTTGGGGTTAACGGCATCAAGTCTTTTTCTATCTTGACAGGATCTTCGTTCTTTGTAAGCCCAAGTCTGTAAGCGAGCCTCCTGACATGGGTATCCACGGCAATCCCTTCGTTAATACCATAAGCATTGGAAAGTATTATGTTGGCCGTTTTCCGGGCAACACCGGGAAGGCTCGTGAGTTCTTCCATTTGTTTTGGAACCTTTGAATTAAATCTTTCCTCTATCATCTTTGCAGAGCCTTGAATATTTTTGGCCTTAGTCTTATAGAAATTTATAGAGCTTAAGTCTTTTTGGAGTGCCTCAAGAGAGGCATCTGCATAATCTTTAACAGATTTGTATTTTTTAAAAAGGTTTTCAGTCACCCTGTTAACAAGTGTATCTGTAGTCTGTGCAGAAAGTATTGTAGCAACAAGAAGTTCAAAGGGGTTCTTGAAGTTAAGGACTGTCTTTAGCTCGGGATACTCTTTTTTTAACCTCCTTATAACCTCCGGTGTCCTTTCCCTAATATTCATATACTCTCATTGGCCTTTCTTCATAATTTATAATACATGCCTATGCTAAGATTCTATCAAATATTTCACAGAATGGATGCTGAAAGTTCTGCCCCAAATCCACTTCTGGCATGTAACACCTCCTTTGATCTGCAATATCCCGTTTAACTTCTAAATATTTATAAGTCGCTTTTTAATGTCTATAGCTGCGACTGCCCCTTCACCAGCTGCTATAATAGCCTGGTCGTTACCCGTGTTCAAGGGGCCTACAATATAAAGTCCGTTTAAGGAGGACTCATAATTATGGTTAGCCACATATCTAAAACCTTGGCTGTCTTTTCCCAATTGAAGTTCTGAGAGAAATTCATCATTCAGTTTAAAGCCAAAGTCAGACATGATAACCTCGCATTCAAAACGTCTTCCATCCCGAAACTCTATAGCCTCCATCTTCTCGTTGCCGATGATTCTGGCTGGGCTACCTTTTACGAGTAATACCCCTTCATTTTTCAGCTCTTCTTTATAGTCTTCAGGGGGCTCGTAAAATACAAGTATAAGTGTTATGTCCCTGGTAAACATTTCCTTCATGGCAAAGGCTAAACGGACAGTGTGTATTGAATTTCCGATTACTGCCAATTTTTTCCCTGTCGTTCTGTATCCGTCACAATCCATGCATGTAAAGAAACTGGTTCCTAAAAATTTGTAAATGTTTTCTATGGGAGGCAGGTTATCATAAACTCCTGAAGACACTATTACAAATTTTGAGAGAAATTTATTATCTCCGGCATATACCTCAAAATAATCCTTTTTCAGAACCCTGGTAACTCGCGACTTTTCAATCCGAACACTGAAATTTTCTGCCTGTTCCATACCAACTTTTACAATCTCC
Source organism: Thermodesulfovibrionia bacterium (assembly GCA_041500225.1). Classification (GTDB taxonomy): domain Bacteria; phylum Nitrospirota; class Thermodesulfovibrionia; order Thermodesulfovibrionales; family SM23-35; genus 0-14-3-00-41-53. The sequence continues at coordinate 4,529 of JBGQLV010000088.1, read as the reverse complement.
TTGCCTGAAATAGATTTATGAGAGAGATAATTCTCGATTTGTCTGGCATGATAGGTTCTACCTCCGCCATGGTCTATTAGCAGAACGTCTCTGTTATATCTTCCCAGGTAGATGGCTGCCTGCAGACCTCCAGGACCTGCACCTATGATGATGCAGTCATATATTTTTTCTTCTACCATAAAATTTATAACTTTACAATGCACGCATTCTTTTTATAGCGTTAGAAAAAGGACCTTTGCAAAACTATATTTATAAACCATTATATCAAAGTTCTTTCCAAAATCTTAAAATTGGGAAATCTTCCTATCTACCTAAAAGAGAATTAAGATCCTGCCGCTTTATGTCGCTTCGGGCAATATGCCCTGAAAGCAAGGCAATTTGCCTGAAAATTTTTTCCCTTCATTTCTGAAATATAAATAAAATCAATAAGTTATATCCTGGCATTTCTCTTGCTTTTCATATTATATTTCTGCATATTAAATGCTGAAACTTAATTAAAGGATTTGATAGGTAAGAAAGACTCAAAATGGCAGCAGAGAAGGAAAGCTTTTCCAGAAAGATAGGGTTTTTAAGGGCTGGCTGGTGGGTGATACATTTGATAGGGATAGCTATTGTGTATACTATCGGCCATTTACTTTTGAGGTAATATGCTTAAATATTTTATGAGATTTAAGCCAGGATGGTGGATCCTTCATATCATTGTGATAGGGCTGACCTTATACCTAGGATATATAGCAAAGTTTAAGTTTTAGGTGCAAAATGACTAAAAGGATACTTTTAATCGCACTTTTTCTGATAGCTGTATCTGGGCTATTGCTCCATTACAGGATCCATAACTTCATGGTTCCTGACAAATTAAATCCCGGGGTTTTTGTTTTTGACAGCACAAGGTTTCTTTCATTTATTTTTCCTTTAATTGATGTTATCCTGGTCACTTTACTTTTTACCTCAAGGAAGACCGCTGTCTACGGCTATCTTCTAAACGGCTTAATAGTAATTTACGGTACAGTCTTTATGGCCCATTTTAGTATTGCAGAATTGACAACAAAATCTATACCTCTCAAGGACTGGGTGTTGAAGTCAACCATACCGGACATAGGCATAGCATGGGTGGATTTTTTTATTGGCAAGGCCCTTTATGATCTCAATATCAGAGGGTAAATTATAAATTTTCACTATATACAATATAGGTTAAAGAATCTCCTTATGGACATAGATATAAAAGAGATAAAAGAACTTTCAAAGAGATTTACACCTGAACAGATAGAAGGCTGTATTACCCAGCAGATAGAGACAGGTGTGAATATATGCCTGAGAAATGAGTCTGCTGAAAGGATAATAAACGAGCTTTCAAAGGCAGAGTTCATAAGGGATTTGACAGATAAGGGTATGAGTCTTGCTGATGCACTGAGGGAGTTGGCAAGGCGGATGAGGTTGGTACAGAAGGGCTTTGAAGGAGAAGAGAAATAAACACATAAGAAAGGAGAAAATTTATGTCTTACACTGCAAAGGATTACTCAAAACTCATCGGGATGGAGGGATTTAGTGAAACACTTTTTAAAAATCACTTTACCCTTTATCAGGGATACGTTACAAATACAAACAAGGTCATGGATATTCTCAGCCAGATGCTTAAAGATGATAAGACAGGTACTCCAGAATTTGCTGAAGTAAAGAGGAGACTTGGCTGGGAATTCAACGGAATGAGGCTTCACGAGCACTATTTTGAAAACCTTGGAGGCAAGACGCCGCTTGATAAAAACGGACGTTTAACAAAGAAGATTGCAGAGGATTTTGGCAGTTATGAGGCATGGGAAAAGGACTTCAAGGCAACAGGGGCAATGAGAGGTATTGGCTGGGTAGTTCTTTATCAAGACGTTACAAATGGGAAGCTCATTAATTTCTGGGTAAACGAACATGATGTTTCCCATCCTGCAGGGGGCAATCCCGTATTGGTAATGGACGTCTTTGAGCATGCCTTTATGCTTGATTACGGCCTTAAGAGGGCAGATTATATTGGGGCGTTCTTTAAAAATATTAACTGGGCAGTGGTTGAGGCAAGGCTTAAGTAAAAAAAAAATGAATAGATTATCCAGGGAAAAAGCTGCTTATCTTAAGCATTCTGCCTATCAGAAGATTGACTGGTATCCATGGTCTGATGAGGCATTTGATGCAGCTAAGCAAGAAGATAAGCCTGTATTTCTGAGTTCAGGTGCCATATGGTGCCACTGGTGTCATGTGATGGCAAAGGAATGTTTCGAAGATGAAGAGATAATAAAGCTTCTAAATGAAAATTTTATAAACATAAAACTCGATAGGGATGAAAGACCTGATATAGACAGGAGATACCAGCAGGCAGTTGCTGCTATGGGTTCCGGAGGCGGTTGGCCCCTCAATGTATTCTTAACGCCGGATAAAAAACCATTTTTTGGCGGGACATATTTCCCTCCCAGGGACAGTCTTGGCAGTCCGGGATTTAGTAAAATGTTAAGGGCAGTAGCTGATTTTTATAACTCAAAGAGAGAAGATATTTCTGAATATAGCCAGAGGCTTATGGATTCCCTCAAGCCAAGACCAATGCTACGAGGAAAAATAAACGAATCCTTGCTTAATGAAGCAATAACAAACATTCTTTCTCAATTTGACCCTCAAAATGGCGGCTTTGGCTTATCTCCTAAGTTTCCGATGCCTGGGGCTATGGAGTTTCTGATAAATAGATTTTTCTTTACCAAGAAAGAAGCTATTGGATATGCAGTAAAAAAGACCCTTGAGTCAATGGCTAAAGGGGGATTTCATGATCAGATTGGAGGTGGGTTTCACAGGTATTCTACTGATGAAGCATGGATCGTTCCTCACTTTGAGAAGATGGCGAATGACAATGCATGGCTTTTAAAGAATTATATTGATGCATATTGTGTTTTTGGATACGAATATTTCAAGGAGGTCGCAGAAAAAATAATCAACTTTATTGATAGCGTGCTTTCTGATCCTGAAGGTGGATTTTATGCAAGTCAGGATGCAGATGTTACGCCTGATGATGAAGGTGGATATTTTACATGGAAAGATGAGGATTTCAGGAGAGTATTAAATAATGAAGAATACCGTGTGTTATCCCTTCACCTTCTTCATGAAAGGGGATCTATGCACCATGACAAATCAAAAAAAGTATTATTTGTTTCAATGGATACAGAAGAAATTGCTAAGAATATTAGCGAGGACGTGCAAACAGTTTCTGAAATAATAAATCTTGGCAAGGGAAAATTGCTAAAGGAAAGGAATAGAAGAGAGTCACCATTTATTGACAGAACATTTTATACCTCTTTAAATGGAATGCTGATTTCAGCATATCTAAGGGCTTTCAGGGTACTGAAAGATAAGAGGCTAAAGGAATTTTCTCTTAAGAGCCTCAATAAAATTATGAGGAGTCATTTCATAAATAATGAGCTTTTTCATACAGAAGGTATTAAGGCAGTTCTGGATGATTATATTCATTTAATAGACGCATTAATCGCTGCATATGAGGTAACAGGAGATCCATCTTATTTTAATCGGGCAGATGAGCTTATGGAACTATGCATGAAAAAATTCCGGGATAAAGATGAGGGAGGCTTTTTTGATACAGATGAAGAGATTCTCGGGATAAGACTAAAAAGTATAGAAGATAGCCCTTACCCATCAGCAAACTCACTCAGCGTCATACTTTTGCTTAAACTTTATTTTATGACTAAAAAGGAGGAATATAATCAATATGCAGAGACGGCATTAAAGGTTTTTTTTCTAAAGGCAAAAGATATGGGCATCCATTCAGGATATTATTTCTGTGCAATGGACGCATACTTTAATATACTTAAACTTACTTTACAAACAAAACCCGGGAATGAACTGACTGACACAGCTTTCTTATTCTTCAGGCCTTACATGAGTATAGTTTATGGAGAAGATAAAGGCCGTGTCATTCCTTGTTTTAAGGATGTATGCTATGAACCTATTAATAGTCCTGAAGGCCTCAGAGATTTTTTTAAAGAATTAACAATATTTCAGAAAATTGCTGTGTGATTTGTAATTTTGTATTTTTTTTGATAAAGTTTCACAAAAGTGTACGCATTTGGAGCAGAAAAAATCTATTGATAAAGAGATGCCTTAGTCGACAGGTGTTATTTTAATTTATGACTTAAAGACAGATTATTAATTTAGTAAGCTATTGGCTGAAAAAATATTGTATAAGGAGGAGGTCGTATGAATAAAGTTGTTTCATTAATCTTGATCGTATCTTTGCTGGGGTTTGTATTCGGCTGCACAGAATATCACGCCCAGGGTGCTGGAACCGGCGCAGTTGTCGGGGGCGTTGCAGGAGCATTACTTGACCATAGAAATCCATGGAGAGGTGGTGTTATTGGAGCAACCCTTGGCGCGGTGGCTGGGGCAACACTTGTAGATATTTCTATGAGGGCATCAAGAGAAGCAGCAGCATCTGGAAGGCCTGTGGAATATAGAACCGAGGATGGACGGGGTATTTATCGTGCTGATCC
>JBGQLV010000087.1:0-7798 GCA_041500225.1 Thermodesulfovibrionia bacterium | reverse complement strand
CTTCATGTTTCTTTGTCATTCTCATTTTATCCGTTGGGCATGTAGCAAGAGGTCTATCTGTCCCATGGAAAAGTTGGAAGCAATTTTTGCCAAGTATTTCGTTAAAAGGTCTATTAAGAAATTTTGTGGTAGCAAAATTGGTCTTAATAATTCTCATTTCGCTGTCAAGAAATATTATCAGATCGGTCGCTGAATCAAAGGTAGCTCGCCACTCATTTGATGCAGTTTCTAATTTTTCTTCTATTTGCTTGCGCTCAGTGATTTCTCTTTGTAAAGATTCATTAATCGCATGCAACTCTGTAGTGCGCTCTTCGACTTTTTGTTCCATTTCAGCATATGCTTTCTTCAGAGCTTCTTCTGCCCTTTTGCGTGAAGTGAGTTCTCTATAAGTAACAAAGACTGCTATAGCGACGATCATAAAAGCCAGAAGGCTTCCAGAAGTAATTATAAAAATCATGCGCCGGGCATTTATTTCCGCCTCTGCCGTCTTCTGTTTCAACAACTCTCTCTCGTCATCCTCCATCTCAGTGATAAGCTTTCGGATTTTGTCCATAACCATCCTTCCCTTACCTGTTCGGACCTCTTGTGCTGCAACCTCAAATCCCTTGTTCTTCCGTAAATCTATCCTTTCTTTAAGCCCCTTAAGTTTTTCTGCAAGCAGGGGCTCAAGAGCATCGAGCCTGCGTTGCTGGATAGGTTTATCATAGGTCAATCCCCGGAGTTTTTTGATTTCTTGACCAATGTTCGCAATAGCAACATGATATGGCTCCAGATAACGATCATCTCCGGTGATTATGTAACCACGTTGCCCGGTCTCGGCATTAGTTATCATGGTGAGCACAATCTCAAGCTTTTTGAGAATCATTTGGGTTTTTACCACCAAACGGGAGGTATCGATATACTTAAGTTCGCTTTTATACGAGACAACGCCAATTGTAATCAGAATTGCCAATGACAACCCAAACCCTGCTACAATCCTTTTCTTGGGGAACCATTTCATAGTCATACCATAGAACCTTATCTTATTATATCATCTCTCAAGCAAGCCATACCCCCTTGACTTTAAAACATAAGCTATCCTACCATTAATGATGAATTTGGAAGAGGTTTTTGGATTATATGAGCCGGAACTAAGGATTATAGAAGACAGGATCAGAGACCTCTTCAAGAGCCCTGTCTTTACTATCCCGCTTATCGGAAAACACATTTTAGATGGCGGCGGCAAGAGACTCAGACCGTTGATTCTGATACTGAGCGCAGAGTTAGCAGGTTACAAGGGAGATGCGCATTTAACCCTTGCAGGGATTATTGAATCAATACATACCGCATCCCTTCTGCATGATGATGTTATTGACGGTGCTGAGACAAGAAGAGGCAAATCGCCCGCTCATTCCATATGGGGTAACCAGGTTGTAATACTTGTTGGTGATTTTCTTTACTCCAATGCCTTGAGGCTTGCTGTAATGCAGAAAAGCCAGAGGATAATGGAATCACTCTCTGAGGCAACAACAAGGATGACAGAAGGAGAGCTCCTTCAACTTATAAAAACAGCAGATCCTGATATAACTGAAGAGGAATATCTTGATATTATTTCTGCAAAAACAGCTGTTTTAATCTCTGCTACATGCAGAATAGGCGCTATCCTGGGTTCTCTGCCTGAAGATAAGGAAAATGCACTCGCACGTTTCGGAATGAAGACAGGTATTGCATTTCAGATGACGGATGACATACTTGATTATATGGCAAACGAGGGTGAACTCGGCAAGCGCCTCGGCAAGGATCTTAAAGAAGGCAAGATAACACTCCCGCTTATATACTTGTTGAAAACTGCCGCAGATACAGAGATAGAAGAGGTTAAGGATATAATTAAAAATGGGTTCAAAAAGAGCGGTTTAAAAAGGATACTGAAGCTTTTTGTGAAATATAATGCAATAGAATTATCTTTTAAAAAAGCGCAGGACCTTATTGCTGATGCAAAGAACGAGCTTGCAATTTTTCCTGATTCACCTGCAAGGAAGGCACTATCCAAAATTGCCGACTATACACTCCTTAGAGGAAAATAAATGCACCCCCTTGTTGAACTCGCAAAGAAGAGTATAGAGACTTATGTCAGGGAAGGCAGAATTATAAAACTCACTGAACCTCTTTTGTGTGAATTGTATGAAAAGGCAGGTGTCTTTGTCAGTCTTAAAAAACATGGAGAACTGAGAGGATGTATAGGAACATATTTGCCATCCTGTGAATCTATTGGGGCAGAAATTATCATAAATGCTATATCTGCAGCAACAAAAGATCCCAGGTTCCATCCTGTAGAGGAAGATGAACTCGAAGAACTTACTTATTCTGTTGATGTCCTCTCTTGCCCTGAAAAGGTAAATGACATAGCTGAGCTTAACCCCCGGAAATACGGTATAATTGTTGTCAGCGGACAAAGGAGGGGGCTATTGCTGCCTGACCTTGAGGGAGTTGATACTGTGGAAGAACAATTGAGGATAACGAAAATGAAGGCAGGTATACTACCTCATGAGGAGGTAGAAATTTTTTACAGATTTGAGGTTAAAAGATACACATGATGGAAATATCACTTGCAGATAATATTAAAAACTTCAGCCTTCCCAAGGTACTTGCATATTTAAACAGGAATAGAAAGACAGGTACCTTAATCATAAAAACTCCGATGTTTACTAAGAAGGCATATCTGGTTAAAGGGGATGCAATTTTTGCTTCATCGACGTATGAAGATGACAGGTTAGGCGAGATGCTTATCAAGGCAGGAAAGATTACGATGGAACAGTACGATGCATCTGTGGAGATCCTCAAGAAGACAGGTAAAAGGCAGGGCGCTATACTTATTGAACTCGGATATCTGACACCAAAGGACCTATTCTGGGGTGTGAAATACCAGGTAAAGGAGATAATTTACAGCCTGTTCCAGCTTGAAGATGCTGAATATGAATTTGTGGAGGGAGAGATACCTACACAGGAGGTAATAACACTGAAGATGAGTATGGGCAACCTTATATATGAAGGGGTTAAAAGGATAGATAACTGGACAAGGATCAAGAATGAGTTGCCGAATGCAGACTTTGTCCTCAAGCTGAGCAATGACCCTGTAACCCTTTTTCAGGATATAGAACTAGGCCAGCAGGACAGGAAGATGCTCTCCATAATTGATGGAGTAAAAACGATTAAAGAATTAATCAGCAGTTCATGGATCGGCTCATTTGAGGCCATGAAGATATTATATGTTTTGTGGTCTATTGGCGTACTCGAAGTGAAAGAGATAGAAAAAGAGAAAGTAATAGAAAGGCCGGAAGAAGTGGAGGAGATGGTATCGCCGGAAGAGATACTACAACCTGTTCCTGAGGACGAAGAGGATTTTAGAAGGAGAGTGGATGAGATATATTTAAATCTCGACAGCCTGAGTGAAAATGAACTTCTCGGGGTTGATGGAAGTTCAGATGGGGAAACTATCAAGAAGAATTATTACAGACTTGCAAGGGAATTTCATCCAGACAGGTATTTCAGTTCTGCTGACCCCTCAATAAAAGACAAGCTTACATCAATCTTTGATGCAATAACACGTGCTTACAGCATGCTAAAAGACGAAAGCAAAAGAAAGAAGGATGTTATTCCACCAGGCAAGGTACAGGAAGAAGTGGTTTCAAATGCCCAGAAAGCAGAAGAACAGTTCAAACGAGGAATCGAAGAGTTTAAAAAGGGGAACTTCTGGGGTGCAGTTGACTCTTTAAAATGGGCAATTAAATTAGAACCGAAAAGAGCAAAGTACTGGAGCTACCTTTCCTTGTCTTATACAAAGATTCCGAACAGGCTGAAGGATGCTGAAGAGGCATTAGTCGAGGCAATAAAATTCGACCCTTATAATGCAGAGCACTATGTTAACTTAGGCTTGATTTATATCAAGGCAGGTATGAAGAAAAGGGCATACAACCAATTCGAAAAGGCCCTGAAATTCGATCCGGAGAATGTTAAAGCTAAAAAAGGACTCGATCAGACAAAAGGGTAATCATTTTCTTTTAAATACTCCACTTCTGCCGCCTCGTTTCTCCACGAGCATGATGTCCGAAATAACCATTTCTTTATCAACCGCTTTACACATGTCATAAATAGTTAAAGCGGCTGCGGAAACAGCGGTCAGTGCCTCCATCTCGACCCCTGTCTGGCCCAAGATCTTTATGCGCGCCTCTATGTCTAATTTATTCTTTTTACCGTCAAGATTGAAGTTTATGTTTACTGAGGTAATATTCAACGGGTGGCACATCGGGATAAGTTCGCTCGTTTTTTTTGCTGCCATTATGCCTGCGACCCGTGAAACACAAAGCACATCACCTTTTGGGACCTTTTTATCTTTTATAAGTCTCAGGGTTTCTGGTTTCATATAAACAGAGCCCTTAACAACTGCCTCTCTATGGGTTAAGGGCTTTTCACTGATGTCAACCATCTTTGCCCTGCCTTCTTTATCAAGATGAGTAAGTCTTTTCATCAATCTACCTTTTAATGTTTACATCTTACCATAAATCTTTATCTATCTTTTCGAAATCAGCAACCTTCTTCTGAAACTCTGAATAATCCTTATCGCTCCAGGTTCCCGCCAGATGGTCCAGATCATGGTACACGACCATCCTTGGCTTCTTTTCAAGTTTCAGTCCTTCCTTTAATTCTTTTACTGAAATAATTTCTTTCGCTCTATGGGCATTCTCTCCGGCAAATGCAAAGCCGTGTGAAAAATTACCTTTCTTTGCATTTATGAGGGCGAAGGCAATGCAATACGAACTTTTTTTATAATCGCAAGTTATGATGCAGTGATAAGGGCATTTAAAAGGTTTCCTTTTCCCCTGACTGATTTCGTCAAGAAATGCATTCTTAATTGCTCGCCCTGGCATCCCGACAGGGCTCTTGATAACTACAATATCTTCTTTCCTCGAATCTAAGTAAGTCTGCTTGAAATTCTCTGATGCATCACATTCATAAGTGGTAACGAACCGTGTTGCCATCTGCACAGCAGAAGCTCCTAATTTGAAAAATCTCCTTTATCTCTTACGTGGGAAGCTATAATCAGCGACTGAGCAATTAAAATTCAGTTTTTTAGTATTAAGTTTAATCCAATATTTCAAGAACACAACGCTTTTTGAGCTTAGCACCGGCAGCACTCAGTATCGTTCTCATTGCTCGCGCTGTATTCCCCTGCTTTCCGATAACCTTCCCAATATCACTTGTAGCAACACGCAATTCAAAAATAGCGGTTCTTTCTCCGTCTACCTCGGCCACTGCAACCTCCTCCGGCTTATCTACCAGATACTTCACCATTAGTTCAATAAGTGCTTTCATATCCACCTCCATAAGCATTCGGGCTGTTTTTTCCAGACCCAAAATTTTCAAAAGTTTCTTCATAACAATCTGTAGGTTTATCTAAATGTTAGGTACTTTTCTTAAATCTTAGAGCCTTTATCCTTTCCTTTTTTGCCTCTCTTCGTTTGCGTTTCTCTTTTTCAGAAGGTTTTTCATAAGATTTTCTTCGTTTTATTTCTCTAAAAAGACCTTCTTTTTGTAATTTACGCTTAAGGACTTTCAGTGCTCCATCTACATTATTTTCATTGACTTTGATCTCCAAAAACTATCTCCAACCTCTCCCTGTACCCCCAGCTCCACCATAGCCACTACTTCTTTTATTAAAACCTTGCCGTTTCTGTTGAGGTCTCGCCTCAGCTACAGTAAGTGATTTCCCCTTAAAATCCTTCCCATTAAGGGTTGCAATCGCCTTTTTTGCATCTTCTTCATTTACCATCTCAATAAAACCAAAGCCTTTGGATCGTTCCGTGAAGTTATCCTTCATTATTTTTAACGATTCAATCTCTCCATAGTCTGAGAAAAAATCCCTTAAATCTTGTTCTGTTGCATTAAATGCAATGTTCCCAACGTAGATTTTTCTCATTATTTCAACCTCCTGTTTTATTTGAATAAAAAGTTAATCGATTAATACCTTCAATGCACTGCGTCTGTTTGGATGTTTCAGTTTGCTCAGTGCTTTTGCCTCTATTTGTCTTACCCTTTCACGTGTAATAGAAAACTGCCTCCCTACTTCTTCGAGGGTATTATCTTTATCAAATCCTATACCAAATCTCATTCTTATAACCTTCTCTTCCCTTGGAGTAAGAGTATTAAGAACCCTCAGTATCTGCTCAGTGACATTATTTCTTTCTGTATCAGAGTATGGGGAAGGACTATCTTTATCACTAATAAAATCCTCGAGTTTTGAATCTTCATCTCCTATGGGAGTTTGAAGAGCTATCGGGTCCTGTATTGACTTGAATACTCCTTCGACTTTTCCTGTTGAAACTTCCAATTTTTTGGCAATTTCTTCTTTGCTCGGTTCTCTTCCAAGCTGTTGAGTTAATTCTCTGGACGCTCTGGTAACCTTATTATAAAATTCCATCATATGTACAGGAACTCTGATAGTCTTTGTCTGATCCATTAATGCCCTTGTTATTCCCTGTCTTATCCACCATGTTGCATAGGTGCTGAATTTGAATCCCATTTTATAGTCGAACTTATCTATAGCTTTCATAAGACCGATATTACCTTCCTGAATAAGGTCAAGCAAGGAAAGACCTCTTCCAATATAATTCTTAGCAACATTCACTACCAATCTCAGGTTACGAGTTATTAATTCATTCTTTGCTTCACTGACAAGGATTCTTGCTTTGGTTATTCTATCCCACTTAGCTTTCAATTCATCAATTCTTATCCCAACCTCTGATGCAACTCGCTTATACTCATTCCGAACTTCTTTTGAAATGGTATTAAGCTGTATAGAATTGATATCTTGTTTCTTTTTTTCATTTATCAATTTTTTTAAATCTCTTAAATTCCCATGTCTTGCAATTTTTCTCTCTGCTATTTCTATTCTTAGCATAAGATTCTCAAGTACTTTCAAGCTCATTTCAAGAGCTTTATCTGTTTTTCCTTCCTCTGAATTATTCAAGTCCTCTTCGTCTTTGCCATCTAAACTCGCTTCGAGTTTCTTGTATAAAGGCAGTGTTGTAATAACTCCTTTAATTATCTCTTTCCCCTCTTCAAATCTTTTCGCAAGCTCTACTTCTTCATTCCTTGTAAGTATTGAAATATTCCCCATCGAATGGAAATATGCTTGAACAATGTCCTCTGTTTTTTCGTACTCCTCATCTTCCTCTGAAACCAAAACTTCTTCCTCAGTAGTGTCAGTCTCCTGATCATCTATAACTTTAACTCCCATATCATGCAGAAGGTCCATGAGTTCTTCTAACTCATCAGGGGAGAAATATTCTGGGGGAAGAGCATCATTTATCTCATCGTATGTAAGCTTTCCACGCCTCTTGCCTAAATCAATGATCTCATCAAAAATATCCTCTTTTTCCATGGCACTCCTCAAAATAAGTTTATTAATGTTATCTGTATAACACGAAGGTACTTATAGCTTGATATGTAGTAGTACTCCCATTTGATTTTGACAAAAGGAGGAAAACAGATAGGGTTAAAATATAAAATTAATCAAATGTTTAAACCACCATATGTTTATTATAACAAAATTGATGATTTTGTTTTGGAATATCGATTCTTTAAACCATGCTCGAAAAAACGAATGGAAAAAGACATATTCTTTTTATCTTCTGATCTGCAAGATTTTTTGTAAATAATGGTAAAGGCACCTTTCCCCCGTAATGATTACCAGTTCAAATCTGCATAATTATAACATAGGATAAAGGAGTCCACTTCAGGAAGAATTAAACCGAAAAACATT
>JBGQLV010000086.1:0-7840 GCA_041500225.1 Thermodesulfovibrionia bacterium | reverse complement strand
TCTTGGAAAAAATATCTTTTTTGATGCAGTTCATCATCTCGGCTATCATAATAATTTTCAGGATAATAAAATCGCATGGAATCCAGAGTAGGCCTAGGATTTACAAAAACTAAACCACAATTATTACATTCAACAACAGGAAATTCAAATTGATTTAACCTCAACCAACTATCCGGTTTTCTATACCTCACTGTATATTCTTTCGAACCACATAGATCACATTCAACATGCTCAAGATATATTTCCATATTTTAAACGCCAATCATTCCTTAAAACTCAACCTGCTGGCAGCCTTTGCAACAACGCAAATAGAAACTTGAAATGAAATTTTCCTAACAAATCTAAGATAAATTTGGTTCACACTTGAAATATCTTAGGAACTTTTTCGCAGTGCAAGCAACTAACTCAATCATGCGCAGTAAGGTCCTAAGTACAATCGTTAATGAAGAATAGGAAATAAAATACGACAGAGTATTGAAAATACCCTTTTTACTTATAATTTTCTTTCCAGTGACTTTTTGTAGGTATTTTTGAAGACTATATCGCCATTGTATTTGTCGTTCAATACGACGCGCCTTTTTTATCAACCGTGTTAACTGGTTTATTGTAAAGATATCTGTCCGAAAAGAGGCTTTTTTTGAAAAACCAAAATTACCTTCTGGGTACCTTCCTTTAAACTCTTCCATATATCCTTGCTCAATTGCCCAATCGTAGAATTCTGTCCCAGGAATTGGAGTCAGGTTGAAGAAATAAGCGTTGGCCACATTGTATTTCAGAGCCAGTTGAAAGGACTGCTCTACATCCTTCACGTCTTCCCCAGGTGAACCAATCAAGAAAAAAAGAGTCACATGAAACCCCAAATCAGTTGATGTTGCTATAGCTGACTCGATCTGTTCACGTGTTTCCCCTTTCCTTAAATTACGTAGGATCTTTTCGCTGCCGCTCTCTACGCCAAAAGTAAGATTAGTAAATCCAGTTGCTTTTAACTTTTCAAGAGTGAAGCGATCAAAATGGTCTGCTCTCAAGCCATCAGCTGTGAACGTTACATCAAGATTGCGCCTGATAGTTTCATCACAAAATTCCAAAACTCTTTTCTTTTCAACGCCAAAATTGCTATCACTGATATAAAAATTGCGATAGCCTCTTTTGTACCAATACTCAAGTTCTTCCACCATGCCCTGTGCGCTTCTTTTACGCCATTTTTTGCCAAGAATTCTGGGAGCCCCACAAAAAATGCACTTATACGGGCAGCCTCGTGACGAGTGCAACACCATTGATGTGCCATACTTTTCAAGTTTAAATCCTGCATATGTGGGAAACGGAACCTCATCTAAGTTGGAGAGAAATTCCCTCTCTCCAGGAAATTTCACCGCTTCTCGCTCCCTGTATAATACTCCCTTGATTGATACAACTGGATCTCCACGCACTAATTCCACTAACGTAACCTCTCCTTCCCCCACTACAGCAAAATCAATTGATGAACATTCAATCAATACAATTTCTCGGTTAGCAGTAACATGAGGTCCCCCTGCTATGATCTTAAGTTCTGGGAATGTATCTTTCACATTGTGTAACAAACTATAGATTTCTTTACATCGATAACTCATCATACTTATACCGAGAAATTGCGGCTCAAAACTTTGTATTCTATCCATCAAGTAATTAATTGAGTCGATATTTAAATCTACAATATCATATTCGATTCCGGCGGCTTCGAGAGCTTTCGAAACATATCCTAAACCTACTGGCAAATAGGCACCAGAAAAGACATCACTATTTCTATAGTCTGGATATACAAGTATAACTCTATTAACTTTACTCATAGTCAATCTCTGTGAAAACTTTAGTAACAGTCTGTATTACTGAATACTTGCAATAAAATTGGACTTCAATTACTGCGGTTCAACCCGAGTATTAACGTCAAGGGCCGTTACACCATCCTCCCTTGTAAGCAAATAGCCCGTTCCATAAATGTCAGATGGGTGCACAGTAAAACCTATAGCTGCTTCAACCTTATCTTCGAGCACATTAGGGTGAGAACCCACGGATACTGTGACGAGATATGCCCCGGGTGTAAACTGCCTCGCTGGAATTAGAAATATAACTTTGCCACTTTGTTGGAGCTTATAGGGTGGCGGATGTGCCATGTACGTATTAAACCCTCCTACCCTAATTCCGTCAACCGTATTAATGATAAAACCAGCACCTGCAAGATTAATTCTATCTGGTACACTATATTCAACCTCTAAAACAATATCATCGCTTTGAGAGAAGTCAATACAAGAAACATTGTTAGATAGTTTGCAACTAAGACGTTTTAGAATCGGTTTCATCCCAGGGAGCCTGTTTGGATGATTTGACAAGTCTACTGTCATGTAATCTACCGTTTGTCCAGATGAAAGATACTGTGAAATCGCTTCTCTTATGTCTCCATCGTAAAGTACCTTGCCTTCATTTAGCCAAATTCCTTTTTGTGCAATCTCTCGTATCACACCCATATTATGACTCACGAACAACACTGTCCGCCCTTCCCTCGCAACATCTCCCATCTTCCCCAAACACTTTTTCTGAAAGGCGGCATCCCCTACTGCCAGCACCTCATCCACCAACAAAATCTCTGGCTCCAGATGCGCAGCTACAGCAAAGGCTAACCTCACATACATTCCACTGGAATATCTTTTAACAGGAGTGTCAAGAAATTTCTCTATCTCTGCAAAAGCCACTATCTCATCAAACTTTTTCTTTATCTCTTCTTTCCGCATACCCAGAATCGCTCCGTTGAGAAAGATATTCTCTCTGCCTGTGAGTTCAGGATGAAATCCTGTTCCTACTTCAAGAAGACTCCCTACTCTACCCCGAATCTTTACTTCTCCCTCTGTAGGATCTGTAACCCTTGAGAGAATTTTAAGTAATGTAGTTTTCCCGGCACCGTTCCGTCCGATTATACCGAGGACTTCCCCTTGTTTTACCTCAAATGATACATCCTTCAATGCCCATATAGTGTTGTTCTCTCTTGAACCATTACCCCTGAACAATCTTGCAGGGGATGTAATTACATTCATAAGAGTTTCTCTAAAGGTCTTATAAGGCAATTTTGTGCCGATGCGGTACTGCTTACTTAAGTTTTCTACTGAAATGATTGGGTTCATTGGTTCTTTAATTCAAGTAGCTCAAATAGGTTTTACTGCCTCAAGAGGGAGTGCATCGAAATCATAAATAATTTAGGGATATACTTTTTCGAATCTCGTTTTCGTTCCTTTTATACTAAAGATTCCACTTCGACTTTCTCAATCCTTGATAGGGCTTTTGGCCGAATTTCTTTTATTGATATATAAACCACCCTGCCGCCATTAGCTTCTATGTCTTTTCCTAATCTAAGATTAAATTCCTTTAGTTCTTCATCAAATCCCGGCAAAAGTATAATTTCAACATCAACAGGAATTTTTTCCTCTATTTCCGGATGTTCAAATAAATAACGACTGAACTCTGCACTGAGCTCAATATTGCGTTCTATCATTTCTTTTTCTTTACTCATCTTTTTCCCCCAAAAATCTCTTTTTATAATACTCCCAGTTAGATTTTAAATCGCTCTCTGCAAAGGTCAATGCATCATTATAATCCTGATTAAATAAAGGTGTTTTCTTCACAGAACCCTTTAAACTCATCAAGTCCCTATGAGCAAATCCATGAGCAGTATCATACCTGACAACAGGATACCATATATCATTAATCTTTGTCTCATATTGGATTCTGAAAAATACTATCTTATCCCTCTCTTTTATATGTAAATGTCTGTATCTATCTGAGGGTCCAATCCTTATAATGTATTCTGTTTGTTTTCTGGACATTCTTATTTTTCCTCTTTCATGTGACACGTGAAAGAATCTTCAATAAAGTGGTTTCCCCAGCGCCGTTTCGTCCAATTATACCGAGGACTTCCCCTTGCTGAACCTCAAAAGACACATCCTTCAATGCCCAGATGTAGCCGTCTTCCGACTGCGGCATAGAGCATAGCGCATAGCGCTTTGCGCTTTGCTCTCTACCCTTCGCCCTTTGTCCAGGGTGGCGAAACAATCTTGCAGGGGATGTAATTGCATTCATAATGGTCTCTCTGAAGGTCTTATAAGGCAGTTTTGTGCCGATGCGATACTGTTTTGAGAGTCCTGAAACCTCGATGATTGGATTACTCATAATTTTGCTTTTTGATTGATTACTGACAGGAATTAAAAGATAAATACTATAATGTCTATGGTTTCTTTAAAACATCATGTGTTCCAACTCTCCGAAGGATATATGTATCTCCAGAGATTTGAAATGTAAGCCTATAACTATCACTTACCCTAAGTTCCCAGATATCCTCTCGACCTTCCATCTTTTTAACCCTCAGAGATGAGTGATGAGGACTTTTTAATAAGATATATATGGTCTTTTCAGTTCTTTCCTTTAACTCATCCGGCAGGGCAACATAATCCTTGACAAAGCGTTTAGTCCGCCTTAGTTGCAATTTTTTTTGCCTCTTTATGTAGATCTTTGATAAATCGGCCTATCTCATCTTCTCCATAAGCCCTTGATACTCTTCCCGCCTTTATATCCTCATCTGCCTCCCGTTCCCCTTCCTGCCATTCTTTAGTCCAGAAGTACTCCTGATCCTTTTTTATCACTCTTACAGGTGTAAGGACAAGACTATTCCCTTTAATCTCGGCTTCGACATACTCTCCTTCCCCGACATGAAGTTTTTCTCTGATACTTTTAGGAATGGTAAGGGTATACCTTTTTTTAACACTTAAAAGCATCTTTCCTCCTTTCTGTATTTCTGAAATACAGAATAACATCTATCCGTACAAAAATCAACTGGCATTAGACAATTTTCCTTTTTTGTGCACCATTCCTGCCAATAATTCCAAGGACTTCTCCTTCTTGAACCTCAAATGACACATCCTTCAATGCCCATATAGTGTTGTTTTCGCCTGACTCATTTATCTTAAACAATTTCGCAGGGGACGTAATTGCATTAATCAGGGTCTCTCTGAAGGTTTTATAAGGCAGTTTTGTGCCAATGCGGTACTTTTTTGAAAGCCCTGAAACCTCGATGATTGACACTTTTCTTTAAATCCTAAATCCTGATCTCGAAATTCTAAACCAAATGGTAGATTATTATTCCATACCTAAAGCAAACCGTATAGCCTTTTCTATCAGTGCTATCTTATCGCTCTTCAGTAACGTAATTCTTTCAATAAGGCGGTCTTTACGAATTGTTATAATCGTATCGAGGTTTACCACACACTTTTGCGGAAGTCCATCCTCAGGTCCGAGGGGAACTTCAACAGGGATTTTTCTTATAGTCCTTGTCACCTCTGCCACGGTTATTGCGTTCCTGACCGAATATGCCTCATCCCTTGAAAGGAGTGCTACCGGCCGTTTACCCATGGGTAGCGGAAGCTCAGCCCACCAGACCTCACCCCTCTTCATTCCCAAACCTCGTCAGACAGCGTCTCAATACATGCCTTTTCTATGGCTTTTATCTCAATCAGTTTCTCCGGATATTTTTTGTATCCATTTTCATATGCCTTTATCATCTTCTCCTTCTCGCTTTTATCCCTGAGAAGTCTGACTGCCTTTACCACAACACCACTTCTTGTTATTCCGTCGCGTTTTCTTATCTCTTCGATTACCTTGAAGTCTTCGCTGTTCATACTTACTGCCACCTTCACAGTCTTTGACATATATCCTCCTCTCAGTATGAATAAATTTATACCAAATTATGAAACTATAACACAGGGGAAGTCAACCCTATCGTTTTTAAACAATCTTGCTTCTGTTATCTCATAAATAAATGTTGCCAAGGCAACACTTTCTTGCCAGACCTCCAATTTTTTATGCGCTCTATTCACTTTTCATCATTCACTTTTCACCATTCACTTTTCACCATTCACTTTTCACTGTCTTTAAATCACATCCGCAAAGGAACGCTCGACTTTTCTGAAATAGAGCAGCCCTGTAAAAAATATTAAAAATCCAGCTCCAGAAGATATAAATAGCATATCCCAGTTGATCGGTTGATGTCCGAGAGTTGCAGCACGAAAAGCGCCTATAATGCCTCCCATGGGATTGAGTGAAAGTATCCAGCGGTATTTCTCGGGGAAAAGTGTTACAGGATAAATTACAGGTGTGACAAACATCCATATCTGCACGAGAAACGGTATTACATACTGAAAATCTCGATATTCAACATTGAGCGCTGAAAGCCATAAACCGCAGCCGACAGCAACTATGAAAGTCAGGAATACCAGAACAGGAATCATGACTATACCAAGAGTATTAGGGGTAAAATGATAGAAAAACATCATGCCTATCAAAATAATAGAAGCAATGAAGAAATCTAAAAGACTCGATAGCGAAGCACTTGCAGGGATAATAAGCCTCGGAAAATAGACCTTAGTTATAAGATTCGAACTTGCCACAAGGCTATTTCCAGAGTTACTCAATGCAGAAGAGAAATAATTCCAAGGTAAAAGCCCTGCGTATACAAAAATAGGATAAGGGATTCCATCTGAAGGCACCTTTGCAAGTTTTCCAAAGAGTATAGAGAAAACTATCATAGTAAGGAATGGCTGCAGAATTGCCCATGCAGCGCCTAATGCCGTTTGTTTGTATTTAACCTTTATATCCCTCCATGCAAGAAAATATAGCAAATCACGGAACTGCCAGAGTTCCCTTAGATTCACAGGGATCCAGCCCTTCTGAGGCTTGATTATAATCTCGTGATTTTGAAGCATCTTAAATTAATTCGTCCAATATTTAATTTTTAAGCAGGCTACCGCCATTCAGGTCTTTTAGCCCATAAAATAATAAAATGCTTCCCATTTTTTAAAAAACCAAAGGTCTATGACCTTTTCGCCTCAGCGAATCTGACGAATCTGACGGAACCCTACATTCAAACTTCTTTAAATGATATAGGGAATATGCTGCTTATCTTTTCAGGCGATATATTTAATTCCATGAGTTTTTTGTAAACCTCATCTCTTTTTAAAAATGAACTTACAACTATAAAATCGGCATCGACTTTTTTAATCCATCCAAAAGGCATTATTTTGTATTTGAAAAAATCCTGACCCGCATGTTCGTTATCCACAATGCCCGCAAACTTTATGTCAAATTCCTGCAATGAAAGATATGCGATTTCTGCAGCCTCGTCAGCACCTGCAAAAACAACACTCTTCACACCCTCTTCATAAAACCTGCCAAAAAGCTCCTTAAAGTCCCTCCTTGCCTCTTTATAAAGGTTTGTGAAGTTCTGGAGATGGTGATATATTAGTCGTGTTTTTTCTGTAAAGCCTTTTGGTGTGAGATAATAGGCGTATCTTTTGGCTGGTATGGCCTTTATAGTAATATAGCCCTTTGAGACGAGGTTTTTGATGTAGGAGTTGACAAGCCCTAAAGCTATATTAAGTTTTTTACTTAAGTCACGCTGTGAAAGGGCTTCTCCTTTTGAAATTTCATCAAGCAGCAATAGAGACTTGTAAGTATCCTGATTTCCCTGTTTTTCATTGTTCAAATTATGAACGTTCATAATTTGAACATACCACATGGAAACTACTCTGTCAAGGGGAATTTTTAGGTAGCTAAATTATCCTTAAGACCGAAAATCCATAGCCAGATAAATTTGGAATACTCATCTAAAACCCTTGCCCTGTCTCTTCTCCTCTTCCATCATTCGTCAAAACTAAACCAGCTTTTTTCAGCAGGCGCACTTATTACGATTATCTTATCACCCATAATCTTCCCGAATATCCTGGTTGCCCTCCTGCTGTGATAAGGAGATGTGATAAGGATACATGAC
>JBGQLV010000085.1:0-7848 GCA_041500225.1 Thermodesulfovibrionia bacterium | reverse complement strand
GGCGTATTCGTTGCTGATGAGAATAATAAATTAGTGAGTATATTCACCGAGAGGGATATCGTGCATTGTGTTGTTAAAGGTATATCTTTAAAGGATGAAGTCATTCAGAATGTGATGAGAACCGATCTTACAGTATTTGACCCTTCGATGGAAATAAGTTCGGCAATAGCTATTGCATCAAGGAAGAAGATCAGACATTTGCCTGTTGTTGAAGAGGAAAAGATAGTGGGGATGATTACCTTTAGAGATTTAGTCTCATATCTATTACCGGAAATCTGCTATATGGCAAAAGAAGTTTATTGAGGTTTTTGTATATCAGTGAGAAATGAATTAAAAGTCGAAGATATAAAGAATGTGGCAGAGGACAAAATGCCTTTTTCACAAGGCACTTTATTGAGGTAATAATGAAATGATAATATTAGGTAATTATGAAAAGACTCGATAGTGTTAATGACCTTATAGCCTTTCGAGACATCCTATTAAAAGAAGAGGTATTGGCCCCTGGTAAAAAAAGGATAAAGGTATGTGCTGGAACCGGATGCAGGGCTAACCGTTCTTTAAAAATAGTAGAAGAGCTCAGCAGGGAGTCACAAAGAACAGAGACAGAAGTTGAAATAATGACTACAGGATGTCAGGGCCTATGCCAGAAGGGACCTGTCATGATAATCGAACCTCAGGGATATTTTTATCATAGGGTCCAACCAGAAAGGGCAGGAGATATCATATCTCGTACTATTAAGGGTGAAAAGCCTGTATGGGACCTTCTCTATCGCCGTTCTATTGGAGAAAAACCTGTCTGTTTAATTAAAGAGGTGCCTTTTTATAGTAAGCAGATCAGGGTTTCACTCAAAAATAACGGAGCGATAGATCCAACCAATATCTATCATTATATTGCAGTTGGAGGATATAAGGCTTTAGAAAAGGCATTTTCAAAGATGACCCCTGAGCAGGTCCTGGATGAAGTGGATAAGGCAAACTTGAGGGGGCGCGGGGGGGCAGGATTCCCTGCAGGTAAAAAATGGAGACATTCAAAGAAATCCCACGGCGCTGTAAAGTTTGTTATAGCTAATGGTGACGAAGGTGACCCGGGTGCATTTATGGACAGGTCAGTCATGGAAGGTGACCCTCACAGCCTGCTTGAAGGCATGCTCCTTTGTGCTTATGCAATTGGTGCAAGATATGGAATTATATATGTTCGACATGAATATCCTCTTGCTGTCAAGAATTTAGGTATTGCTATAAAACAGGCGGGAGATCTCGGGTTTTTGGGTAAAAACATATTAGGCACCGGCCTTGATTTTACTATACGAATAGTTGAAGGTGCAGGTGCCTTTGTCTGCGGTGAATCTACCGCCTTGATTGCTTCTGTAGAGGGAGAAAGGGGATTCCCAAGACCAAGACCTCCGAGACTTTCAGAAAGAGGCGGAGGTCTTTGGGGGTATCCTACTAATCTGAACAACGTAGAAACATATGCGTGTGTACCCCCAATAATAGAAAATGGAGCAGATTGGTTTCTTGGCATCGGGATACCAACATCACCTGGGACGAAGGTCTTTGCCCTTACAGGAAAGGTTGTTGACACAGGGCTTATTGAAGTACCTATGGGGATAACCCTGAGGGAGATCATATTCGATATTGGTGGAGGAATAATAAATAATAAGAAATTCAAGGCAGTGCAGACAGGAGGGCCTTCAGGAGGGTGTATCCCGGAGCAATATCTTGATCTTCATGTAGATTTTGACTCTCTTACAAAGGTTGGCTCGATAATGGGTTCAGGCGGAATGGTAGTAATGGATGAGGACAACTGTATAGTAGATGTTGCTAAATTTTTCCTTTCTTTTACACAGGCTGAGTCATGTGGTAAGTGTCCTCCCTGCAGGATTGGTACATATCAGATGCTCCAAATACTCGAAAAGATAACATCAGGCAATGGAGAGGAAGGAGATATAGAGGAACTTGAAAGGCTTGGGAAACTTGTCAAAGCAGGCTCGCTCTGCGGTCTCGGCCAGAGTGCGCCAAATCCGGTTCTTACGACTATCAAATATTTCCGTGAAGAATACGAAGAGCATATACGGGATAAATACTGCAGGGCAAAGGTCTGCACCGGCCTCGGATTACTCTCAATAAATACTGATATCTGTTACCAGTGTATGCGCTGCATGGATACATGTCCATATGATGCAATAAAAGAGTCAAAAGAAGGCGGATTCTATATAGACCAGGTGCTATGTCAACGATGTAAAGCTTGTTATATGGCATGTCCCTTAGGTGCTATAGAAATTAAAGAACAGCCAGTACCTATAATAGATAAAGAAATATGCTATCTCTGTGGCCGCTGTAAAGATGTATGCAGGGTTAATGCAATAAAGGAGACTTCAACCGGATTCATGATAGATCGCTTTGTATGCAGGAAATGCGGTGATTGTTACGATATATGTCCTATGGGAGCTGTGAGGTTTGAGAAGGGGAGCAAATTTATGGAGAAGATTAAGATATTAAAACCATAAAAATATTGAGCCCATAAAAATATTTCGAGGAAAAATGAGCGAAGAGAAGTTAACCGAGGAAAAGGGAAAAAAACTCGCAGACATAAAAAAAGAGGCTGAAGAAAAGGCCTGTCTTGTTCAGAGGGCCTTGTATTTTGTTGAGGAATTTATTGCAGGCCCGATGTGCGGTAAGTGTTATCCCTGTTCCCTCGGAACTCAGGAGGCAAAGATAAGGTTGATCAGGATTAGCCAATATTTAGAGAATGTCAGCGATTCAGATATCCAGGCATTAAAAAGGATTGGTTCGCAGATGCTTGAAGGTTCATTCTGTAAAAAAGGAAAAGACACAGGTAGGTTTATCATCGAAACAATTATCAGTTCAGAGGAGGATTTTAATCAGCATATTTCCGGTATCTGTCCCAAAAAAGAGTGTGTCAATCTCATTGAATATGTGATAGACCCTGTATTGTGTATTATGTGTGGGAAGTGCTTAGAAGCATGTAAATATGATGCGATCATAGGTGAAAAGAGAGAGCCTTATCTTTCCGAATACCTTCCTTTCGAGATAAGGCAGAAGAGGTGTACGAGATGTGGAGAGTGTGTTAAGGTTTGCCCTGCAGAGGCGATTGAGATTATAACGACGAAGAAAGAAGAATTAGTTAGTAAATAATAATTTATAGAAATAAAAGAGGAGGCAGAATGGAAAAAATAATAAAGCTTCAAATAGACGGCAAAGAGGTTCAAGCTCCTGAAGGCACGAATATTTTGAATGCAGCGGAGCTTGCAGACATTCATATACCAAATCTCTGTTATCTCAAGGGCATGAAGGGTATTGGTGCTTGCAGGCTTTGCCTTGTAGAAATAGAAGGGCTGAAGGCACCGGTAATAGCATGCAATACAAAAATTAGGGATGGAATGGTTGTCAATACAAAAACAGAAAAAGTTCAGGAGGTCAGGAAATTCGTTATAGACCTTATCCTTTCCATGCATCCGCTCGATTGCATGACATGTACAAAGGCAGGGGTATGCAATCTTCAGAGATATGCCTATGAGTTTGGACTTAAGGAATCGAGCTTTACGAGGAAGAAGTTCGGTTATCCGACAGATGAAGCGAATCCATTCATAAAGAGAGACCCCGACTACTGTATACTTTGCGGCAGGTGCGTGAGGGTCTGCAAGGAACAGGATACCAATGTACTTGAATTCATGGGAAGGGGGGTAGGAGCCAAGGTAGTAACCGCAACTGACAAGCCCCTTCAGGAATCAGGGTGCACATTCTGCGGCAGTTGTGTTGATGCATGCCCTGTAAACGCCCTCCTTGAGGCAGATAGATGGCGTAAAGGCAGAGAGTGGGAGTATGAAAGAATCAATTCCGTATGTCTTTTGTGCGGCAATGGCTGCGACATCATAGTAAGCACTAAAGACGGTAGTATACAGAAGATTAGTGCAGGGGCACCAAAGGGCTCTGCGGAAAGATATATTTGTGCCTATGGCAGGTTCGGTTTTGACTGTATTGAGGCAGAGACGCGCCTTACATCTCCAATGAAAAGGGTAAACAGTGAACTCAAAGAGACTACATGGGAAGACGCCCTCAGTATAGTTGCTGATAAATTAAAGAAAGCCGGCAAGGGAGCGGGCTTTATAAGCATTGCCGGCATAGAAAATGAAGATGCGCTAACCCTGAAAAGGCTTGCTAAAGCTGTTGTTAAGACAAAGAACTTCGATACAACTATAAGTCTCTATGCAGACAGTGCTTCGTTAATAAACTCTCAAACAGCAGACATCGATAAGGCAGACCTTATTGTGTTAGTTGGTCTAAACCCTTCCCAGTGGGAAAGGATTTTACCTGCACTTGACGCCTCTGTAAGAAGAAGGGTTGACAGAGGGGCAAAGCTTATTGTTATAAATTCCTCTGATACAAAAATCGGAGAGGCAGCAACAATAAATCTTACAGGAAACGAGACATCCATTCTGAAACGTATTGCAAAGGCTTTAATAGGAAAGGGACTGAAAGCAGATAAAAAGTTAGAGTCTTCTGTCAAAGACGTAGAAATATCAGAGGCGATCGAAAAGGCAGCAACATTTATTGCTGAGGCCAAGGAACCGGTACTATTGAGCTCTCCTTCGCTTTTCGATGCATCAGCCAATATTGCGCTGCTTAAAGGAAAGGTTATTTGTGTTGCACTTGAAAGCAATGCACGGGGTGTTGTCTTAATGGGCTTGACGACAGAAGGGAAAACCTTTAAAGAGATGGTCTCTGACGGAATGAAGGTCCTTTACACTGTCGGCGAAGTTCCTTTAAATAAAAGACCGAATACGGATTTTCTAATAGTGCAGAACTCACACCTTACAGAACTTGCTAAACAGGCAGACGTTGTGCTGCCTTCAGCAACCTTTCTCGAGTCTGCCGGTACGATGATAGATTATATGGGAAGGATGAAGTACCTTCCCAAGATAATAGAGCCTCAGGGAGAATCAAAAAGCCACAGAGATATTTTTATCAATCTTGCAAAGATTATGGGAGCCACGATTAAAAGACCTACAGAGGCCGAGGTTAAAAAGGCGTCAAAGGTGAAGAGTAAACTTTCATCCAACCCGTTTGCTAAAAAAGAAGGGCTTGATATATCTCCAGATGAGATAATCGAATCTGTCAACGCCTCTGTTATAAACAGTTCAAGGCTTTTGTGGCTCAAAGAGACTGAGAAGGCAATGGCGGTATAATGTTTACTTAGTTTGTCAGGTCTATACAGTTTTTTTGGGTTGAAAACTCAAGAAACTCAATAAACCCAATAAACTTTTAAGACATGGAAGACGTTTACAATATAAAAATTCCCGTATTTGAAGGGCCTTTTGATCTTCTCTTGCACCTTATCAGAGAAAACAAGATTGACATCTATGACATACCTATTGCCTTAATTACAGGGCAG
The DNA here is from genome assembly GCA_041500225.1 of Thermodesulfovibrionia bacterium. Classification (GTDB taxonomy): domain Bacteria; phylum Nitrospirota; class Thermodesulfovibrionia; order Thermodesulfovibrionales; family SM23-35; genus 0-14-3-00-41-53. Next base: position 2,435 of record JBGQLV010000085.1, on the reverse strand, counting down.
TACCTTCAATATATCGAAATCATGAAAGAACTCAATCTCGAAATAGCAGGCGAGTTTCTTGTTATGGCTGCAACCCTTATCCATATCAAATCGAGGATGTTACTTCCGCCTGATGAAGAAGCACCTTCAGAGGAACTGGAAGATCCAAGACTTGAGCTTGTTCAGAGGCTGCTCGAATATCAGACATTTAAAGAAGCAGCGCTCAGCCTCAGGAAGAGAGAAGAAGAGTGGATGAAGGTTTTTCGCAAGGAACCCATATCAGGTGAGGCAGAAGAGGGGGAGCTTTACCTTTTTGATATTAATCTTTTTGATCTCCTTGAGGCATTTAAAAAGATACTTGATAAAGCTCCACCAGATGTTGTTTCTATTACAAAAGAGACCCTGACTGTAAAGGACAGGATGTCTGTAATAATGGAGATACTCGAAGGTCAGGAGACCGTCAGATTTGAAGAGATTTTTAAAGTCGGGATCGACTCGCAACGAGAAGGTATAACAAGGATTCAGCTAATAATCACATTCATCGCACTCCTTGAGCTGATAAAGCTCGGCCTTGCCAAGGCATATCAGGAAAGGGAATTCGGGAATATATGGGTGATAAATCCCTCAAAGCAGTCAACAATTGTCGATCAAACCTGAAATAGATATAGAAACGGTTGTCTCAGTAATTATCCTTAACTATAATGGCAAGGAATACATAGAAGAGTGCATAGATTCCATTCTGAGACAGACCTGCAAAGATAGAGAGATCATAGTGGTTGATAATGGCTCTACAGACGGGTCTCTTGAGATTATTAAGGAAAAATTTGCAGATAGAATTAGATTAATCGAAAATAAGGATAATTTAGGTTTTGCCGAAGGTAATAACATTGGTATTTTTTCAGCAAGAGGTAGCTACATAGCATTATTAAATAATGATGCAGTGGCTGATGTTAATTGGCTAAGTGAATTAGTTGATGCAGCCCGGAAGTCGGATAGCAATTTTGGTATGTGGGCCTCGAAGATACTCTTTTATGATGATCATAAGATTATTGACACAGCGGGTCATCTGATATACCCTGATGGCCTTAACAGAGGCAGGGGAAAAGGCGAAGTAGACAAAGGTCAGTATGATAAGGTGGAAGAGGTCTTTTTCCCAAGCGGATGCGCTGCCCTCTACTCAAAAAGTATGCTTGATCAGATAGGTCTTTTTGACCCTGATTTTTTTGCTTACGGGGATGATACAGATATCGGACTGAGGGCAAGGATTGCTGCTTGGAATTGTTTGTATGTACCTACAGCAATTGTTTATCATCGGTCATCTGCAACAACAGGGAGATACTCTCCGCTTAAGGCATATCTTGTTGAAAGGAACAGGTTGTGGATTCTGATTAAATATTTTCCATTGAGGTATATATTGTTAAGCCCAGTGTATACATTAATGAGACTTATTTTGCAGGCTTATGGTGCACTGACAGGTAAAGGGGCAGCAGGAAGGTTCACTGAACAATATTCACTCTGGAAACTTATTAGCGTGCTGTTGAGGGCGTGTTTTGACGCAATAAGAGGTTCTTTAAAGATGATCAGAAAAAGATTAGCTTTGAACAAAATTAAAAAGACCAGTACGAGAGATTTCTCTTTGTGGATTAAAAGATACAGAATAAGCGCAAAAGAAATCGCCCTGCGGGATTAGCAATCATTTGAAGATCCTTCTCATCCAACCTCCTCCAAGGAAGATAGTAAAAGAAAATATCGTTGTGCCGCCACTCGGTATAGCATATCTTGCCGCGGTCATAGAGAAAAAAGGGCATAGTGTATCAATTATAGATGGCTTTGCAGAGGGCCTTGATTTACACTCCCTTGAAGACAGGATTAAGAGAACTCGAAATTGAATGGAAATGTGAAGGAAGGGTGAATATCGTTGATGAAGAAACACTTAGATTGATGAAAAAAGCCGGCTGTTCAATGATAGCTTATGGTATCGAAAGCGGGAACCAGAAAGGCCTCGACTATCTGAATAAGGGCACGAAAATTGAACAAATAAGAAGGGCGTTTGAATTGACAAGAAAGGCAGGAGTAAAGCCAATGGCTTACTTTATCCTGGGTATTCCTGTCGAAACATACGAGGATGAACTGAGGACAATAGAGTTTGCAAAAGAAATAAGGCCGGCATATGCTCAGTTCAGTGTTCTTTCGCCAACACCGGGCACAAGACTTTACGATGCCGCAATTGAGATGGGATGGTATAGAGAGGTGGATGCTCAAAACCCTATGGACAAAGATATAAAGAGACCCGCTATAATAAATGAAAACTGGGATGAGGACAGATTGAACAGGATTTTAAGAGAGGCGCACAGAAGATTTTATCTGAGTCCATGGTATATATGGGAAAGGGTTAAAGAGATTAGAGACCTGAAAGAATTTGTTAGAAAGGCAATGGCAGGGATGAAAATGCTTAG
>JBGQLV010000084.1:0-8309 GCA_041500225.1 Thermodesulfovibrionia bacterium | reverse complement strand
GGTGAGAATCTAAGACTTGATGAATAAAGGATTGCGACGGTTCAATCGCCATAGGCTGTATTACACTTGTTGCAGGTGAGAATCTAAGACTTGATGAATAAAGGATTGCGACGGCACGCCGGGGGCGTGGAGGGATTAAGAGATTAAGGGAGGAAGGGACTATTGGAAAGGACAAAGTTTACTGATTTGGTTGTCTGGCAGAAGTCACATAAGTTATTTCTTGATATCGTTGAAGATGTGGAAGGGGTTCCGAGGAAAAGGGCGGCTGATATTATTGCTACTCAGATTTTACGTTCAAGCAGATCTATAAGTGCTAATATTGCAGAAGGAAATGGCAGACACAAAGGCAAAGAATACGAGCATTATCTTATTGTGGCAAGAGGGTCCTTGACAGAAACCGAAAATTGGCTCATTAAGTGCAAAGATTTGGGCTATATAAACAAAACTATATATGAAGAACGGATTAAAATTATAGTTGAAATATTGAGAATGCTGAATTCTTTGATTGGTAAAATACGAAGAAATAATTTAAGCTAACAAAGCTTATTTGCTCCTTGAAAACTGTTTGTCGTTACATCTCTACATCCCTGCATGACTGCATCCCTTCAGCCAGAGGCTGCTGACTTGATGAATAAAGGATTGCGACTTTTGTATACATGCCCTAAATCTTCTTACCGTTCTCTGGCATAAGAGAGAAAATAAGACCTGATTAAAAAGGGATTGCGACTAAGCCATTCCTATCTCACCTCCTTTCTCGTCAAAGCCAAGGAGAGAATCTAAGACTTGATGAATAAAGGATTGCGACGCCAATTATTAATGACATTATTGCCCTTTTTGTTGTAACGAGAGAATCTAAGACTTGATGAATAAAGGATTGCGACTATTTATAATCCGGTTCATAAGCAGTGCCCTTTTTTCTTTTTCAGAGAGAATCTAAGACTTGATGAATAAAGGATTGCGACTTCTGTTTAAGTAATGTATTCTCTTGCTCAAGTTCATTATGAGAGAACCTAAGACTTGATGAATAAAGGATTGCGACTTATCCCATACTCTTTTCGCGTCTCCAACTCTTTTCTTAAAATGTGAGAATCTAAGACTTGATTAATAAAGGACTGCGACTCACAAGCAAGCGCGGAAGTTCGGAAGTGCAGAAGCGCGGAAGTATAGGCAGTGAATTTATATAAACATGCAAAATGTTATAATCTTGCATGGCTAAATACAGGGAGCTTATTGTTTTTCAGAAAACTTACGAACTTGCATTTAGCATTTATAAGGCTACAGAGACATTTCCTAAATCTGAGACTTTTGGGTTAACATCGCAGTTGAGAAGGGCGTCTTTATCTATTCCTACTAACATAGTTGAGGGTTATGCAAGAAAGAGCAAAAAAGAATTCAGCCAGTTTATCAACATAGCATTGGGTTCACTTACAGAGGCAGAATATCTTTTCAGTTTTGCAAAAAGGCTCGGTTATTTAAAAGGCGATGCCTCTCAAATAGAGATTCTTCTTGAGGAAGTAGGCAAATTGCTATGGAGTTTTTATCGTTCTCTCTGATTTTTTCCGCACTTCCGCACTTCCGAGCTTCTTAACTTCCGAACTCTTTCCGACTTGATGAATAAAGGATTGCGACGGCATGCCTTCGGCACGGAGTGAATTAGGAGATAGTGAATTAGAGAGTTAGAGTTGATTAAATGCCTTGATATTGGTTGCTTATTATCTCAAGAAAAAGAGAGGCTGGTGAAATGTTAAGACTTTTTCAGGACAGCATCATGAGGGCCAATGCGCCTGAGGAGGTAATAATCCTGATGGATTTCAAAAGTAAAGCGATAGAACATGTCGATGCTCGCTTCCCAGCGGACTTTATGTCCTTTCATCTTCTTGACCCTGAGGGAGGGATGGCGAATGTCGGTCTTGAAGTACCTTATCTTTTGATCAAATTTAGCCTGAACGTTTTTGGGAAGCCTCTTGTAATCCTCCTTGAAGGCATCGGTGCGGAGGATTTTCATTTCTTAAGGTCTGCAATAAGGTCTTCTACGGTATCGAAGGATTTTGTTTTTCCTGCAGCTATCTGGGTGTCGGCTTCTGCCTCTGCCTTTGTCCAGTCAAATGCCTTGAAATATGGCGGAAGGGTCAAGGCATATTTGATCAATTCGGTAACAGCTTCTTCTGTATTGGTTTTCCTGGCAGATTTTCTGTACCTCTCTATCTCGTCGATGATGTCGTCTGCAAGTGTTATTGTTATTTCACGTAAAACCATTGCCATATCCCTGTTACATCAACATACCATACCAAAGCCTGTGAAATCAATTTATCAACACCGCTATAAGAGTAGGGTTGTAGTGTTTATGGTTATCTTGCCAGAATAATGAGATACATGTTAAATTTTTAGGAATGGTAAAGACTGTTTATATCTATACATTCGGCTGTCAGATGAATGTCCATGACTCTGAAAAGATGCTCGGTGTTTTACAAAAAGAAGGATATTCTCAGACTGATAATCTACAACAGGCTGACCTTATCATATTCAATACATGCAGTATAAGACAGAAGGCTGAACAGAAGTTTTATAGCGAACTCGGAAGGATTAAACCTTATAAGAAGAAAAGGCCTGAGATAAGGATAGCTGTTGCCGGATGCATAGCACAGCATGAAGGTAAAAATATTTTTAAAAGGGCGCCTCATATTGATTTTATATTTGGACCTCAGAATATACATATGCTTGAAGATATTATAGCGGGAAGGGCTGCACATGTTGCAATAGAAGATAATCCTGAGATTGCAATAAAAGATCTGCCGGTAAAAAGAGAGGACTGTATAAAGGCGTGGGTTACAATAATGTATGGCTGCAATAATTTCTGTAGCTACTGCATAGTCCCTTTTACGAGAGGCAGGGAAAGGTCAAGGCCGAGTGAAAATATCTATTCTGAGGTAAAAGAACTCGCTGGTAAAGGTTACAGGGAAATAACGCTTCTCGGACAGAACGTTAATTCATACAATAGTGATATTGATTTCCCGGGACTTTTAAGAAAGCTAAACAGGGTAGGGGGGATAGAAAGGATAAGGTTTGTTACCTCTCATCCAAGAGATCTATCTGATGGGCTTATACATGCAGTATCAGGATTATCTAAGGTGTGTGAGCATATTCACCTTCCGATGCAATCCGGCTCAAATAATATACTGAGACTTATGAAAAGGGGTTATACGTATGATGACTACACACACAAAATATCGGGCTTGAGGGAGAAGGTTCCGGGTATATCAATAACTTCCGACATAATAACAGGCTTTCCAGGGGAAACTGAAGATGACCACCTGCTTACAATAAAGGCATTGAAGGAGATAGAATTTGACGGGATTTTTGCCTTCAAATTTTCTCCAAGACCCGGGACAAAGGCTGCCGGGATGAAAGGCCATTTGAGAGATGATATGAAATCTAAACGGCTCAGTGAAATATTAGAGGTACAGGATGATATAACAACCCAAAAAAACAAATCGCTCGAGGGAACAACACAGGAAATACTTGTAGAAGGAGAAAGCGAGACTGATAAGGAAAAACTTACGGGAAGGACAAGGACTAACAAGATAGTTAATATTCCAAAAATTGATATTGATATAGTAAAGGGCAAACTAATAAATGTCGAAATAATACGAGGCAGACAGCATTCGCTTGAAGGAAGATCGTTAAAATAATGAGAGTCTCCTTACTAACCCTTGGCTGCAAAGTAAACCAATCAGAAAGCACTGTTATAGAAGGCACCTTAAATAAGCTGGGATGTTCTATTGTAAGTTTATCAGAACGTCCTGATTATTGTGTTGTAAATACGTGTAGCGTAACAGTAAAAAGTGATTACCAGTCAAGACAACTTGTAAGAAGGGCTGTTAAAACAGGTGCAAAGGTTATAGTAACTGGTTGTTATTCGCAGTTGATGCCCGACGATATAAGAAATATAAAGGGCGTTACTAACATTGTTGATAATAATAATAAGCTAAGTATTATTAGTATGTTAACAGATAATACCGCAAGTAGTACTTTCAATTATAGCAGACGCTCCAGGCCTTATCTGAAGATACAGGACGGATGTAATTTTTCATGTACATACTGTATTGTTCCAATGGCCCGCGGAAGATCAAATAGTCTGAATATGTCTGAGGTAATCAGACAAGCCGGCGAGCTTGAAGGTGCTGGTTATAATGAGATCGTAATTACCGGCATACACCTCGGATCTTACGGATATGATCTAAAACCTAAGACTAAACTATCATACCTTCTCAAGACCATTTTAAAGGAAACAAAAATTCGTCGTATAAGATTAAGCTCTATAGAGATTAAAGAAGTGGATAGTGAACTTATTGAACTCCTTCAAGAACAACGTATATGTAAGCATTTACATCTACCTCTTCAAAGTGGTGATGACACTATTTTAAAACTTATGAATAGAATGTATACACCTAAAGAATATTTAACGACTGTAGAAAATATAATGGATAGGGTACCTGATATAGCTATAGGTACAGATGTAATTGTAGGATTTCCAGGAGAAGGTGATAAAGAGTTCTTAAACACGAAAAGATTACTCGATTCTTTGCCAATAACATACATGCACATATTTCCTTTCTCATCAAGACCGAATACTTTAGCTTCTAAGATGAGTATGCAGAATGCTCCCTTTGTAAAGCGTGCAAGGTTTTGTGAGCTGAATGCATTGAATATAAAGAAGAAGACGGACTACATGTCATCACAGATAAATGAAACCCTTGATATCATTATAGAAGGACTGTATAATGATAATACCTCAATCGGAACATCAAGTAATTACCTTAAAGTAAAGATGACTTCAAACAGGTACCCTAAAGGAGCCCATGTCTATGTAAGGGTTTCAGGTACTGAAGAGGATATGCTCAAAGGAGACCTGATAGAGAAGATGTAACTTATTATTATTATGTAATATTTTACCTGCCTAAATCCTAATCAAAGTCGATTGAGCCTACAATTGTCAAAGGAAGGCATACTTTATAAACACATTTAATAACATGTTACCAACATAGGCTGTTTATAGTATATGTCCGATAAGATATATTATGTTAAATTCGAATAACTAAATCACACCGTGTGTCTTCCTTGAGCACCCTTCATTTAAGACTCCCCATGGTCTGTATACTTTTTAGAGAATATTGAAGCCGATATAACACTGTATGAGATCATAGAGGCTTATTTAAAAAGGTATGAGATTCATTTAGGTGATTAAATATAAATAGTTAAAAGGAATGTTATTCTAATGTTATTTTTGAAAGCTTAAATACAAAGCAATTTAAGTTATCTTGTCATTCTTGAATAATTCAGGTTTCTTATGAATTTTATAGCTGCTTTTCTTGATTTTACCCTACCCTCAAATTGAGCTTTTTTTAGTTCGACTATGATTGCTCCGAGTATTGGTCCGGTTTTAATATCCGAAATGCTGATTATATCTTCAGAACACAAAAGTCCCTTATTCCAAATTCTCTTAAATCTTTCGTAATCTTTTATCAGTTCTAACCTACCTTTTATAATCAGGATATCGATTGCTGCATCTTTTGACCGCATAAAAGTATTGAACAGCCTATCCTTTAATTTAATCCTTTTTCCACTTAGCACTTTGATACCTTTATGAACCAATTCCATACGCTTTCTTATAATAGTACTTACCTTTATATCAGCTATGCTCTTTTGGGCATCAAGATCGTTGCTTAGTAATAGTCCCAGACATAATAATCCCTTATAAGTAAGGTTTTGCGAAAAAATTTTATTAAGTTGAACTTTAAGTTTTGCTGGAAGTTTTCTGACAGTTGCCTTTTCAAGTAAGGAAATTGCTTTAATATTGCTCTCTAACGTCTTATGCGGAATAAGTAAAATTGATGTCAGTAGACCGTCCGATAGAGCCATCTTCAGGTACTTTGATGAATGGACTGAGTTTAACAAATTGAAAAGTTCTAAAGTTATTCTTTCAGAAGACACCTTTTTAATATTATTATTCAGTGTTTTTATTAAGTTACGTGTCTCTTTTTCTATTGAACCGTTGAGCTCGGCTGCAAATCTGTATGCCCTGAACATCCTAAGCGGATCATAAATCAGGTTTATCTCAGATAAAGCACGTATTTTTTTCTTTTTTATATCTTCTAACCCATTATACAGGTCTATAACTCCTTTTTCAGGAGACCAGGCTAATGCATTAATGGTAAAATCCCTTTTTGATAAATCTTCTTTGAGTGTACCAATAGGTTTTGAGAAATCAAATGTGAGTCCGTCTTTCAAGGCAATCCTTATCATGTCTCCCTTTTTGAATTTGACTATAGTGCCCCCAATAACTTTTCTGATTTCTTTAACAAATGATCTTATGTCGCCGCTAACAATATAATCCCTATCTGAAGAATGTATTCCTCTCAAAATATCGCGAATATAGCCACCGACAAGGTATAAATCTCTATTCTTTCCAACCTCGAAGATGATTGAGTTATATCTGTCCGATAGTATCTTGGTCTTAAGCCCGTAAGCAGAAAATATCATGGTAAATATTACCACATAATCTTCAGACGCGCGAGATCAGGGGTTTCTGTGTGGCGTGAGACCGTTTAAATGAGTTTCTGACAATTTCTTCCAGCTCATCTACTTCAGAGTCGTTCAACATATGGAAGACTGACTTTTTCTTTGCTTTGGAAACATGACCGTTTTGTTCAAGTGCTATTTTAATAAAGAGGTCAATGAGCTTGTCAGGCATATCGACGACATCTCTCATGGCCTTCACGGCGTGAGAGCGCTGCACCAGAAAGTCCAATTCTTCAACGAATTCTTTTTTGATGGTACGTTCAACCGTTTCGTAGAGATATTCAGCGGCATGCGTAAGGTCCATGTATCTGTAGAGATCGGCTGTTTTATTCTTTACTGTGATCTCGCCCCGCTCGTCAATAGTAAAGTCCAGAAGAGACATTATCTTTTTCGAAAATGTCTCAAGACACTTATCATAATCTTGCAGGTTTGCAAGCATGGTTGCAGAAACAGGGAAAATCGTCCCCTCGGGAGTGAATCCTTCCTGTTTTAGGATGTGATGTATTACGTACCGATGGACTCTCCCATTACCGTCATTGAAGGGATGGATATAGATCAGGGCGAACGACACCGCAGCAGCGTACACTACAGGGTCCACGATACCTGACATCCTGCGCGAACTCTCAAACAGCCCGGACATCATGCCCCCTACGTCCTCATGCAAGGGAGCTACATAATGGACTATCCTACGAGTTCCTACTGACTCGCCGATATAATTCTGGGTACTCCGGTAGCCGCTCATTGCGAATCTTTCATCAACAACGGCATTCTGGACTTCAATAAGAAGTTCCTTTCCCAGTTTCTGTGTCATAGCGGCATTCTGTAACATATTTATGAACTTTGCAGCACGCTTTGGGCTTGGTTTTTCGCGCTCTATGTTGAAAGACGTTAATGTTTCTTTAGTGTAAAGGTACTGAGTAGCCTTCCGTACTATCTCCGCAGGATATTTTGCAATTAATTTTTTTGCTTCATCAGACAGGTTCTTTAAGATAAATATTTGGAGTTTGTCGGTTTTCCGGACCGTCGGGCAGAAGTCCCTGACACCAAGCATATTATCTACGACTCTGTGCCGACGGCTTCTCAATGGGTAGTCAGTGAAGTACACCTCCTTGTCAAGTATCTCAACGTAGTTACCGGCGGATACGTCCGGCAACTTCAAGCGTTTGCCGGTCAAAAACTCATACAAGTACCACAGAACCCTTGCATACTTGCTTACCGGATGGCTTTTCACATAATGTTTTAATGTCCCTGGACCGAGCTTCTCAAATACCGTCTTCAGTATCTCAAGATTTACACCATCATACTTAAGTGCGAACACGAGTTGATCGATGACGGATTCCCCGGGATTGTACTGCGAAGGATAGATCTGCAGTTCTTGCCCATCTTCGATTACTGTCTTCCTTTGTCCTTTCGCTGAAAGATACGAGGAGCGGAAATGAGGGACCGTTTCGATACCCAAGACCTTCTCTACCGCCTTATACCCTACAGGCTTCATATCTTTATCCTTTACTGGTACCATATTATTCTTCCTCTCAAAAAGCTTATGATATTTCTAAATTACTTACAGTATAGTTCTAATCTTATAAAACACTTATTTTAAATTATAAGTATTTTGTCAAAAAAAGCAACTATTATAAGTGCTTTGGTATTTTTGTAAGTGGTTTAGAAGCCCAAACTAATCCCCAGCTAAATTCAAATACCCGCACCCGTGGGCAAAACATGGGACAGGT
>JBGQLV010000083.1:0-8692 GCA_041500225.1 Thermodesulfovibrionia bacterium | reverse complement strand
TCTATTCTTATCTCTATTTAAAAATCTTGCAACGTATTTCCCCAAGATATCCACCTCAATGTTTACAGTATCCCCAGGACCTTTAAATCCAATCGTGGTAAGCTTCGCTGTATGTGGGATAATCACTACTGTAAACCCATCTTTTAGTATATCAACAATAGTAAGGCTTATTCCATCTACAGCGACTGAACCTTTCTCAACAAGAAAATTTATTACATTTGATGGTGCCTCAATCTCAACTTTCATCATATCGCCGATATTTACCTTCGAGCGAATCCTCCCCGCTGCGTCAACATGTCCTGTTACAAAATGACCTCCAATCTTTGAATCAGGGCGCAACGAGGGTTCGAGGTTTACGATATCACCTGTTTTAAGGCTGCCGAGATTTGTACACCGCAGGGTCTCCTCAGAGAGGTCGAAGGAGAGTGTATTATTGTTTTTGCTCACAACAGTAAGACACACGCCATTTACAGAAATACTGTCTCCCTTTTTTGCGGTAGATGCTACTTCGTTTGCTTTGAGTGATAGTATGGCACCTCCACTGCGTTTCTTAAAAGATGATATCTCACCCATTTCAAGTATCAGACCGGTAAACAAATTATTCCTCTACCTCAACACGAAAATTGAGTTTTTTCTGGTACACCCCGAGCATATCAACCGTCTCTGACCATGCAGTTCTTACCCTTACTGTTTTTTCTGTTTTTGTAACCTCTATACTTTTTTCTTCAAGGGGAATCTTCAGTTCTACAGCCCTCTCAAAAATCTGTGCCCTTGTTTTTTCAACATCTCCAATGCTGATCCTTGCAAGCTCTTTTACATCAGACTTAAAGGCTGAATACCTGTAATAAGGCATTCCAAACTTTAGGCCTGCATAAATAATAAAGACAAGTACCAGCATGAAAAAAACGAACTTGATAAAACCCTTTTCATTACCGACTACCTTTACTCTTTTCATCTTATTAACCTCCCTATCCTGTTAAACCTGACCCATTTTTCGGTATCCCAGGACCAGTATATAATAAGCGCTTTGCCCTTTATCTCTTTTAAATCAACAAACCCCCAGTATCTGCTGTCATAACTCTGATCGCGATTATCCCCCATCACAAAGACCTTACCTTCCGGTACGGTTATAGGTCCGAAGTTGTCTCTCGGATCATTTCCTCCCGGCCTAATATCTTTGTCAGAATGTTGTGAATAAGGTTCTTTACCGGCTTTTCCGTTAACGTAAACTGTTTTATCTCTCTCTTCTATAGCATCACCTTCAGTGGCAATAACCCTTTTAATAAAATCTTTTTTAGGATTTTCTGGATATTTAAATACTATTATATCCCCTCTCTCCGGTTTTTTGAATATTAAAACCCGTCTATCAGAAAAAGGAATCTTTGTGCCGTATATGAACTTATTAACAAGTATATGGTCACCTACAAGAAGTGTTTGAAGCATAGAGCCTGATGGTATCTTGAATGCCTGCACAACATAGGCCCTTATCACGAGTGCAAGAATCAGGGCTGTGATTATAGCCTCTGTATATTCCCTTAAAAGTCTTTTTTTGTTTTTCACTCAAAGATCCTCCTTAACCATCCCTTTTGTTTTAACCTGCTGGTCATCTGTCACTCATCTCTGCCTGGAATACAAGCCCTGCGGTGCCAATAGTCCCTGCGTCATCCGTGAGTGGAGATGGTATAATCTTTACTCTATCAAACAGTTCCTTAAAGGCCCTCCTTGCTGTCTCCTTTATCGCCTCCTGAATATATATATCCCACGCCCCGATAAGACCACCTGCAAGGATTATTGCCTCAGGACTCATCAGGTTAATAATGTTCGCAATCCCGATACCGAGATACCTCCCTGCATTCTTCAATAGCTCTCTTGCAAGATTGTCGCCGTCGAGTGCTGCTTTGTAGATGTCCTCTGCTGAAAGTTTATAGAAGTTCCCGCCGCAGCATTCCTTTAATAAACTCTCTCTACCTTTTTCAAGCGTAGAGACTGCGTTTGATAGTATCGCTCTTGCAGATGCATAGGATTCGAGACAGCCGGAATTACCGCAAGGACATTTTTCACCATCTACATTTATGCTCATGTGACCGATTTCTGCTGAGACCTTAAGCAATTTTTTGTCATAAATTATCCCACCACCAATACCCGTGCCGAGTGTGAAAAGAACAAAGTTTGAAAAGTCTTTCCCTGCACCGACCCATTTTTCTCCAAGCGCAGCAGCATTTGCATCATTTTCGAGAAATACAGGCACCCTAAATTTCCCCCTTATTTCGTTTACAAGGTCAATCTTTTCTACAGTATGAAGATTGGGAGAAATAAGAATCATGTTGCTTTTTCTGTCAACAAGTCCTGCTACACTGAGACCTATTCCTGCAATCTCGTCGGAAAAAAGGGCACCTGCTGCTTTAAAAATGGAGTCTATTATTTCTTCAGAGGTTGGTTCTTTTATCTTTTTGATAATCTCACCACCTCTGGAGACTAAAGCAACCCTTAGATTTGTACCGCCAAGATCGATACCTATCGCATATCTTTTTGGCATATCTGTCCTTTTCGGGATCGATTCGTTCCGACTTCCCTGTAGACCTCTATTGCTATCTCGGGGCACATCTGTGCACACATGTTGCAACCTGTACATTTGTCAGGATATTTCGGGGATGCAGGGAAAAAACCCTTTTTGTTAAATCTATCCTTGATAACTATAACACCTAATAGACATGCATTTACACAGTAGGTGCAGCCCTTACATAGCTCCTCGTCTATTACGATCATCCCTTTCATACCGCACTCTCGATTAATTCCTTCGCATGTTTAAGAGAAACCTCTGTTATCTTGCCACTCAGCATCCGGGCTATCTCGTCCAGTCTTTCTCTGCCTTTAAGCTCCCTTACCTCAACATATACCCTTCCATCCTTCTGTCCCTTTTCTATCTTCAAATGGGAATCTCCCTTAGAGGCTATCTGTGGGAGATGAGTTGTGCAGAGCACCTGATGTTTATTAGATATCGCCTTGAGTTTTTTCCCCACGCCTTCCGCAGTTTTTCCTCCTATGCCTGCGTCGACCTCATCAAATATTAGAACGGGTATGCTGTCAAAATCTGCAAGTATGCTTTTTAAAGCGAGCATTACCCTCGATAGTTCGCCGCCTGATGCAATTTTTACAAGAGGTTTTGGAGGCTCCCCCGGGTTTGCGGAAAACAGAAATTCAACCTTATCAAGGCCGTAAGGAGAAATAGCTTCCTGCTTTATATCTATCTCAAAGTCTGCTTTACTAAATGCGAGTTCTCTCAGTTCATTCTTTACGAGTTCCTCTATCTTTTTAGCTGTCTTTCTTCTTTTTCCAGTGAGAGAAAGCGCAGCGCTGAGAAGCATATCTTCTTTTACCTTAAGTTCAGCCTCTATTGAGTCGAGCCTTTCATCTGTAAACTCAAGGCCTTTTAGCTCTTTTTCTGCCTCGATTCTGTATCTGAAAACAGTCTCAATCCCTTCGCCATATTTCTTTTCAAGCTTTTTTATTAATTCGAGCCGCTCTTCAATTTCAGCAAGTTTTTCAGGTTCGAAATCATATCTATCTTTATATCCTCTGAGAGAGATTGCTGCATCCTCAATTGCCGGAAGGGCTGATTCAAGCATGTTCAGTATGTCAGATGCGCTATGGTCTATAGATGACATTTCTCTGACTTTTGCTATTATGGATGAAAGCCTTTCCACGCATGAATTTTCAGAACCGTAGATCATTGAATAGGCTGTATCTGTCAATTCATTCAATCTGCTCAGATTTGATAAAATTGTCTTCTCTTCAATCAGGTTATCTTTCTCGCCGACCTTTAAAAAGGCTGTATCTATCTCATTAATCTGAAACCTCAGCAGATCAATTCTGTATGTCCTGTCTTTCACCTTTTGTTTTAAATCGTCTTCTTCTCTTTTAAGTGTCTGGACCTCTTTATAAAGTAATCCTACTTTTCCTCTATCCTCCTGAAGTTTACCGTATGAATCAATAAAGAGCCTATGCTTATCAACAGACAAGAGGCTCTGGTGTTCATGTTGTCCGTGGATATCAACGAGAGATTTGCCGATCTCTGCAAGGCTTTGCAGGCTTACCATTGTATCATTTATATATGCCCTGCTCTTGCCTGTAACAGAAATAGACCTTCTAAGGATAAGGCCATTACTTATAGCAATACCAATATCAGGGAGTTCATTAAATCTTTCTACTTCAAAATATGCCTGGATAACTGCCTCCTTTTCTCCTGATCTGATTAAATCTGATTGTGCCCTGCTGCCGAGGGCAAGACTGAGGGAATCCACTATTATGGATTTACCGGCACCTGTTTCACCTGTTAGTACATTAAGTCCATCTTCAAACCCGACTTTCAGGTCATCAATGATGGCAAGATTCTTGATTCTGAGTTCTCTTAGCATCCATCTTTTTCCCTTTTAAGACATCAGCAGGATTAATATCTTACGGAAAATCCTTTCTGGTCACCTATGAATGTTTCCCATTTCACATCTATATCTGTGACTCTTGCACTGGGTGGTCCGACGTAACACTCTTTAATAGCTTTATCAATAAGTTCTTTTTCGCCCTCAAATACTGTCTCAACCCTGCCGTCTCTGAGATTTTTTACCCATCCATTAAGGCCGAGGTTATATGCAAGTTCTCTGATAAATGCCCTGTAAAAAACACCCTGTACTCTGCCCTCAATGAATAAATAAGCCCTCGCCTTTTCCATATTTAAAAATTATAACACATCGTTATCCCTATTCTCCAAGATAAGCCTTTCTTACCTCTTCATTGTTCATCAGGTCTTCGCCTTTTCCTTGCATTGCAACTCTGCCATTTTCAAGTACATAACCCCTGTTTGATAATTTGAGTGCCGCGCGTGCATTCTGCTCTACAAGGAGGACTGTAACACCTTCCCTGTTAACCTCTTTTATCGTTTTAAATATCTTACTCACGATAATAGGGGCAAGTCCCAGGGAAGGTTCATCAAGGAGCAGGAGTTTAGGACTGGACATAAGGGCCCTGCCAATTGCAAGCATCTGCTGTTCTCCTCCACTCAGGGTTCCCCCCAACTGCTTATGTCTTTCTTTCAGGACAGGGAATAATTCATAGATTTTGTCCAATTGAACTTTGAACTTTGAACTTTGAACTTTGAACTTTGTATATGCACCCATCTCAAGATTCTCTTTAACAGTGAGTTTAGGGAAAATCCTTCTTCCCTCAGGCACCTGACTGATACCCATCTTAACAATCCTGTGTGGAGGAATTCCATTGATAGTCTTTCCTTCAAACTGAATACTACCTAAGGAGGGTTTCAAGATACCTGATATTGTCATAAGTGTTGTTGATTTGCCGGCCCCATTGCTTCCAATAAGGCATACAATTTCCCCCTGTTTTACTTCGATATTAATGCCCTTTAATGCCTCAATCGGGCCATAGAATGTGTGGATGTTTGTTAGTGTAAGCATAATAAGTAATAATAATAATTCAACAGTCTTTTGTTTTTTGACTAATGACTGATGACTATTGAGCCTTTTTCAAAAGTCCCGAATTGTCACCCTGAGCTTGTCGAAGGGTGATATAACACTTTGATTTATAGTCATAGTTCGACAGGCTCACTATGACAGGAAAGCTTTTTTTGAGCCTTTTGCAAGAGCCTCTATTGACTGTTTTTTAATATTCCCTCCCAAGATATGCCTCTATAACCAGATGGTCTTTCCTTACATCAGCGGGGAGTCCTTCTGCAATCTTTACGCCGTGATTGAGTACAGCAATCCAGTCAGATATCCCCATAACCACCTTCATATCATGCTCTATCAGCAAGACTGTTTTGCCGAGTTCCTTTAAATTTTTTATGAGGCTCATAACCTCTGATGTTTCCTGCGGGTTCATCCCTGCTGTAGGTTCATCAAGCAATATCATTGATGATTCTGTTGCTAATGTCCTTGCAATCTCCAGCCTTCTCTGTGCACCGTAAGGGAGGTTCCAGGAAATAGTATTGGCATAGTCTAATAGGCCTACGAACTCAAGATATTCCATAGATTTTTCTCTTACAACTCTCTCCTCATCAATAAAACTTTTCCACCGGATGACTGAGCCAATAAGACCTGAACGTGTCCTGCGATGCTGAGCAACCATAACGTTTTCCATAACCGTCATCTCTTTAAAGAGTCTGATATTCTGAAATGTTCTTGATATTCCAAGCCCGACAATGTTGTAAGGGGCAAGGCTGGTAAGTTCTGTGCCGGAGAAATAGATATTTCCCTTTGTAGGTTTTGTAAGGCCGGTGAGGCAGTTAAAGATTGTTGTCTTTCCTGCACCATTCGGCCCTATTATACTCATTATAATACCCTCTTTTACCTTGAGGTTTACCTCTTGAATGGCCTTTATACCGCCAAAGTGTTTTGATAGTCCCCTAACCTCTAAGAGATACACCTTTCCCTCCGAGTAAACCCTGTGGCCTGAATATCATCAGTAGTACAAGCCCTGCACCGAGCGCAAGCATCCTGTAAAGTTGAACCTCACGTAATATCTCAGGTAGTAAAACTAAAATGACGGCACCCAAGGTCACACCGATAATGCTGCCGAGCCCACCGAGGATGACCATGCATACTATCAGGACTGACTCCATAAATGTAAAGCTTTCCGGGGATACAAATTGCATCTTACCTGCAAAGATGGCTCCTGCAAGACCAGCCCAGAATGCACCGAAAGCACATGCATAGAGCTTATACAGGGTGGTGTTTATGCCCATGACAGAGGAGGCTATCTCATCTTCTCTTATAGCAATCCATGCCCTTCCTATCCTTGAGGAACGGACTCTCTTTGTTATAAAAACAGTAAAGATGACAAATACCAGAACAAGATAATAGTAGTGAGAGAGTTTTCCGAAAGATATTGACATAATCGAGGGAGGAGCAATGCCTGATATACCATTTGGCCCTCTCGTCATACTATCCCAGTTATTCAGGATGAGTCGTACTATTTCCCCAAATCCCAGTGTAACAATCGCAAGGTAATCTCCCTTCAGCCGCAAGGCGGGTATTGCCAGGAGAAATCCGGAAGCTGCTGTAAGTCCTACAGAAAAAGGCAAGGCTGACCATAAATCAAGTCCGAATTTTGTATTCAGGAGGGCATATGAATAAGCGCCTATAGCATAGAATGCAACGAACCCAAGATTCAGAAGACCTGCAAAGCCGACTACAACATTCAGTCCGAGTGCGAGTATAATGTAGATACCAGCGAGGATGGCCACATCAATGAAATAATCCCTGACCAAGAATGGAAGTATAAAGATTAGTAACAGCAACGCATAACGAGTAATGAGTGACGGGTAACGAGTAACGAAAAACGAATCATGAATTTTCTTGCCGAAAGTCTGTAACCCTGACGTGAAAATTATTTTATAAGGGGAAAGGAATTTTAGAAAGAGAAGAGGGACGGAGAAAATTACAAAAAAAAGCAATGCTGCATTCAATCCCTTGAATGGAAGAAAGAGCAAAGATAGCCACAAAGCTATGACAAACGGTTTTATCGATTTATTTTTCATTGAAACTTTTAGCTTTTCACTTTTCACTTTTCTAAACCTTCTCCAGTTCTGCCTTGCCAAAAAGTCCACCTGGTTTTATGAGGAGTATTATGATCAGGATAATAAATGCATAGGCATCCTTGTATTCGCTCGAGATGTAACTCGCACCAAGGCTTTCGACAAGTCCGAGCAGGATACCGCCAAACATCGCACCCCGTATGCTGCCTATCCCGCCAAGAACTGCAGCGGTAAAAGCCTTTATGCCTGCGACATAGCCGATAAAATAGTTGACAAGGCCGTAGTACATAGCGACCATAAGCCCTGCAACAGCAGCAAGGCCTGAACCTATAATAAAGGTTGTTGAAATAACCGTATCAATATTGATACCCATAAGAGAGGCCATTACCTTATCCTGTGCAACCGCCCTCATTGCCTTACCCATCCTTGTCTTTCTCACAAATAGACGAAGAGATATCATCAGTACTATTGATGTAAGTATTATGAAAAGTTGCAGGTAGGTCATCCTCACTGACAGGAACTGGAATCCAGCAATTCCAAAGATATTCGGAAAAACCTTGTCTGTAGCACCCTGTGTCAGCATCACATAGTTCTGCAAGAATATGGATACACCGATTGCGCTTATGAGTGGGCTCAGTCTGGGAGCGTTCCTCAAAGGCTTATAGGCGATTTTTTCTATTGTAAAGCCATATGAAGAACAAAAAATTATTGACAGAAGAAACGTGAGTATCAGGGCGAGGGGAAGGCTGTAGGATGTCAGGCCAATGGCAGTAAAAAAGCCGAGGAAGATGATGCCAAGGTATGCGCCGAGCATATAAATTTCACCATGGGCAAAATTGATGAGTTCGAGGATGCCGTAGACCATGGTATACCCAAGTGCAATGAGCGCATAAACACTGCCGAGGGTGAGGCCGTTTATTAGCTGTTGCAGAAACATAAAGGATTTTACCAGAAAAAAAGCGCATAGAGCAAAGGACAGCATCGCAAAGGAGTTTGTCTTATGAAAAAGTTATGCCCCTCTTTGGTAAAGTCGGTACGACTCGCAACCGAGAGGGGGAAGGGGAGATTTTATAATATACTGTTAATCGCACTTGCATAATACGGCATAGACATATAGAGGAGGAACTGGACGGATCTGTATCAAAGGGG
>JBGQLV010000082.1:0-8786 GCA_041500225.1 Thermodesulfovibrionia bacterium | reverse complement strand
CCGTATAGTTATTAACACATGTTAGTAAATTGTTAGTGGCTTACAGATGACTCGTAAAGGTGGGGTTATATGAACCTGGAAGATATATGGAATAACAGTCTTTTAAAGATCGAAGAGAAAGTAGGCAACAATGTCCTTGAGCTTTGGTTTAAACCAATTAAACTTTCTCAGTTGTCGGAGATTCGCAAGGGCGAAAAGGAACAACAGGCGACTATAGACATTCCTAATAGGTTCTTCAAGGATTGGATAGAGGATAACTATCCGGACATAATAGCAGAGTCAATAGAAGGTATTTTAGGATACCCTGTAACAGTACGTTACAGATTGGTTGAGAAAATAGACCCTGTAGTTAAGAAGATGGATATGCGGTTAGAAAGCCGGAGGCAGAAACTTGCAAGCCGGGGGATATATCTTAATCCGAAATATACATTCGAAAACTTTGTAATCGGGCCGAGCAACCAGTTTGCCCAGGCAGCAGCAAAGGCAGTTGCTGAAGCACCGGGCAGGACATACAATCCCTTATTTGTCTATGGAGGAGTAGGTCTCGGCAAGACACACCTTATAAATGCAATTGGGAATGCTGTAATTGATAAAAGTCCGGACATTACAGTTATTTTTGTTACCGCGGAACAATTTACGAATGAGGTAGTATCAGCTATAAGACACGAGAAGATGGGCGAATTAAAAGAAAAATACAGGAATGTTGATCTCTTACTTCTTGATGATATACATTTTATCGCAAATAAAACACAAACGCAGGAGGAGTTTTTTCATACGTTTAATGCACTTTATGAAAAGCAAAAACAGATAGTGATTTCAAGCGACAGGCCTCCGAAAGAGATCGGTGCTATTACAGACAGGCTCAGATCAAGATTCAGTATGGGGCTTATCGCTGATATTCAGCCTCCTGAGTTAGAGACAAAGATGGCAATATTACTCAAAAAGGCCGAGATGGAAAAGATAAAGGTCTCTGAAGAAGTTGCTTATTATCTGGCATCAAAAGTAAAATCTAATATCCGGGAATTAGAGGGCTGTCTTATTCGTTTAGGTGCCCAGTCGTCTTTAACAGGGAGGCCTATAAATGAAGAAATGGCAAAGAATATCCTGCGAGATCTCATTGAAGAGGATGAGAAACCCGTAACGACAGACCTTATACAGAAGGTAGTCTGTGAACATTTTGCCCTTAAATTAGCTGATATGAAGGCAAAAAAAAGAACAAAGGAGGTTGCTCTACCACGGCAGATAGCGATGTACTTAAGCAAGCAAATGACAAGTATGTCTCTTAATGATATAGGAAAAAACTTCGGCGGTAAAAACCATGCAACTGTTATATATTCTTGTAAACAGACTGAAGATAAGAGGACAAAGGATGAAGCATTTAACAGGATGATTGAAAACCTTTTACGGAAAATAAAAATGTAAGGTCTATCCTACGGATCGTCTACGACCTTTAGGGTAGACGACTCGTAGAAAGGAATCTACGACTCGCAGAGGAGGGATTATGAAACTAAGTGTATCAAAGGATGAGATGCAGGAGAAGCTGTCGAATATTCAGAATATAGCCGAGAAGAGGAACACAATGCCCATATTAAGCCATTTTCTTCTCGATGCAGGCAAAAAAGGTTCATATATAGTTGCTACTGACGTCGAGACTGCGCTAAAAGAGCCGCTCGATGTAGAGGTTGAGAAGGAAGGGAAGCTCTGCATACCAGCAAGAAAGCTTTTAGAGATAGTCAGAGAAATGGAAGGGGATTTATCATTTGAATCAGTTGATGAGCAGTGGCTCAAGGTCAGAGCCGGTTCAAGCGACTTCAGGCTCGCATGTCTTCCACCGAGTGAATTTCCAGCCTGGCCGGCGCTGGGGGATGCTGAAGAGATAATCATTGATGCCCCGATACTAATGGAGATGATAGAAAAGACAATCTATTCTGCCGGGGAGAGTGATACCAGATATACACTTAATGGCCTTCTGTTTCATGTAAAGCCACAGGATAAATCGTTTACCATTGTGGGTACAGACGGACACAGGCTCGCATTAATAATCAGACAGATGGACGGATCGGATCGACTAAAAGAAGAGAAAAAGATAATAGTCCCTCGTAAGGCGGTCTCTGAACTGAGGCGATTCCTCCCCACTTCATCCGCCTCAGGCGGCGAGGAAAAAGAAATGGAGAGGGTTAAAATCTTAATAGGGGAAAAGCACCTGCTTTTTAGTGTGGGCTCTTCCACCTCAGGCGGATCATCCGCTCAGCCTAAGGCGGACGGAGGAGTACAGTTTCTAACGAGGCTTATAGAGGGGACATACCCTAATTATGAGAACGTTATCCCACTGGCAAACGAAAAAAAGATGCTCATAGAAAGGAATACCTTTGCTAAAGTTTTACGCAGGGTGTCAGTAATGTCCAGGGAAAGGGCCAGTGCTGTCAGGTTTGATATTGGAGAAGAAAAGCTTGTTGTCTCATCTTCGAACCCTGACATTGGCGAGGCAAGAGAAGAAATTGCAGTAGAATATAAAAATGACAAACTTTCACTCGGGTTTAATGCAAGGTATGTGATAGATGTCCTTGGCGCAATGACGACAGAGAAGGTTATCCTTGAGCTTCAGGACCCATTAAGTCCTGTCCTTTTAAAGGAGGATGGAAACGAGAATTATAAGTGTGTGATCATGCCGATGAGAATATAGGAGAGAAATGGAAGAAAAGGGAAACGAGAACGAGTCATATACTGCTGAGGATATAAAGATACTCAAGGGCCTGACTGCTGTAAGGAAAAGACCTGCAATGTTCATAGGCTCTACAGGGATAGAAGGCCTGCACCACCTTGTTTATGAAGTAGTTGATAACAGTGTTGATGAGTCACTGGCGGGCTTCTGCAAGAACATAGACGTGATTATTCATCATGATGGAAGTTGTACCGTAATAGACGATGGAAGAGGGATACCAACAGGTCCTCACCCTGGAGACCCTGAAGGACGTTCTGCTACAGAGATTGCGCTTACTGAGTTGCATGCAGGTGGGAAATTCGAATCAAAGGCATACAGGATATCAGGCGGATTGCACGGAGTTGGTGTATCTGTAGTGAATGCCCTTTCGGAGTGGCTTGACGTAGAGGTAAAGCAGAATGGAGGTGTCTACCAACAGCATTATGAAAGGGGCAATCCAACAGGTCCCCTCACCATTGTTGGGAAGACAAGGGGGAGAGGCACAAAGGTTATATTTAAGCCTGACCCTGAGATATTTGAAATCTTGGATTTCAGCTATGATATCTTATCTCAGAGGCTGAGAGAACTTGCATTTCTTAACATGGGACTCAAAATAACCCTTTTAGATGAAAGAACAGAAAAAAGTCAGGTATTCCATTACAGTGGTGGGATAAGTTCTTTTGTTGAACACCTCAATAAAAACAAGACTACCATCCATCCCAAACCTGTTTATATAACCGGAGGGAAAGAAGATGTTATAGTTGAGATTGCCCTTCAGTATAATGACGGTTATACCGAGACTATTTATACCTTTGCCAATAATATAAATACAAAGGAAGGCGGGACTCATCTCATCGGTTTTAAGTCAGCGCTTACGAGGACTGTAAACAGCTATGCGATTTCATCAGGATTTCTAAAGAATGGCAAGGAATCGCTTTCAGGCGAGGACATCAGAGAGGGACTAACCGCTGTTATCAATGTCAAGCTGCTATCTCCCCAGTTTGAGGGGCAGACAAAGATGAAACTCGGTAACAGCGAGATAAAAGGCATGGTGGAATCCATAGTCAATGATAGCCTCGGGACATATTTTGAAGAGAACCCGTCTGTAGTAAGGAAGATTGTTGAAAAGGCTCTCCAGGCAGCAAGGGCGAGAGATGCTGCAAGGAAGGCGAGAGAACTGACAAGAAGGAAAGGAGCGTTTGAAGATACAGGCTTACCCGGAAAACTTGCAGACTGTTCTGAGAAAGACCCTGCTTTAAGCGAAATATTCATTGTTGAAGGGGATTCTGCAGGAGGTTCTGCAAAACAGGGCCGGGACAGACGTATTCAGGCTATACTTCCCCTTAGGGGTAAGATATTGAATGTTGAGAAGGCAAGGTTTGACAAGATGCTCAGCTCAGAAGAGATAAAAGTGCTCATAACGGCCTTAGGCACAGGAATTGGACCTGATGATTTTGATGTATCAAAGATAAGGTATCACAAAGTTATACTCATGACCGATGCCGATGTTGATGGTGCACATATAAGGACATTGCTGCTCACCTTTTTTTACAGGCAGATGCCTCATGTGATAGAAAAGGGCTATCTTTACATTGCCCAACCGCCGCTCTTTAGAGTAAAGAAAGGAAAGACAGAGAAATATATACAGAACGAAACAGAAATGCAGAACATGCTCTTTGAGCTCGCATCAGATGACCTCGAGATTCCTATAAAAGGGCAGGCTGTCAGAGGAAAAGCGCTTATTCCACATCTTAAGAGGGTATACAGATTCGAGCGGGTAATACAATGGTTTGAGAGAAGAAGAAATGACCCTGAGCTTCTGTTATTTATACTTTCGTCAGGAATAAATAAAGATACCTTGAAAGACAGGAAAAAGGTTGAAGAAATACTGAGAATTATAAAAGAAAAAGACCAGAGTATAAATATAGGTGAGATCCAGCTTGATGAGGAACATCAGACTTATGGGGTTGAGATCAGGAAGCATAACTATAAACTCAACCTGGACACCAAATTCCTTACTTCTCCCGAGTTCAGAGAACTCGAAAACCTTTTCAGCATCGTGAGAGATATCGGGGAACTACCTTACAAAGTGCAGACAAAAGAAGGACCAAAGGAAATAGGAACCCTTAGAGAACTCCTTGAACTAATACTTGCAACAGCCAAAAAGGGACTTACCATCCAGCGTTACAAAGGCCTTGGAGAGATGAATCCCCAGCAGCTCTGGGAGACTACAATGGACACTGACAGAAGAACACTCCTTCAGGTTACAATACAGGATTCTGTCCAGTCAGATGAGATATTCACAATACTTATGGGGGATCAGGTCGAACCAAGGAAGGAATTCATTACCACACATGCGCTTGAGGCAAGAAATATTGATATATAATACACTTAAGATGCAAGATGCAAGATACAAGATACAGGATAAATCCCCCCAACCCACCTTTACTAAAGGGGGGCGAGGAGGGATGGATTACTAAAAAAACAAATATCATGCATCATGTGTTATGTGTCTCTGTGACCTCTGTTGTGAGTCTTTTGCAATTGGCTCTCTTAGCTTTACTCCTGCTATCATGCGGCAAGAAAGAGGTCAGGCCGGTTTCGCCGGAATCGAAGATAGCACAAGAGGCATTTGGACTCGCAGAGACTATTAGAAATGCCTATATAAAGAATGACCGTGAAACCCTCGAGAGGAGTTCTACAAAAGATGGCTATAGGGAACTTATCGGTGTCATTAAAAGTTTTGACAGTGCTGAACTCACATTTACTCCAACATGGGTTAAGATAGAGGATTCAGTAGTTTCCGTCAATGTATCATGGAAGGGCACCTGGATAGCCGGAGGTAAAAGAACAGAAGACAGAGGTCTGGCAGTCTTTGTATTTGAAGGAAGACCTTTAAAACTTTCTCAGGTACTGAGGGCAAATCCGTTCCGACAGCCTGAGTGAAAAGTTATAAGAATCGGAGAATGGGTGAAACAGGGAATCAAAGAGTTTCCATTTCAGCAAGTCTAAATTTCACCGTCTCGTTAAGATTAATGGCAAGAACTGCATGTGTTTTTGGTACAGGATGTGCAGCCTGATGATGTGCCGGCAAGGGGTTTTTCTGTGCCTGTCGCACTAAATACAGAAAACTTCTTTTTTACTTCTTTAGAACTGCATTTAGGACAACTGACTTTTTTATTTCCAAAAACAAGTTTTTCGAAGTCTTCTCCGCAACTTTTACATTTATATTCAAATATAGGCATTATTTCTCCTGTTACTTAAGGAATTAGTAAAAAAGACTTGCTCTTGATGTCATTCCGGGCTTGACCCGGAATCCAGAACTTGAGATTTATCTTCTACAATACACTGGATTCCTGCTTTCGCAGGAATGACACAATGAAGCCTTTTTTACTGCTTTTTTGGCACCTTCTCCCAGTCCTTCAAGAACCTCTCGATACCTATGTCTGTAAGAGGGTGCCTTATTAGTTGTATTATAACAGAGTAAGGGATTGTTGCGATATGAGCACCCATTTTTGCAGCCTCTACAACATGAAGTGGATTCCTTACACTTGCTACTATTACCTCAGTATCAAACATATAGTTTTCGTATATCTCCATAATATCACTGACAATTCCCATTCCAAAATGACTTATGTCATCGAGCCTTCCGACGAAAGGACTCACATAACTTGCGCCGGCTTTTGCAGCAAGCAGGGCCTGGCTTTGGGAAAAGACGAGTGTTACATTTGTCTTGATGCCCATGCCCGAAAGCTTTTTCACTGCCCTGAGTCCGTCCTCTATCATCGGAATTTTTATCACGATGTTTTCATGGATATTTGAGAGGGATTCTGCTTCTTTGATCAGTTCGTCTGTAGTCATACTTACTGCCTCTGCACTCACTGGTCCGTTGACGATGCTACAGATTTCTTTAAGTAATGTAACGGGCTCTCTACCCTCTTTTGATATAAGGGATGGGTTTGTTGTTACTCCGTCAATAACCCCAAGGTCCCATGCCTTCTTAATCTCCTCAACATTTGCAGTATCAATGAAAAATTTCATAATACCCCCTTATAAAAATTTGTAACAAGGTTTTTAGCGATTCATTATACTATAAAGATGAAATTCAAATATTTAAAACTTATTTTATTATTTATTGCATCTTTAATTATACCGTGGGGTAAAACAATCGCAGGGGATATCGATCATCTGGTAGAAAATCTTCAAAGCAGTGACCGGCAAACTCGTCTGTTAGCAGTTGAAGAGTTAGGCAGGATTGGGGATGGCAAAGCAGTCGATGCCTTGCTGAATCTTGTTATCACTAAGGCTGAGGATTGGAGAATTAAAATCAGGGCAGTTCGTTTATTGGGTGAGATTGCAGACCCAAGGGTGTCAGAGGTGCTGGTAAGGGTCTTTAATGACCCATTTCTTAACGAGGAATGTCCAGCAATGAAATGGAATACTGCTATTGCCCTTGGGAAAGATTTTAATAAGGGTTCAAGGGCAGTTGATTCCCTTATCGATGCATTAAATTATAACAATCTTCTTGTCAGAGAGGCTGCTATACAGTCGCTCGGAAAAATCGGCGATTCAAGGGCAGTTCCTTTTTTAATTCCGGTATTAAATGATAAGAGCTTTGCAATTAAATTCGGTACAATAAAAGCCCTTGGAAATATTGGTGATCCGCAGGCGATCCCTTTTTTGAAGCAGATTGCAAAGAACGATAATGATCCATATATAAAAGGAGAAGCCCTATCAGTATTGGAAAAATTTTCGTCAAGAGAAAAAGTTATCGGCTACAAAAATTAAGAATAAGGAAATCACAAAGCCTTGAAGAAGTTCTTCATTGTTGAAACATGTCAATGAATTGTGATTATATATTGGTGGGCGGACAAGTCAGAATGACCGAAAGGGGAGGGATATCTTAGGTGAATAAACTCTGGGAAAATATCTTTAAGTTTCGTCAAAAGGAAACGGATGAGATAGATAATATTCTCATACAAATCCCTATTTTTCAAGATCTAAACAACAGGGAACTGAGAACGATTAAACGTATCTTACATCAAAGGGAATATAAAAAAAATGAGGTAATCTTTAATCAGGGTGATGTTGGGCTCGGGATGTATATTATTGTAAAAGGCACTGTGGAAATTGTATGTGGGACTGTCAAACATATGCTGGCAGAACTGAATGACGGAGACTTTTTTGGAGAATTAGCCCTCCTTGATGATTCGCCAAGAAGTGCAACAGCTATTAGTAAAACACCCTGTAAAATGTTATGTTTTTTTAAGCCTGAACTTCTTGACCTTATCAACCGTGACCCAGGACTCGGGAGTAAAATTTTATTTAAACTGGCCTGGACCATTGGTGAACGTTTAAAAAGCACTAACGAACAGGTAAGCGAATTAAGCCACTTGAGTCATCGAACCCAATTAGATAGCTAATGAAAATCTACAGGAACAGCGGTAGTAACATGGTCAAAATAACAATTTTTTTTATTGCTTTTATTATACTTATCTCATTTCTTGCTGTTATCTCTGACATAGTAAAATTGATGATAATATCTGCCCTGCTGGCATATGTCTTAGACCCTTTAGCAAGCTTTCTTGAATCCCGCGGAATGAGTCGAACATCTGCAACATCCGCTATTTTTTTGTTTATTTTTGCAATTGCAGGCATTTCATCCGTTGTTTTTTTGCCTGTTTTATATGAGGAAATAAAGGCGCTTCAGGTTGGTTTTAATTCTGAAAAGGCAGCTTTAATGGTCTCCGACTTTGAAAACTTTCTTGTCAATAATCTCGCCTTCTTAGGTGTCAAGGATTTAAACCTGTTAAGCAGAATACAAGGTGCTATGGCGAGAGTGGGAAGCTGGATTTTTGATCACTTTCTAGATGCAGCGTCTGTAATCACGGGTATGGTTCTTATCCCCTTTATAGTATTTTTCCTTATGAAAGATGGACGAAGGTTTAAGCAGGCATTTGTAAGCATTATGCCAAACCGTTACTTTGAATTTACCCTGTATTTATTTTATAAATTGAATATCCAGATTGGAAACTATCTGCGCGGCCAGTTGCTTGACGCAATTATAGTTGGCATCTTCTCTATT
>JBGQLV010000081.1:0-8992 GCA_041500225.1 Thermodesulfovibrionia bacterium | reverse complement strand
CCATGATGACACCTGATATCCTTCTTCCCCCGGGAACCATGTCCTCATCAAATTTAATCATAGGGGGTATCTTCAATGCCTGTAACTTTAATCCCATGCCTGTTGTAGTGGCGGGTTTGCCTCCTCCATGTGCCCCTACATCAGCAGCGCCCTTTCTTGATTTTAAGTAATCCATCATGGCATAGGTGCCCAGGAAAAGGAGTATAAACGCGTAGACTACACTGATGAAGGCATCGCTAAGTGCAGGATCTATGTCATAGATCGTCCTGTTTAACCAGCCACCAACAGTTGCACCGATGGCGGAGCCACAAACAAATGCCACGGCTAAACCTAAAGAGACATTTCCCAATTTCTTATGGACAGTCGTTCCCATTATCGCCTTTGCAAATATGTGAAATACATCCGTACCGACTGCCATGATTCCTTTCACGCCGGCAGCCATCAAAGCAGGGGTTATAATAAACCCTCCTCCAGCGCCTATACATCCTGTAATAAGGCCTGCCCCAAGACCAATGGCTATCGAAACAAAAAATATCATGGTTGAATAATGTGCAGGTCCGTATGCTGTTTTACCACCTATAAGGTCTGCTGCCTGTAAAATTGATATTGCCAGTATCGGCAGCAGCAAAATAAATAGGACCAGAAGCTTCTTTCGATTTTTGATAATGCTCATCGAAACTTCATAGTCCCACTTGGCATGAGCTATACTGGCCGCTTTCATAAATTCAAAAACCTGTCTCGGAAAACTCATATCAGAACCTCCTTTAGTTTGATTATTTAATTCTTTCAAATTCCATTTGAATTTTACATTTACTGCTAATCCCTATAAGCCGTGTGTAAGCAATAGGGGTTCCGTCTGAGGCGATAAAGATTCTATTAATAAGTAAAGCTGGATTTGCTTCTTTTATTTCGAGTGTAGCTGCTTTATCCTCCTTTACCATGGTAACCTCCACAGTCTGTATAACCCTGAATATTTTTTTAGTGCCCTTTTCCTCTATCAAGTCATAGAGTGAGTTGCTGAATATATCCTCATTAGCTATATTTGGAAGTATAAACAATGGGAAAAACGACTCCTCGATACACGATTCGCCATCAAAAACCTTTTTGCAGAGGATATGATATACGTCGTCCTCTGTCATCAGAAATGTTTTAATATCCTCCGCAGGCTTCCTTACCCCTCTTTCTAACACCTCTCTTTTTACTGTCACCCCCTCTCCGAGCATAATCTCTGCTAACCTTGTTCTCATAACTAAACCAATAAGTGGTACAAAATAAGTTACAAAAGTCCCCTTACCTTGCTGCCTTTTAAGAAGCCCCTCCCTGACAAGTTCATGAATAGCTTCTCTAACTGTGACCTTACTGACATCGTATGTCTTACAAAGTTCATCCTCTGTAGGTATCTGGGTACCTGCCGGCCACTCCCCATCTTCAATCTTTTCCTTAAAAATGGAGTAAATCTGGACATAAAGTTTCAGTTTACTTTCTCTATCTACTGTCTTTTCAATCCTCATATGCTTATCAATTCATGTCTTTATAATGTTTAACCTTTAAAGCAATATATATGCCGATATAACAACTTATTGATTTTAAAGATAATTATTTTTTTTGTTAAAGGAAAGGTGCAATATTATGATGCAGTATAAAAGAATTTATAATCTTAAACAATAGGTTATAAGTGCAATAAAATGATGCAGTGATATTTTATGTTGCTAATTTCATTTTCTTTATCTTTCTCTGAAGCTGCTGGCGGTATATACCAATAGCTGCCGCTGCCTGTGATATGTTACCACCGGATTTCTGTAATGCAGACCATATTAACTCTTTTTCAACGTCTTTAAGTGCTTCCTTCAGCTTTGGTGTCGGCGCTACTTTTTGTGAAGGGGATTGCAGTAGATGCGATGGTAAATCGGAAGGCAATATCTCAGGACTATTTGCGAATGATATTGCGTGCTCAACTATATTTTCAAGCTCTCTGATATTTCCAGGATATGAATAATTCATCAGGATATCCATGGTATCATTAGTAATACCCTTTATTAACACGTCCTTTCTTTTAGGCGCATATTTTTTTATAAAATCTCTTATTAAAAATGGCACATCCTCCATTCTGTCCTTTAATAGTGGGAGATGGATGTTTATCACATTGAGTCTGTAGAAGAGGTCTTCCCTGAATATGCCCTTTTTACAAGCAATATTGAGATCTTTATTAGTAGCAGCAATAATCCTTACATCAACTTTTATGTTCTGCATGCCTCCAATCCTCATAATTTCGCCTTCCTGCAGAACTCTCAGAATCTTTATCTGAAACAAAGGAGATACATCACCAATCTCATCAAAGAATACAGTGCCGCCATCAGCAAGCTCAAGCAGACCTTTTTTTGTATAATTCGCACCTGTAAATGCACCCTTTTCAAAACCAAATAGCTCTGACTCGAGAAGGGTATCTGGAATAGCACTGCAATTAATAGTAACAAATGACCTCTTGTTTCTTGGACTCCACCTGTGAATTGCCCTCGCAATAAGCTCTTTGCCTGTGCCGCTTTCACCTGTAATTAATACATTGCTTTCACTTACTGCCGCCTTCTTAATCAGACCAAAAACCTCTTGCATTACCTTACTTGTGCCTGTTGTATCATCAAAACCATATTCATGATCGAGTATCCTCTTTTTATATTTGTTGATTACCTCGGTTAAGACTTTACCGGTAAGCGGCTTTTCTAAAAAATCGCTCGCTCCAAGTTTCATAGCCTCTACAGCTTTTTTTACATCAGATATTGAAAAGGCAATAACAGGTATCCTCTGTCTTAATTCTAAAAGTCTCTTCTGCCAGTTCTCGGTATCAAGGTCAAGGAATGCAATATCATATTTATAAGGATTGATTGGGTCAGTCCCGACTGAAATTTCTTTCTTCTTCGAATCCTGTTTATTAATAGCGACCTTTACTGATTTAAATAATGCACATATTTCTTTTGACTCTTCAGAGATAATTAAAATATTACGCATATAACATTTTAAATAAAACCGTCACAAAAACATAGGGGGTAAATGCCGGGATAACATAGTCGTTGAAAACATTCAGGCTTATAAGTTTCTCCGCCTTAAAACAATAAGCCCTGCTACTGCAATCAGAAACATCAGGATACTGATCCCCTGTGACACAGAAAGTTGAGGCGCAATAAACCCTCTGTTCACATCCCCTCTGAAAAATTCAACTATAAACCTCAGGACAGAATAAAGAAGCAAATATGTCATGAAAAGCTGACCGTTAAATGACTTATTTCTTCTAAGGGCTATGAGTATAAGAAAATTAATAAACTCCCCTGCAGACTCATAGAGTTGTGTTGGGTGGAGAGGTATACCGGTTCGGGCAAGGCATTCCGGATCAGTAAATGTAACAGCCCAGGGAAGCGACTCAGCAGTCTTTCCATAGCAGCAGCCCGCAAAAAAACACCCGAGCCTTCCAAGAGCATGCCCTATCGCGATTGAGGGTGCAAACACATCTGCCGTCCTCCAGATGCCGAGGCCATTCTTTTTTACATACCAGATAGCAGTTGGCACAGCAAGTAATACGCCTCCGTAAAAGACAAGGCCTCCTTCCCATATCTTGAAAATATCCAGGGGATTTTTAATATAGTAACTGGCATTTATTAAGATAAAACCCAGCCTTGAACCAATAATGGCTGATAGGAGTATGTAAAACCCGAGGTCAATTATTTTATCAGCCGGGATGCCTTCTTTTCTTGCCTGCCTGACAGCAAAGCCAAGTCCAATTAAAAATCCGACAGCCACAAGCAGGCCGTAGGTGTGTATTGTTAAAGGTCCTAATCTGAATAATATAGGATGCATGGTATTTTATAATAGCATAGAGTGGATTTGTCCGTTTTATCTTCATAATATTTCAGACCTGATTTTGAAAGATGCTTTATGGTCAGTCCATGATATAATTCTACTAAAGGTTTTATGGACACTGTCGAAAAACTAAGACTGCTTTCCGAAGATTCACGGTACGATCTGGCCTGTGCTTGCGGCACCGGAAAGGATGAGCATCGCAGGAGGGGAACGGACGGCAGATGGCTTTATCCTGTTCCCCTTCAGCAGGGCGGGTATACCGTCCTGCTGAAGACACTTCTCTCCAATGCCTGTGTAAATGATTGCAAGTACTGCCCGCTCCGCTCTGAAACAAACGTACATCGCTGTACACTCCAGCCAGAAGAGGTTGCCCGCGTGTTTATGGAATATCAGAAAAAGAAAAGGGTCTTTGGCCTTTTCCTGAGTTCCGCTGTCATCAATAATGCAGACTACACTGTGGATAAAATCAATACCGTTGCCCGTCTTCTCAGATACAAACATAATTTCAGGGGATACATTCATTTGAAGATCATCCCCGGTGCATCCGATGCAGCGATTGAGGATGCCCTCTCTCTTGCAACTGCGGTGTCTCTTAATATAGAGACTCCGGGCAGGAAACACTTTACGGCACTTTCGAGCAAAAAGGATTATGATAAAGACATCCTCCGTCCGATAAAGTTAATCGGCAGGCTTACAGAAAAGGGCATGAGGTTTTCGAAGGTTAAATGCTCCACACAGTTTATTGTCGGCGCTTCAGACGAGAGAGACTCTGAGATCATACATTATATGTTCGGTCTCTATAAACGCCTTAATTTCAAGCGCGTATATTTTTCCGCATATCAGAAAGGGCTCGGGCATCCCGAAATCCCCGGTGAAAAACAGTTCTTCATAGATCCTGAAGATTCCTTTATGCGTGAACACCGCTTATACCAGGTTGATTTTCTTATCCGCAGATACGGTTTTACCAATGAAGACATCCTCCTTGATAAAACCGGAAATCTAAGACTGGATAAAGATCCTAAGGAGGTCTGGGCTGAAAGCCATCCGGAGTTTTATCCTGTCAGGATCAATACATCAGACAAAGAGGCATTGCTCAGAGTACCCGGCCTTGGGCCTGAAACGGTCAAGAGGATACTGAATACGCGAAGGGACAGAAATATCACACGTCCTGAAGATATCGGCATTAAAGGGAAGAGAATTCAGAAGATAAAGAGCTATGTGATTTTTGAATGACACACATAGGCTATTAATTTCACTGTTTAAATATACACTCGGGAAATTAGCAATGAATTCTACCTAACTAATAAGTCAACTTAGTCAACAATGTTATATTATGTAAGCCATAGGTAGGCTGTAGAAATGACAAATGGCGCACAGGATATAACAAGAAGCCCTTTAGGCAGAATGGAAGCGCGATTTCTTGCCAAGATCATAGGGGACATTTTATATGAAGGGTCAAGAGAATTATATGCTAAGAAGGAAGAATGAATACTTTTTTATCGTTTCATCTTTAACCTTCTTGTTCTCCTGTTTTATAACAAGCCGCATATCAAGAGCATCCGCTACCTTATAGCATATAAGTGATAATAATGCCTACAGAACTTCCAGAGGAAGAGCCTGTCCCATGTGCGTACTGAAAGCAAAGTCACTCCGGTTTTTTAAGAAATGATCTGTCAGGGGTAATATCTTTTTAGAATCTCAAAAATGAATTTGACATTAATAGAAAATTCTCACCCGCACTTTTTTAAAGAAGGGAAGCATTTCCATTGGGCAATGTGGTAACCTGTTCTATTTTTTTGCATCTTAAAATATTGTTTAACTTGGCAACGTCCCCTATATGTTCGTGTTCGCCCCAATATAATCTCTTGTTTTAAATAGCAATTGCTTCCTTGTGTTATTTATTGTGGTATACTTTTGGCAAATGAAACCAATTCCGTATAATAATTGTTAGCCAATGTAAGGAGGGCAAAATGAGACTAAAAGTTTACAAAAATCAATCTGAAAAATCAGGACTGCTCGGAGGGAAAAAATATGTATATTCGCTAAAGATCATAGCCGAAATGACTAACGAGGAGACTCAAGTACTAAACAAATATGGATACCTAACCGAAATATTTATTATAGACCCAGAAATATCAGCAAATATTGAAGTAAGAAAGGAAGCAAAAGGGCCACACCAGATAAGCGTTAATGAGCTTCAAAAAGGTATTGAATGGTCTTGCGAGCATTTACCCGTGTATTTTGCTAATATCCCAACCGCTGTACATTCTCAAGTAGAAAAGTTGTTAGGAGCTGCTCTTGCCAGAGAAAACTGGAGTGGGGAAGAAGTCATAGAGACTTAATCAATCTTTACAAAAGGAGATAATTATGGCACAAGAAAAAATCAAGTGTGGAAAATGTGGAACCGATAATTGGGTTGATCCATTTAGGACTACCTCATGCAAGAAATGTGGATCACCAATTAAAGGTACAAAAGCAAAATAAACCTGTCTAACGAATTACTCAAGCCGACCCGGAATAAAGCTGGTTTGATATTAGCAAAGGTTTGTGGCCGGGCGGCTTAGTTCAGACGTTTATGTGCAAATAGAGGCAAATTTATATGATGACATATGTTGATAAATTGGAAGCATGGCTGAAAGAAATAGAGGTGCGACTTTGTGAGTTTATCTCCAATGTGCGTATAAAAGAATTTCGCAATGATCCATATTCGGGAGTGGTAATTATCATTCCTCCATATTCTTATGATACAAACTTATCTGAGGAGCAGAAAAAGATGCAGATGAATATTAAAAAAACTTATTCTGAATGGGAAGAGCATTTTTATTTATTAACGACAAAAGTGCCTTCTGATATTAGGAAGGAAATAAAGGAATCTACAAAATATATTAAGAATCAAATAGAATTGATATCGGGCTGGCTAACAAGAAGCACAATATCGGAAAATATAGATGAAATAAAAAAGCGCTTCAGCGGATTATATGGCATTATTAAATTATTTGAAGGTAAAGAATCTATAGTATTAATTCCTGATACTAATTCATTGATTAAGTCTCCTGATTTTGAAGTATATAAGAAATTATTGGGAGATAAAATAACTATCCTACTTACACCAACGGTTTTATCTGAATTAGATAAATTAAAAATCATCCATCGTGATGAAACATTCAGAAAGAAGGTGGAAAGTGTGATAAATAGAATAAAAGGCTTCCGAAAACAAGGCAGCCTATTAAACGGCGTTACTTCTTGTAAAACGATTACTATTAAAATGGTTGCTAAAGAGCCAGCGTTTGAAAGAACTTTATCTTGGCTTCAGAAAGATAACAATGACGACAGAATCATTGCTAGTTCTATCGAATATCAAATAGATAATCCATCCCATAAGGTTTTTATAGTTACATCTGATATAAATTTACAAAATAAAGCAGAAATGGCTAAATTACCATTTTTTGAAACACCACAGAAAAAACAACAGCGCAAAGAACAATTGGCTCGACTGCGACCGGGATAGCCTCTGTGGTTTTTTTTACCTTGGTTATTGCCCGGCGCGTCAGCCATGTCGTTCGGCATGCAAATAAAAATAAAATATGATAATTAGTCTACTATCAAATGCTCTCTTTTTTATAATTTTGCTCGCTATCGGTGGCGCATGGCTCCTTTTCAGACGTCGCCACCTGTTGCGATTATTTCGTGTTTCACGACGTAGTGGATTACAAATCTATTTATCTCGAATACACGTTATGCGTGGCGGATCAGTCGGCTTCGATGGTCTCCCACGTTCTTTTTCTGGCCCGACCGTTACAGCGTCTGAGGCGGGAGCTTCGGCACTTATAGCTGGTTTATTCGAATATATAATTCCCGGGTTAGAAGCTCAGCCAGGAATTCTTAAAACACTTTTCACAAGAGACATCTCGGTTGAAGTTTTTCCTTCACCCCTCAATATAGCCGATCTGCCCCGCCGCGGGTCTGTAGTTACTGTAGGCTCACCGGGATATAACGTGGTTTCCTCATGGGCTCAAACCTCTCTCAATCCAAAAGTGCTGTTTTCTCCAAATAATGATTTACTAATTACCAATGGCGGTAGGCAGATAAATGATACAACAATTGGTATGGTTCAAATATTATATGATGCGCAGAACCAAAGAAGAGTTTTTTATTTAGCAGGTCTTTCAGAGGTGGGCACACGTGCCGCCTTGCTTTATGTTGCAACTAAATGGCGAGACCTTTATAAAAACATAGGGGACCAGGAAGTGTTTTGTTGTCTTGTTAAACTGCGCAATGGTGACGCTGAGCTCACGGAAACGATTTATTGAATTGCCGAACAAGGTGCTCAAAACTAAAAATGTGGTCAGGCTTGTTTATTGCGATTTGATAAATTTTTGGAACGCAAGAAACGGGGTCTACCATAGGATTTATGCAGGTGACTAAGCAGCTTTGTTTGTGTTATAAATCTGCTTAGCGGGGGTGTGGCTTGTGGGGTCAGTGGCCTGTTCATTCAGGCTCACTTGAGTCTGAAATGCCGCCCCCGTCATCTGCGTCATCCTCAAAAGGTCGACCGGGATGGTGCCGCAAGTGGCTCTGTAAGTAGACAAGACCTGAGGATGAACATCTTGTCTGCAAAGGAGCCTATATGAAAAAACACGTCTCACTCGAACTGCGTGTCAGCGTCGATGTCGGCTGCCGCAGTCACAATGTTGCCATCGGCCTGTCCAGTGGTGAAGTCCTCGATGAATTTTCTATCACGCACGAGCCGGAAGGATTCCGGCACTTCTTTTCACGTATCGAGAAGCAGAAGCGACGATTCGGTTGTCCCGTTGCTGTAGCTATGGAAGGTTATAACGGGTACGCACGTCCACTGGACACGCTCGTGCGGGCACGCAACTATCGTCTCTTCAATATTAACAATCTAAAGCTGGCACGGTTCAAGGAGATATTCCCCGGCGTTGCCAAAACCGATGAAATAGACGCACGCAAAGGTCTGGAGCTATTTCTCACAAAGGGGGTCAGGTCTTGTTTTTTGATATTGTCTTGTTTTTTATCAGCCTACTTATCGTGGAGTAGTGCATCTTTAGATAATCAGCAATTTCTTTCTGGCTGTATCCATACCTCTCCGCTGCCTCCGCTATCTTTTTATTCCTAATATGTG
>JBGQLV010000080.1:0-9363 GCA_041500225.1 Thermodesulfovibrionia bacterium | reverse complement strand
TTAAAACTATTATTCATGGTCTTTAATTATTAAATAAATTTATTAATTTCTATCACAGGTAAGTTTAATTAATTGTAAAATTTTTAAAATTAATGTCTTTTTAATAAAGCTGTGAAAATTTATTTATATGCTGCGCCTGTTTCTCACATATACTATTAACAGAATAAACAGCAATATCCCAAATCCCAACCATTTCCCTGCATCGCCCCATCCTAAAGCCACCAGCAGATTAGTCAACGTTTGCAGAAATACAGCACCTAGAATTACTCCTATATAATTCCCGGCACCGCCCATTAACGACACCCCACCGACTACCACCGCAGCTATACTTGGCATGATATAGTTCGAGCCCATATCCTTGAAGGCAATGCCCATATTACCAATAAGCAGCAATCCAATAAGGCTCGCTAATACCCCACTTATTATAAAGGCTGTGCATCTTACCAGTTTTACGTTAATACCACTAAGGTACGCAGTTGTTTCATTCGCACCAACCCCGAACAGCACTGCGCCCCATTTTGTTTTGTACAGTATTATCATTACTATTGTTGCAACAATGATTAATATAAAAAGTATATTGGGGAATATACCAGTAGACTTCGCAGCTATAATCTGCAAAATTGGTGAAGGCCTGCCAGTGATGCTTTTACCGGCTGTGTAAACGTCTATCACACCCTGCAAAATATTTGCCATAGCCAGCGTAACGACAAGGGGAGGTAGATTGACGTAGGATGTCAGCAAGCCATTTACAAGACCTACCGTAATTCCTAAGCTTATCGCAATCAACACAGCCATCCAAAGGTTTCTATTTTCCCCGTTCATTATGCTTGCCGTAAATACAGCTGTCATTGTAGCAGCATAGCCCACTGACAGGTCAAGGCCGCTGCCCCCAGACGCTATTACAATCATCTGGCACAAGCCGAAAAGAGCAATAAATGAGGCCAGTTTTACAGTCAGTAATATCTGTCCAAGACTTAAAAAATTGGATACAGCTACTTCGCCAAGCACAAAGAGAAAAATTATAAGCAATAAAGCAATAATCAATTTTTTATATCTATCGTAAATCCTGTATGCAATGCTGTTCTGACTGATTATTACTCTATTCATATAATTTGCCTCTCATTCATCATAGCCCTTTTATTGTAAAGTGCATAAACCTGTGTGCCGGCTATGGCTATAATTACAATTACTCCACTGACAAGCGTCTGATAAGCATTTGGAACATTTGAAAAAAATATAATCTTGCTTACAAAGCTGAGTATCAAAGCACCAACCAATGCAAAATATACGCTGCCCCGTCCTCCCGTTAGTGCAATGCCGCCGACTACCGCAGCTGCTATCGCTCTTAGTATCAACGGACCGCCCATTCTCGCATCGCCGGACTGGTTCTGGCCCACGAAAAACAAAGCCGCCAGGAATACAAATAACGAATTGATTATGCAGGCTGTCATCTGAATCTTTGCCGTATTTATACCACTAACATACGCACTGTCATTGTTGCTGCCAACTGCATAAATATATCTTCCGGTCTTTGTTTTTCTGATTACAAACCAGAAAACGCAGCCTAAAATCACCAATATCAATCCCGGAGGAACAATTGCACCGAATGTCTTTAAAAACTGAGGCGCGTTTTTCACACCGCCAATATTATAAAACATCTTGAACCATTCAACAGACTCACCGCCTGGTGTCGGTCTCAAAAATAGCGCGGCACCCAACCATATGAACGATGTTGCAAAAGTGGCAATCAATGGCGGGACCCTCAGATAGCCTATGCCGATGCCGTTTATAACACCCACTAAAACAGCGACAGCAAACGCGATAATAATTGCATAAACACCTGTTACAGGTTCACCTTTTTTCATTACAAAGGTTAAAACACATGTGAGAAGCGAGAGAGTAGATCCTGCGGAAAGGTCAAGTCCACCAGATATTATAACCACCGCCTGGCCCATTGTTAGCAAAATCAAAGGAGTAAACGCGTCGATGTTTCTGACAATGGATTTGGCTTCAAAAAAATTTTTCTGCAGTATTGCTGTTATTATCAACATAACGATCAATATAATCAGGGTCGAAAACTCTGGCTTGTAAATAAACTTATGAAAAGCAGAATCGCTTACAGCCTTACTCGATTTGTTCATCTAATTTATCTCCTTTTTCCTATCTGATGCGCATGGAAGTCGCAATTATTGTATCGTCGTTAATATCGTCTCCCTCAAGAGTCGCAACAATTTGTCCCTCATACATTATCATAAGTCTGTCACAGTATTCTATCAACTCTTCGTTATCGCTGGCATACAGCATTACACTCATCTTTTTTTCTTTTACCTGATTTATAATGTACTGGTATAATTCAATCTTCGCTCCGACATCGACTCCCTTTGCAGGATCGGCGAGTAACAACACGTTTGTATCAAATGATAACCATTTGCCCACAATTACCTTTTGCTGGTTGCCGCCAGACAATGAGCTGACTGGCGTATCCATACTGGAGGTTTTTATGGAAAGCGCATCAACTACCTGCTCACATTCTTTTCTGTATTTTTTGTACGGAATGAATAAAGGCTGATACTTGAGCCCAAGTTTTGGAAAAATTATATTTGTAAATACCGAGTGGCTTAGAAAAAGACCCTCCCGTTGTTTATCCCCTGGAACAAGCAGGATACCGTTACTTATCACATTTGCCGGCTTATTTAATTTTATTTTTTTGCCATTTATCTCCGCATCGCAGCGAACATCGGGGTAATTACCCGCAAGCGCGAGCATCAGCTCGCGCTGTCCCTGACCTGTAAGCCCCCCTATGCCTAATATCTCGCCTTTTTTCAATTTAAACGTAACGTCTTTCAGAAATTTGCCGTAATTTAAGCCTTTTATACTCAATACCGTTTCTTCGGTTATTTCATTATGATTTTTTTCAACCTTTAATTTTTGTGCTTCTCCTGTAATATAGCTTATTATCTTTTCCGGGTCTTTGCCATCTTTATTAAAATCGACACTTGCGACATTCTCGCCGTTCCTGAATATAATAATGTCGTCACATATTTCCATTACTTCCCATAACCTGTGCGAAGTAAAAATCATGGCGACTCCTTTTTTTGCAAGTATTCGCATATAACTAAAAAGACTTTTTACCTGAGCCAGCTCCAACGCAGCTGTCGGTTCATCCAGTATCAGCAACTTGGATTCTGCCAATATGGCTTTTGCTATCTCAACAATTTGCATTTCTCCTGAATTGAGCTCATAGACCTTTTTGTTGATATCCAAACCCGGAAGAAGTTGGTCTGCAATCGCTTTCGACTTCTCCTTTGAGATTTCATTGTTTAAAAATAAACCCCCTTTATCTTCTACTCCCAATACAATATTCTGCCAGACAGTTAAATCGCCAACCAGGCTCAAGTTCTGAAACACCATTGCTATTCCAGCTTTTCTGGCTTCATTTGGATTTTTATATTTTATAGATTTGCCATTAAATATTATTTCTCCTGCATCTACACTATAAACACCGCTAATTATTTTGGAAATGGTGCTTTTACCTGAACCGTTAGCCCCCAGGAGTCCGGTTATCTTTCCTTTTTGGCACTTCAAATTTCCATTTGAAACAGCGACGACTCCTCCAAAACACTTTTTAATACCTATTGCTTCTAAGATTATCATAGAATTCTTTTATCCTTTATAAATAAAAAAATAATATAATTTTGGGAGGCAAGATAACTTGCCTCCCATACCTTACAATAATACATTAATTAACTCAATGGATTGTTATTTAAATAGTTCAGCTACCTTATCCTCAGACATGATTTCACTCAACAGGTAGTCATCAGGTTTGTCTTTCAAAGCTTCCCAACCTTCATTAAAGTTATCGTCTGTGATAAAGACACCTACCTTGTAAAAATATGTGTTGTCTTTCAAAATATCGGCCTTGAATTCCTTGCCATTAAATAACTGTAGAGCCATACGGAAAGCTGTGCCGCCTATTCCTGGGGGATTGGCCTGAGCACATGCCTTGAAGTCGGCACCCTTGTCACGGAGTTTCTTCCACTCTTTAAAGAAAGCAGTGCCAGGGTCTCCAAACATAACCTTTGGAAGCTTGTTGGCATCGAGAAATGCTGAAAGAACGCCAAAAGCCATACCATCTTGAGTGACAACGCCGTCAATCTGCTTTCCAGATCCGATTATCTGAGTTGCGACTTCTTTGGCTTTTGTCTGGTCCCAAAAACCGCTGGTCCTGGCGATCATCTTGATATCAGGATATTTCTTTAAGACGTCGTCCGTAGCCCTAACTCGTTCATTGTTTGCCGGATGTCCTTCAAGACCGTATATCTCGATAGCATTACCCTTCTTTAGCGTAGAAAAAATGTACTCGACGTTCTTTGTGTTCCATGCATAATGATCAAGAGTTACGTTGAGAACATCTGGAGCTGTAACGGTAGCATCAAAGGCTATAACCATTATGCCGGCATCCTGAGCCTCCTTAATAACACCATTGAGAGCATCGGGAGAGTTGGGATTTACCATTATAATGTTAACGCCACTTGAAATGAAATCACGTATTATATTAGCCTGTTCGGTTGCGTCTCCATTGGTAACGTTGTTTACAAGTTTGTAGTCTGCAATTTTGCCTGCATCTTTGTACTCTTTTCCAACTTCTTCCAAAGCAGTAATCATGATAGTACGCCATGAAGTACCTGACGAACCGGTTGAAATACCTACAACTGGCGCTTTTTCTGCGGCAGCTATAGTCAATGCGAACGTAACAACTAAAGCGATACAGATAATTCGAAATACTCTGTTTTTCATACTATTTCCTCCTAATTTGTCATTTTTTAAAACTTATTACAAATATCTTGATACACATGTGGTCAAATTTTCAAATTAACCACCTCCCTCCAAAATTAAACAACTACCAACTTCCTTTTGTTATTTGATTTATTGTATGTAAAATTATCATCGGAATTCAATTACCTAAAATCACGTTATAACCCATCTGTTTTCTTTAGAGGATTTGAATATGTTTTCACATAATACCAATTCCCTGTATCCTGCTTCAAATGTCGGAAATTCCGGTACTTCCCCATTTAAATAGCCTTTACTCGCAATGTACTTGTACACCTTTGCAAACATCTGTTTTGATGTATCAGGAAATCCTTCATTATGACCCCCTGGAAAACTTATAATTTCTCTTGAATAATCATATACTAATGATGGGTCCTTCATAATAATCTCATTATTTCCATCCCTCCTGCCGACCCAAAGTTCATTTGGTATCTCTGAATTCCAGCTGATAGCTTTACTTGATCCATATATTTCAAAATAAACTCTGTTTTTTCTACCCGCAGCTACCTGGTTTACTGTCAGCGACCCATGTGCTCCGTTATCAAATCTTAGCAGTATAGAAGCATAGTCTTCTGTGTTAATAGTTACATCAGCATAATCTTCAGGGCTTAATATCTTTCCAGCATATGTTTCAACAGGCTTCAAATTCAAAGGTTTTTTCCTTACAGGGTGGAATATTGCAAAATCTGCACATACCTGATTTATTTTTATTTTTGTAATAAACTCTAAAAGGTCTAACCAATGTGAGCCTATGTCAGCAACAGCTCTTGAGTTCCCACTGAATTCCGGCTCCAGCCTCCAGTTATAATCGGTTTCATAGAAAAGCCAGTCCTGTTGATATGAACCATTAACTGCTAATATTGTACCCAGATCACCTTTCTCCACCATTGCTTTTGCCTGATGTATTAAAGGATAAAACCTGATATTAAAATGTACTGCATTTACAAGATTCTTTTGTCTGGCTATTTTTATAAGGTCTTCGGCTTCAGAAGAATTCATAGACAGGGGCTTTTCACATATAACATGTTTTCCTGCCTCTAAAGCCTCTTTTGACATTGTATAGTGCAGATTATTAGGAGTACATATATGTACAACTTCAATTTCAGAATTTTTTAATAAATCGTGGTAATCTCCATAGGCTTTATCAATGCTTAATAATTTGGCTTTCTGCTGCGCTACTTCTGCATTAATATCAGAAAGTGCAACAATTTCAACATAGCCAAGTCTTCTTAAGGCCTCTATGTGTGATGGTCCAATAAAACCCGTTCCAATTATTCCAGCTTTTATTTTATTCATATTTTCTTCCTCTTATACACACGGTGTTGTCATAATATGGATCATATTACAAACTGATTCATATACCTCTTGCTCAAAATTAAAGACCTCTTTTTATCTTCCAGGCTATCTTCGAAAGCTCTGTCTTCTACTTCGATACACACAGCTCCCTTATAGCCTATATCTGTCAATGCGGATATGAATTTACTCCAATTTACGTCACCAAGACCTGGAAGTTTTGGAGAGTGAAACTCAAGAGGTGTTGCAAATATTCCCACTTCGTCAAGCTTATCCTTTAATATTTTTACATCCTTTATGTGCACATGAAACATTTTATCCCTGAATTCATATATGGGTTTAATATAGTCCATCTGCATCCAGACAAAGTGCGAAGGATCATAGTTTAACCCGAAGTTTTCACTTGGGATTTCTTCAAACATTCTTCTCCATATAGTAGGGGTACTGGCAAGATTGTTTCCTCCCGGCCATTCATCATA
Organism: Thermodesulfovibrionia bacterium; assembly: GCA_041500225.1. Taxonomy (GTDB): domain Bacteria; phylum Nitrospirota; class Thermodesulfovibrionia; order Thermodesulfovibrionales; family SM23-35; genus 0-14-3-00-41-53. Next base: position 2,758 of record JBGQLV010000080.1, on the reverse strand, counting down.
AGTAAAAATCATTGGGCAGTTTTCTATTCCAATTTTAACGTTATATTCCTCTGCATATTTTACTATCGGACGCCAAACCTCTTTAAACAGTTTAAAGTTTTCTTCCACATTCTTCGTTTTATCCCTTCCCACAAACGTGTTCACATTTTCAAGTCCCAACTTATTTGCCGCTTTGATAACTTTTTTTATGTGTTCTGCGTAAAACTCTCCTTTCCCCCTGTCAGGATCGAGTGGGTTTGGATAATAGCCAAGACTTGCTATTTCAACACCTTTTTGCTTTACATAGTTCTTAATGTAGTCAATATTCTCTTTGTCAAGTTCACCTACATCAATATGGGTAATACCTGCATACCTTCTTTCCGCCTTTCCTTTCGGCCAGCACATCACCTCTACACACGAAAAGTCATTTTCTGATGCAAAATCAAAAACTTCTTCAAAACTCTGGTCCGCAAATATAGCACTTACAAACCCCAGGTTCATTGTCTGAACTCCTTTCACTGCATTATCTTTTTGCACTTAGTCTAAACTCCTAAGTAAAAAACAATAAACATTGTCCAATTTAAAGATTTTATATCATCATTTTTTTTACATCTTTGGGAAGAGCATTTGACAATACATTATTCGCATTCATGAAGATGTCATCATCAATTATCAAACCTGCTTCGGCACCATCAGTCATAGCTCCTCTTACGTTTCTTACAAACTTTGAATCGCCTATGTTGGCAACTTTAAGACCTGTAGTTATAAGACTGTCATACAACTCAGTATTGGGTTCCGTCTTTCCAATAATTACTGTATCTACTTTAACAACCTCTTTCTCATAGTTAGTATTCATAAGAACTACTTCACCATCTTTAATTTCATATACAGTTGTTGAAATCTTAATCTGTACAGGTATCTTGATAGGATTTCCCTTAAGAGCTTGGCCATTGCCACCTTTAAACCTCATAAGCATAACTTCTTTATGAATTGCTTCCAAATTAGGAGCAAAATCCCTATCTTCAGTAACCAATATTACTTCCTTACCTTTTAATGCCATTGCTTCTGCAGTATCGGTTGCTGCGTAATGATTACCCCAAACAAGAACCCTCTGTCCTACCTCTACAGGATTCTTCGTCCTTTCTTTTGGCCAGTATTCGCACTTTGTCTTGGTACATGCAAGAACATCTTTAAAATCAACCAACTTTTCTGAACCTAAAATATCAGGAACAAATGTTTTAGCCCCTGTTCCGGTAAGTACAACGTCATACTTTTTCAGTTCACTAATTGCGGCTACTGTGTTGATTTTTACTTCCACTCCCAGGTTCTTGATCTGTTCCCTTATCCAATCCATATACCATTTCATTTTTAGTTTCGGAGGTACCATACAGCATGTTCTTAAGATTCCGCCAAGTTCATCATCCTTTTCGAATATTGTTACCTTGTGGCCTCTCAGAGTAGCAATTCTTGCAGCTTCCATACCTGCTATACCACCACCTACAATTGCAACTTTCATGCTGGTCCTTGCAGGCTGCAGGTTCAAGAACCTTTCGTCGCCTATTGCCGGGTTAATTGCACATCTCAACTCCCTATGAATATATAGTGATTCCTTCCAGCAACCTATAAGACAGGAGATACATTTCCTAATTTCTTTAGTCTTTCCAGCTTTTGCCTTATTCGCCCAGTACGGATCTGCTATAAGCTGTCTTGACAATCCGATCATATCTGTTTTACCTTCTGCAATAATCCTGTCACAGTATTCGGGGTTCCTCAAAGAATGGCTGGTGATTACAGGAACTTTTACTTCCTTCTTTATTGCTTCAGCTGTGTAAGTATTCCAACCTTCATTATAATACATCGGGTCCATAGTGGGGCCTGCAGCCTCAAATATACCAGCGCTGATATCCAGGAATGCAACACCTGCTTTTTCAAATATCTTTGCTATTTCAATTGATTCATCCAGGGTTCGGCTTCCAGGCATCCATTCTTCGCCAGAGTACCTTATTCCAATAGGGAAGTCAGGTCCACACTTAAACTGAATTCTCTTGACTATTTCCAGTGGGAATCTCAGCCTATTCTTTAAAGTACCACCGAAGCGGTCATTCCTTTTATTTGTATATGTGCTCATAAACTGGGCAATCATATATCCGTGTGCGCCATGAAGCTCAACAGCGTTAAATCCTGCTTCTTTAACTCTCCATGCGGCTTCTGCAAATTTTTCAATAAGGTCGTATACTTCCTCCACAGTCATTCCCCTTATATCTTTACCCTTTGCTTCCGAACCTGAGTAGACAACCTCATGTCCTGCCGAACCGGGAATATCTACAACCATGTCGCTGCAAGAAATCAAACCCTTCTTAGGATAAGCAGCCTGACGGCCTGGATGCTGTATCTGTATACAAGATTTTGCGCCATGCTTCTGCATTGATTTCGCAAGAAGATGTAATCCTGGGATATAATAGTCTGCATCAACTGAAAGACATGTTACTGTTGGACGTCCCGTTTCCCTGTCAGGAGTAGCAGCCCCTGTGATTATGAAGCCGCAGCCACCCTTCGCTATTTCCTCATGATATGCAATTACTCTGTCGTTGACCGAGCCGTCTGCATTTGCAGAACTTATATCAGTCGGTACATGAACTACCCTGTTGGGTACTGTTATTTTACCTATTTTGATTGGAGAAAAAATGTGTTCAAATTCCATTAAAGATCCCTCCTTTTTGATTTCTATGTAACTATAATTAATTTATTTAAAAAACTATTATTGTCTCCTTATATTCTG
>JBGQLV010000079.1:0-9632 GCA_041500225.1 Thermodesulfovibrionia bacterium | reverse complement strand
GGAAAGTAAAAGTTGTCCAGACAACTGGAGACGGGAAAGAGATAATTCTCGCCATTCATAGACCAGACGAAATTTTTGGCGAGATATCTTTAATCGATGGTAAAACATCTCCTGCAACAGTATTAGCAACAGAAGATTCTCTCATCGCCATTATTTCTAAAAATGAATTTTACTCATTGCTATCTAATCAAGGTAAGGTGCTTGAAAAATTCTTACAAATATTGTGCTCACGACTTCGTGAATCATGGAAAAGGATACAAATATTAAATTTTAAAAACTCTTCAGATAGAATAAAAATGCTATTCCTCATGCTTTCTTATGACAACGGTAAAAAGACGCCTGAGGGTATAATATTGAATATAAAACTTACCCATCAGAATATAGCAGACATGGTAGGGTTAACGCGTGAGACGGTTACGAGGGTACTTGACAAATGGCAAAAATCCGGAGAGATAACAATCCTCAAAAATAAATTTATACACATGAAGCCTAACTTTCTGCGGAAAGAGTTAAAGGTGTGACTTTAATCACTTCTTTTTTATATCCTCATCCTTATTATTCATATACTGATAAGGCCATAAGTATGAAGACATTGATTATAAAATCCCTCCTAACCTCCCTTTACCAAAGGGAGGGAAATTACCCCTCTTTGGCAAAGAGGGGCGAGGGGAGATTTTTTAATAATGTCGTCTTACTAATAACCGCCTTAGTAAGTAAAGGATATTCCATGGAAGTTCAGGTTCTTTACTTATCTTTTATTACTGAATTCGTTGTTTATCGGGATAAGATATACAAGAAGTTTTCTTGAAATATTAAACCCCTTAATTCTATTATAGAACATGGTTGGTACACTACTAAGAAAAGTCTTCGGGACAAAAAATGAGCGCGAGATAAAAAGGGTGTTGCCACTGGTCGAACATGTCAACTCCAAAGAGGTACATATAGCCGGCCTTTCAGACGTGCAGCTTAAAGATAAGACCGAAGAATTTAAGAGAAGTCTTGAAGCAGGTAAAACCCTTGATGATATACTTCCAGAAGCATTTGCAGTAGTGCGTGAAGTATCCAGGCGAAGACTTAAGATGAGACATTTTGACGTACAGATACTCGGGGGCCTTGTACTTCATGAGGGCAAGATTGCAGAGATGAAGACAGGTGAAGGTAAAACCCTCGTTGCCACCCTACCCGTTTATTTGAATGCACTTGAAGGCAAAGGTGTCCATGTTGTTACTGTAAACGATTATCTTGCAAAGAGGGATACTCAATGGATGGGGCCTATATATAACTTTATAGGACTGTCAGTAGGAGCAATACAACATGACAGTTCTTTTATTTATGACCCGTCTTACTTTTCTACAGATAAAAGATTGGATTTCCTAAGACCTTGTACAAGGCAGGAGGCTTATTCAGCAGATATAACTTACGGGACTAACAACGAATTTGGATTTGATTTTCTCAGGGATAATATGAAATATGAAATATCCGATTACTGTCAGAGAGAATTAAACTATGCAATAGTGGACGAAGTTGACAGTATCCTCATAGATGAAGCAAGGACGCCACTTATTATATCAGGACCATCAGAGGAATCAACGGACAAATATTACAAGATAGATAAGATTATTCCAGGGCTTCAAAAAGATAGTGATTACACGATTGATGAAAAGGCAAAGACTGCAATCCTTACAGAAGAAGGCAACATTAAGATAGAAAGATTGCTCGGCGCAGGCAACCTTTATGATCCATCAAACATTGAACTTGTACACCATGTCCTGCAGGCACTCAAGGCGCATACTCTTTTTAAAAAGGATGTCGATTATGTTGTCAAGGACGGTGAGGTGATTATAGTAGATGAATTTACAGGCAGGCTTATGCCCGGCAGGCGCTGGTCAGACGGACTTCATCAGGCAGTAGAAGCAAAGGAGGACGTAAAGATTGAAAGCGAAAATCAAACCCTTGCAACTATCACTTTTCAGAACTACTTCAGGATGTACAATAAACTTGCAGGTATGACTGGTACAGCAGACACAGAGGCTGCAGAATTCGCAAAGATCTATAATCTCGAGGTGATTGTTATACCCACAAACAAGCCGATGATAAGGCCTGACTACCCTGATGTGATTTATAAGACAGAAAAAGGGAAGTTCAATTCCGTTATAAGAGAAATAGAAGAACTCCATAAAAAGGGACAGCCTGTCCTCGTGGGTACTATATCTATAGAAAAGTCTGAGATATTGAGCCATCTTTTAAAGAAAAAGGGCATCCCGCATTCTGTCCTTAATGCAAAACACCATGAAAGAGAAGCAGAGATCATTACCCAGACTGGAAGAAGTAGCGCAGTTACAATAGCAACTAATATGGCAGGCAGAGGAACTGACATAATACTCGGAGGTAATCCTGAAGGCCTTGCCAGAGACTTTCTTAAGGACAAAAAGGATTATACAGAAGATGAGTGGAAACAGGCATTATCAAAAGCTGAAGATATCTGCAAGAATGACAGGGAGAAGGTGTTATCTGCCGGCGGCCTTCATATACTTGGTACAGAGAGACACGAAGCCAGGAGGATAGATAATCAGTTAAGAGGCCGTTCAGGAAGACAGGGTGACCCTGGCTCTTCGAGATTTTATCTGTCACTTGAAGACGACCTTATGAGGATATTTGGCTCTGACAGAATATCAGGGCTTATGGGCAAACTCGGTATGGATGAAGATATGCCCATAGAAAACAGGATGGTAACAAAGGCTATAGAGAACGCTCAGAAACGTGTCGAGGCGCATAACTTTGATATAAGAAAACACCTCCTTGAATATGATGATGTCATGAACAAGCAGAGATCAGAAATATATTCCTTCAGAAAAGAGGGCCTCCAGGGTGAAAATCTCAAGGACCGCATCTTCAGTATGATAGATGAGATTGTTGATGAAATACTCTTTATTTACTGTCCTCAAGAAAAACACATGGAAGAATGGGATATAAAGGGTTTAAAGGATTCAGTCTACGGTCTATTTTCTATTGCTCCTGATGTCACACCTATGGATCTGGATTCATTAAAGAATACTTTGATTTCAGAATTTAAAAATGCATACGAAAAGAAAGAATCAGAAATTGGCAGTGATATAATGAGATACCTTGAGAAGGTCATTATGCTGCAGATTATTGATACGCAGTGGAAAGACCATCTACTTGCAATGGATCACCTGAAAGAAGGCATCGGCCTCAGAGGCTATGGTCAGAGGGATCCCCTTGTGGAATATAAGAAAGAGGCCTTTGATATGTTTGCAGATATGATATCCAGGATATCCACCGAGGTCCTTAAGAGGCTCTTCAAAATCCAGGTTCAGAAAAAGGAAACTATTAAAAAAGAGCCTGTAAGGCAGGCAAGGTTAAACTATAACAGGGGCGAAGGTTTGTCTACAGTTCAAACAGTAAGGCGCAGCAAAAAGGTTGGCAGGAATGAACCATGTCCCTGTGGAAGTGGAAAAAAATTTAAGAAATGCTGTGGTATGAATGCCTAAAATATTCCTGATAGGTGATAATGCATTAAGGAATGACTATGAGGATGTTCTGGTATCAGGCGGCTACAACATCAGTAAGTTTAAATCTCTTGACACAGTCTTACCGAGGTTAAACGAAAAGGTTGATCTCCTCATAATAGACAAGAAAATAAACATAGAAGCCTCTTTTAAGGAATTTCTGAAGTTATCAAAAAACATTCCCAAGATTATCATCTCGGATACATATTCCTTCAGAGGCATTACGCCCTGGATAAAAGAACCATTCGTTTCCCCTCTTTACGCACCGGGTGTGAAGGAACTCGTGCATTTTGTCAATAGGTTGCTCAGGGAAAAAGAAACATTTCTTGAAAATAACAAATTAAAATATGACCTATCTATAACCAGACGTGAACTGAACTTCTACGAAGAGGTAAACAAGACCCTCACTTCCTCATTAGAGTTAAACGATATCCTTACTAAAATAATGAAAAAGGCAAAAGAAATGACTAAAGCAGAGGCATGGTCTGTGCTTTTAGTAGACGAAGAGACAGGAGAACTGGTATTCGAAAAAACAGAAGGCAAAAAGACAAGAGAGATACAGAAATTCAGACTGAAGATCGGGGAAGGCATTGCCGGCTGGGTTGCACAGGAAGGCATGCCAATTGTGGTTCCTGATGTCTCAAAGGATGAACGGTTTTTTGGAAAGATAGATAAAAACATCCATTTCAAAACAAAATCTCTCATGTGTGTTCCTATAAAAAGCAAAGAGCGGGTGATCGGGGTTCTCGAGGTGGTAAATAAAACTACCGGAGAACCTTTTACAAGGGAAGACCTTGACCTGTTAATGAGGCTTGTTGACCAGACAGCAATTGCTATAGAAAGGGCATCCCTGTACCAGAAGATGACAGAACTTGCTATAACAGATGACCTCACAAAGCTCTTCAACACAAGATACCTTAACAGAACTATTGAGATTGAGATTCAGCGCTCAAGCAGATATCACACTTCCCTTTCACTTATATTCATGGATATTGATTACTTCAAACAGATAAACGACCATTTTGGTCATCTCGTGGGTAGTAAGGTGCTTGTTGAGATAGGTCAACTTCTTATAAAAAGTTTGAGGTCTATTGATATTGTTGCAAGATATGGCGGAGATGAGTTTGTGATTGTCCTTCCGCAGACACCTCCCGGGGCTGCAGCACAGATTGCAGAGAGAATGAGAAAGTCGATTGAGCAAAATACCTTTCTTAAAAAAGAAGGTTATTCGCTCAAGATGACTGCCAGTTTTGGGGTTGCCTCATATCCAGAGAGTGCAAAATCCAAGGATGAACTTATAAGACTTGCAGATGAGGCAATGTACAAGGTTAAAGATCAAACAAGAAATGCAGTCTATGCTATAGTATAAATGCTATGGCACTCTTCAATTACGCTTCAAAAGAGATAACTATCAAAATTGTTTACTATGGTCCCGGACTGAGTGGTAAGACAACAAATCTTCAGTACCTCCATTCTATACTTGACCCTAAAACGAAAGGAAAACTCTTATCTCTTGCAACAGAAGCTGACAGAACGCTCTTCTTTGACTTTCTGCCTGTAGAATTAGGGAAGATAAGAGACTTTTCTATAAGGTTTCAACTATATACCGTACCCGGGCAAGTCAGGTATGACGCAACGAGGAAACTTGTACTGAGGGGGGCTGATGCCATTGTTTTTGTCGTAGACTCACAACGGGAGATGAGAGAACAGAACATTGAAAGCCTGAATAATATGCACGAAAATCTCATTGCTAATAATATTAACCCTGATGATATCCCCCTTATCCTGCAGTATAACAAAAGAGACCTTTCGAATGTCTTATCTATCGATGAACTAAATAAGGACTTGAATGAAAATAGAAAATATGAATATACAGAGTCAATAGCCATAGATGGGACTGGTGTAGAGGATACATTTCAAAATATAACCAAAATCGCGATTAAGGATATTGCAAAAAGACACATGATTAAAGTACAGCCTTCTGAGGAGCTTGCTGAAGTTATTGAAGCGGAAATACCTTCAGAAGAGGTTAGCGTTAGTAAGCCTGTTCCTGAAGAGCCTGTATCTGCAATTCCAATAATTGAATCAACCCGTTATGAATACCCTGAAGCAGAAAAAACTGTATTTGAAACACCAGAAGTAAAAAAAGAACCTATTCAACCATCTGTCGAGAAAGAGGCAGCCCCACCGAAGGAGATCAAGGAAGTACCTGTTATTTCAGAAGAAAAGCTGGGTATGATAATCAATGGCATCACTGATATATCACAGACGCTGAAAGATTTAAGAGAGTTAAAGGATGTGGCTTCAAAGCTTCTTTTTGAAGTTAAAGAGATGAGAAAAGATCAGAAAGAAATGAGCGTTATGCTACGAGATGTGAAAAATAATTTTGAAAATATGAAAATAAAGAAAAGCTGGTTCAGGTTTTCATAATCACCTAAACCCTCTCCAGTGTCTTTATCAGTGCCTCTGCCTTCTTGAGTGCTTCGTAATATTCCCTTTCAGGATCTGAATCAGCAACAATTCCAGCACCTGCCTGAACATAAGCCATTTCACCTTTTATAACAAATGTCCTGATTACTATATTTAGATCCATATTCCCTGAAAAACTAATATAACCTATTGAACCTGTATATGGTCCTCGCCTTACTGGTTCGAGTTCATCAATAATCTCCATGCACCTTACCTTTGGAACGCCTGTTATAGTGCCTCCTGGGAATGCAGCCCTTATTGCATCGAAACAGTCTTTCCCTTCTGCAATATCTCCTCTTACATTTGAAACTATATGTATCACATGTGAATAATCTTCGGTAATCATAAGTTCATCAACCCTAACCGAACCATAGTCTGAAATCCTTCCAATGTCATTTCTTTCAAGGTCGATTAACATTATATGTTCCGCCCTCTCTTTCTCATTTAAAAGCAGTTCTGTGCGCATCAGTTCATCTTCATTACTGTCTTTTCCTCTCGGTCTTGTACCTGCAATAGGCCTTGTCTCAATTGTTCTATCATTAACCCTCAGAAGTCTCTCAGGTGAAGAACTTACTATCTGGTAATCCCCAAAATTAATAAATGCTGCAAAAGGGGAAGGATTTATTGAACTTAGTGTCCTGTAAAGGCTCCATGGACTTTTATCTCTGATATGTGCTGAAACCCTCTGTGACAGGTTTGCCTGAAAGATATCTCCTGCAGTTATATATTCTTTCGCTTTCTTGACAATATCCATATATTCGTTCTTGTTCATCTCATAGATAGTTTCTATCTTTTGTTCGGAATCTCCCCCCCACCCCCGCCCTCCCCCTCGAGGGGGGAGGGTTAGGGAGGGGGTGCTTACTGCCTTCATTATTTTTTTGATCTCATATTCTGCTCCATCGTATTTTTCCGCCCAGTCTATTAGATCATTTATCCCCTTCCCTCTTATCGAATCTTTTACACCAGGGCAGAAGATAATCCAGCATTTTTCGTATTTATGATCAATAGCGATTAATTTATCAATCATTAAAAAGTGTGCATCAGGCAGGTTTAGGTCATCGACAGAATTATTTGGCAGCCGTTCAAAATATTGTACAAAATCATAGCTAAGAATCCCTGCAATGCCTCCCTGGAAAGGAGGAAGATTTTCAAAAGGTTTTTGTCTATATGTCTTAACAAGGTTCTTCAGCACATTTAATGGCTTACTCGAAGATATATTCTTTTGTCTCAAAAATGCACCTTCAAATCCTCTTTTAACCTTTGCAACATATGAAGAGGAAACCTTCCCTCCCTCGATGGGAGGGATTGAGGGAGGGTGATAATTTTTATAATCTTCTATGAGGCTTTTATCCGTATGGTTTATATCTGAGGTTTCTATTTCTATAATTCCATTTTTTACCTTGAATACAAGGCATGGCTCGAATCCTATAAACGAATATCGAGCGATCTTTTCATGGCCCTTAACACTCTCAAGAAGAAAGCTGTTTGTAGAGGCCAAGGATTCATAAACTAAAGAGGGAGATGAATACAGTATCTCCTCATAAAGCGGTGGTATTTTTCCATCCTTTATAATCGCTAAGAAATCTTTTTTTGAAGGTGAAATCATATATTATAGGCTATATCCTGAGAGGTTATAAAAGAGGTCAATTTTTTAATCTTGACATTAAGTGTCCTTTACGCAGCCAATATCTCAAGCGCGATCAATTCGATAGTCTTTAAAGGATCGGCCTGTTGCATGACAGCCCTACCAATAACAAGATAATCAGCCCCTGCCCTGACAGCCTCCTTCGGAGTCGCAGTCCTTTTCTGGTCATCAGGAGGAGTCCACGAAGGCCTGATACCCGGGGTTACTATAAGAAATCCTCTTCCGCAATGGTTCCTCACAATTTCAGCCTCTCTTGCAGAGGAAATGACTCCATCAAGGCCAGCTTTGAGGGCAAGACCAGAGAGATGTCTGACGTGAGTCCTTACGCCATGCTGGATCCCCAATTCATCCCTGAGAATCTCACGTGTGAGACTTGTAAGCACAGTAACACCGAGAATTTTTGGTCTTTCAATGTTTTCTTTAAGACATATCTCAACAACATTGTCCCTGCATCTCTTCATCATCTCAAGGCCACCCGATGCATGTAAATTAAACATATGCACCCCAAGTCTTGTTGCAGCAATGGCTGCCTTTGAAACAGTGTTTGGAATATCATGCAATTTCAGGTCAAGGAAGACCTTTTTGTCCTTTTTATTTATATCTTCAACTATCCTCGGACCAGATGATATGAAGAGCTCGAGTCCTACCTTAAAAATTTCAACATAATCTTTAAATTTATCTACAAGCTCAATTGCATGACTATGTTCAGATACATCGAGGGCAAGTATTAATTTTTCGCCTGCTGATATTATATTTCTTTCCATTTTTTAAATTTAAGCGCTTATTTTGAAACACGGGTGGGAACTGTCTTTGAGCGGTTTTGGTCGATACGACCACCTCGGAGGTTCCGAAAACTTTCGGGACCGAGAATGAGCGAAAAGATTGTTCCCTCCCGTATCCAACTAATCATAATGGCTAATCCATTACATCTTGGCCAGTGTTATCCCCTTCTGTGCCTGGTATTTCCCTGCCTTATCAGCATACGATCTTTCGCATACCTCTGAGCCTTCAATGAAAAGCAGCTGGGCAATCCCTTCATTTGCATATATTTTTGCCGGAAGCGGCGATGTGTTTGATATTTCTATCGTCACATAGCCTTCCCATTCTGGTTCAAGCGGGGTTACATTTACGACTATGCCGCATCTTGCATAAGTTGATTTTCCAAGACATATTACGAGAACCTCTCTGGGGATCCTGAAATATTCTACTGAGCGGCTAAGTACAAAGGAATTTGGCGGCACTATGCAGACATCGCCCTTAAAATCAATAAAGCTCTTTATATCAAAGCCTTTAGGGTCAACAATAGTATTATTTATATTTGTGAATATCTTAAACTCATCGGCAATCCTCATGTCATAGCCGTATGAGCTAATACCATAAGAAATAACACCCTCTCTTACCTGCTCTTTGTTAAAGGGCTCTATCATACCCTTTTCTGCCATCTCTTTTATCCATCGATCATTTTTCAGCATCTTATAAACCCTTTCTTTTCGCGGCGTTACTGCTCTTTACTGTCCTCAAGTTCAAAGAGTTTTTTGAAGAGTCCGAGAGTCTCTTCTGCCATATCCTCCTCAATCTTTTGAATTGCAAAACCAGCATGTACAAGTACATAATCTCCGATTTTGACACTTTCTTCCTCAAGAAGAAGAAGACTTATATCCCGCTGTGCACCATAAACATCAATGGTTGCTGTAGAATTCTCAATTTTTATTATCTTAGATGGAATTGCAAGACACACTAAATTATTCCTTTAATACTGTTAATATATTTTATGTGTTATATTATATCAGTTTTTGTTTTGTTATTGTTTACAAATTCATATTGGAAGCTATGAAAGCATTGACTAAAATAAGACATTTTTGTTATTTTAATCAATTATCATTTAGGAGTTCTTATGACAAAAAAACAAATTACTAAAAAGCATGATACAAAAAAATTAAGAACTAAAAAACAGAATATCAAGGTATCTGTAAAACCAAAGGTATCTG
>JBGQLV010000078.1:0-9711 GCA_041500225.1 Thermodesulfovibrionia bacterium | reverse complement strand
GCTCTCGGCGAATTCGCGGGCTTCATCTTCGGATATTTTAGTTACTTCCAGTTCTTTACGGGCTTTTTCCAGCCCCTTTTCTATCTCCCTACGCTCGGTAATGTCCTCAATGGCAAGCAGTATCATCTGCGTGCCGACATCTTTCCGATAGACCTGGCGGGCATTTAGGAGCATTGTTTTGTGGCCGATAGTGGGGAAATCATGCTCAACTTCGTAGTTATCAAACCGTTTATGTGTTGGGAGAATGTCCTCAAGCAATGTCCGAAGCGCAGGGATGTCCCACTGTTTGTTGCCGACATCGAAGATGAGATGTCCGATGGTTTCTCCCTGCTCTACCTTGAAGATGTTATAGAAGCTCCGGTTGGCAGAGAAAATATTCAGGTCAGCATCCAGAACCAAAAGCGGTTCGCGGACTGTTTCGAGTATGTCTACAATTCCAGGAAAATCATGTTTCTTCATAAGCACTATGATCCCCTTAGCTCATAGTATAGCAGGGTTACAGAATAATTCAACCACCACGTGTACTGAGAACATCCGGTGCTTCTGAGACAGAGGCTATCCCCACCAGTGCAAGGGATGTAAACCATATGCTCATAACCGGGCCAAAGGCGTATTAAAAGACAATAATATTTCAATGATTTCTCATTTACAGGGAGCAAGGCTGAGCCAGCTGCCAAGCTCTTAATGAATCTCAAGACGGCCGGACTTCTGAGAGGGACTTTGGAGTCAAGAAAATCATTCTTATCGATTTGCGTTTGAACTGTTGCATTGCGACCTGAAGTTCAACTTATTTTACGGAAGCAATTCACCCCCCTCACTGGAAGCATTGGGTTGTGAGTTTTTTTTAGTAATCAGCAGGGGACAGAATTTTTAGCAGTAATGACTTCTATGTGATAGAGGTAGAAAACTCATCTCACTTTCGGGACGAAATATAGTATCGGAAATTTGAAATTTTCATTGAAAAATGGGGTTCAACAAAAGGCCTGTAAATAGCTCACAAAGCCTTGTAATTGAAGGCTTTGATCCGCAATAATAGTTTTCTCTCTTTTTATATTTTTTTATGACGATTTATGACACTCCATGTTATAATACGCCGTAAGTCATTGATATGCGGGCGTAACTCAGCGGTAGAGTGTCAGCTTCCCAAGCTGAAGGTCACGGGTTCGAATCCCGCCGCCCGCTCCAATAAAATCAATAAATTAGACCTCTTACCCACTTCACAGTTGTTATGCAGTTCTTTTTAATAGAAATTCAAAGACCTCTTCAAGAGATTCGAAAAGAGGATGTTTTGTATTTTTATTCCAGGGACGGCTAAGTCCTGTGCAGATAAGACCTTTCTGTTTTGCTTCATCGAGAAGGTGAGGGGCATCGTCAACAAGTGCTATACTTGAGTCAAAGAGTACCGCCTTGTTGTTGCTTAAGTGTAGTTCAGTATATGGCAGGTTATGCTTTTTAAGGAAATTTTCAGTAGCTCCTCTTGAATTTTCTTGCCTGTGAGAGGCTATGGTAATTTCATAGCCTTTATCAAGGATGGACTCGAGAAACCACTTGGCAGAAGGAAAAGGCTCGAACAGATCTTGCTCTATGTGTATATTATTGATGATGCTGTAAAGTTCTTCTATGCTTATATAGTCCATGTAGAAGTCCCATTCCCAATCGGCTATAGGCGGGATATCAGGGGCTATTTTCTTTAACCTGTTCTGAAAAATAGATGCAAAATCCCACAAAGTATTGTCTATGTCAACTATAATTCTTTGCATTTTGTCAATTTTGGACAAATCCATTCGATCTCCGCCCCCCTACTCTTTTCACCTTATTCTTCTCTTCATTCTAAGTACCTATTCTGCTCATTCATTGTCCGTTTAACTGTTATCATATTACCCTACAAAACAATGCAAGTCAAAGGTACTCAGCGAGCAGATCTTAACTTGAGGATGCGTATTGACTTTTGGTATCAACGGAGCTAACCTATTTCCAACTAATAATTATAGAGGAAGGAGGGGTCTTATGGAAGAAGCAAAAAAACCCATGGGATGGAAAGAACTATATCTAAAAGAGGATTGGTGGGCGATATATCTGGGTCTGGGGATTGTAATCGCTGCTATATCATTTTTTTATAGCGGCAATCCTTTCCTTAAATCCCTGAGCGTTCTTCCTCCTGCCTGGACAGATTTCGGAAAACTCGTAGAGCACTTTTCAACGAACATTGGGTGGTATGCCCTGCAATTCATTTTCTGGTTGATAGTTTTCAGTATAAGTACCAGGATATTAGGTTTCAAGCAATCTGAATATATTCCGTCTTTCATCTTTCTGTATGTCCTGTCAATAATAACTTTCATAATTGGAGAATACAAACCCTTGACCTCTCACGGATTTGAGGCACCTCTCGTCGCCCTGTTACTGGGACTTTTCATATCGAATACTATAAGATTGCCGAAATGGATGGATTCCGGTTTCAGGGTAGAATATTACATAAAGACCGGTATCGTCCTGCTCGGTGCAACACTTCCTTTTACCCTCATTATATGGGCCGGTCCCATTGCTTTTTTGCAGGCGACAATTATTTCTGTAGTCACATGTCTTACTATATACTTTGTAGCACACAAGCTCTTTGGACTCGATAAGAGGTTTGGTGCTGTCCTCGGAGTTGGCGCTGCAATCTGTGGTGTATCTGCAGCAATAGCAGTCGGTGGCGCGGTGAAGGCAAAAAAGGAAGATATCTCCGTAACCATCGCATTGGTAACTATCTGGGCTATTGTCATGATATTCTTTATACCCTATTTCTCAAAATTTTTGGACCTGGAAGCAGCACCGGTAGGTGCATGGGTTGGGTCATCTGAATTTGCTGATGCAGCAGGCCTTGCAGCAGCAGTTACTTACGATAATATGAAAGGTGTTGAAGATGTCGCCGTGAGATCTTTTACCCTTATGAAGGTCATAGGAAGAGATATATGGCTTGGGATATGGTCATTTGCATTCGCCCTGATTGCATGCTTGAAATGGGAAAAAGAGGAGTGCGGCACGAGACCTAAGGCATCGGAGATATGGTGGAGATTCCCTAAGTTTGTCCTCGGTTTTTTTGTTGCCTCGGTTATTATTACAATAATCGCATCTGGTTATTCCCTTCAGGATTATGAAAAGATTCTTAAGCCGGAACTAATTAAACCTATAAAGAGTCTCAGGTCATGGGCATTTATCTTTTGTTTTTTAAGCATCGGCCTTACTACGAGATTCAGGGAGCTGGCTTCTGCTGGTAAAAAGCCATTTTGGGCGTTTACAATAGGTGTTGTAGTCAATGCTACATTGGGTTTTATTCTTTCTGTTTTAGTATTCGGAAGTTTCTGGATAAGTAAGACAGCGCAGTAGAAAATAGCGGGAAAAGAATGTCCCCCTATTGACATGATAAATACTCTCTCTAATCCCTCCTTTAGAAAAGGGGGTGCGGGGGATTTGAAAAGGTATTGAGTTGATTTTATTTAATACTAAAATCTCCCCTAACTCCTCTTTGCTAAAGAGGGGGAAAAATATTGATGAAATATACCTGCAGGGATTGTAGATTTTTTAATAATGACCCGGCATGGCTTGAGAGGGCCTTTTCTGGATTGAATGCCTTAAGCTCGGCTTATGGAACGGCAAGGGGAGAGGCCGGGATTTGCAGTAAGCGCGACCTGTATCTTTCCCCTATAAAAAAATGCAAAGATTTTGAGCACATTGATACCAAAATTCAACTATAAGCAGGATTGACTTGAGTGACATCAGAGATTTTTCGGTAATAGATAAAAGGTGGGGCATTGTGTTTGAACGGCTTATTTTGCCGATAGTCAGGCAGTATGTCTCATAAAAATAAAGAGACAAAATCCTCGGAGGTCGGAACGACCGAGAATGAGTGAAAATACAATGCACCGCTTTTACCAAGCATAGAACTGTCGAAAAATATCGTAGAAGTGAAAGTCGATCCTGCTTATTAATGAAGTTATCTGGGTAATAACAGCCCTTCCCTCACCGATTCATCAGCCTCCATACATGAAAAATCCTCTGAATGACTGTAATATGCGTAAGGACTAACATTATCCATAATACCGGCATAATCCATCCAGTTAATGTTCCGAATATTAAAAGGATGATCCTCTCAGGTCTTTCCATAATACCCGTATGACATGATTCCCCTATTCCCTCTGCTCTTGCTCTTGCATAACTAATTAGAAATGCACCTACCAGTGTCCCAAGGCTAAGAAAGGCACCAGTGTGGTTACCCTTTTCAGCAAGATACCATGCAATGGCGAGAAAAAGAAATGCATCAGAATATCTGTCGAGAACAGAATCAAGGAATGCGCCGAACTTTGTGGTTTTACCCCCTACCCTTGCAACAATCCCGTCAAACATATCAAATAATCCACCTATCAAAATGACAATGCCGCCGAGTCTGATGTTATAAGGAATAATGAAAGCTGCAAGAACTGTTATGAGAAATCCGATTATAGTAAGGCTGTTGGGACTGAATGGAATTTTTTCTGCTAACGGCCTGAGTGGTGTGTCAAGGAAATGACCGAGTTTGGCACTAAGCATTTACCTCTCGTTTTTCCCTTTAATGAATCCTTCCACCATGTCTCTTGCTTCATCATCAGGGAATTGTACCATCGGATGTTTCATGAAATATGCTGATGGGGATATAAGCACTCCCCCTACCCCTCTGTCACGGGCGATTTTACAACACCGGATCGCATCTATAACAACGCCTGCGCTGTTCGGAGAATCCTCAACAGAAAGTCTCATCTCGGCATTAATCCTGATATTACCGAATATCCTGCCCTCCATTCTGAGAAAACAGATCTTATTGTCATTGAGCCACGGTATGTAATCAGACGGGCCGACGTGGATGTGTTCATTCTGGAGGGGAATCTGCAGTTGTGACTGTACCGCCTCGGTTTTTGATATCTTCTTTGATTGCAATCTGTGCCTGTTAAGCATGTTTAAAAAGTCTGTATTACCGCCAACGTTTAGCTGGTATGTATTGTCAAGCTTTACGCCTCTGTTCTCAAAGAGCTTGGTTAAGGTGCGGTGGATAATTGTTGCGCCTATCTGGCTCTTGATATCGTCTCCTATAATAGGGACATTCCTCTTCTCAAACCGCCTTGCCCATTCTTTATTCGAAGCAATAAAAACAGGTACGCAGTTGATAAGACTCACACCGGTTTTAAGGCATGCCTCAGCATAAAAAGCAGTCGCCTTTTCAGAACCAACGGGAAGGTAATTGAGCAGTAAATCCGCCCTGCTCTTTTTTAGAACTTTTGCGACATCGCAGGCCCTCTTTTTCGCCATCAGGAATCTTCTGTTTTCAGGATATTCTTCCATATGAGCCGACACGCCGTCCAGCACCTGTCCCATCATAACCTTTACAGGGAAATCAGAAATATCTTTTGTAATCGTCTTTGTGCAATTCGGCTGTGCAAAAATTGCCTCTCTGAGCGGCTTGTCCACCTTTCTCTTGTCGATATCAAACGCCGCTACAAATTCAATGTCTTCGGGGCTATAACCACCAAGGTCATAATGCATGAGTCCGAGTGAACTGTCCGGATGATGTTCACCCAGGGACTTATAATATTCAACACCCTGAACTAAAGAACTCGCACAATTTCCAACTCCGGCAATTGCAACTCTTATTTTGCCCATTTACCTTATCTCGCCTTCTTTTGTATTCTTTTATGTAAAAGCATTATGAGGTCTGCAAGCTTTATATTGAATTCCTTTAAAAGACTATCCATTGATTCTTCGCAGCAAAGGACAAATCTTTTCCATATTCTGTTTACGGTATCTTTATCAAGATCAGATGCAGTTGCAGCCTCCCTGAAACTCATTCCCTCTAAAAGATGTAAGATAACCTCTTTTATCTTGGACTCTTTTGTATGTAACCCAAAGAAGAATGTGCTATGCCTTTCGGAGAATCTAAGATTGCAGGTCTTACATTTAAGGAGTTTTCTCCGATCCCTTCCATATTTGTGATAGATAACAATATTCCCAAGTCCCTTTTTCCCATGGTCTCCACAAGATTTATTAGGGCAGAAAAAACCATTTAGATTTAAAGAAATCTCCATGCAGAGTTTATATATTAAACTTCTCGCAAAGTCAAGAGAAATTTCAATAAAATGGGGACAGGGTTTATGGTATGCTATTGCCCAATTTTTATTCCAAGCTTTTTATAAAGTAAAGGGAAGTCTACATTTTCTGTAACGAGGTCCATACCGCGGGCTACTTTAGCCTTATCGCGCAACCTTAACCTTACAGAAAGTCTTTCTAATTTCTTAGCAATGCTATATGTATCATCCCTTACTACCAGAATAGGGATATTTTTCTGTTCTGCCCTGGATATAATAATCTCGCTGGGATATAGATCACCGGTAAGAATGAGACACTCGGTGTCAGATTCTATTGCGGATAGTTGGATATCAGATCTGTCGCCTCCCACAATAACTGCATTATTCCTTGTCCTTTTAAAATAATCAATAGCCTTGTCCACTTGCATAGCCCCGATTAAGAAATGCTCCACCAGATTGTTAACCCTGTCATGGCAGCATAGAACCTTACCTCCAAGCATATCACTCAATTCTTCTACGGTAATGGAACCCACTACTGAATCATGTGGAAGCACACCAATAATATCTATACCCTTTCTTTTAAGAAAAGGTATGGCATATTCGTCAACACCTTTCTTATGTTCTGTAGGAACTCTATTCAATATCACACCCAAGAACTTATCACCGAGGTCCTTTTTAGCCTGAAGGACATAATCGACTACATACTCTCCCTCATACTTCACCACGATAACAACTTTGGAATTAAGTCGTTTTAAAACCTTAATACCTTGAAGGCCCAAAAAACTTCCGGTGTATATACTGCCGTAACCACCAACTAACATGACATCTTTATCTTTGCATAGATGGTTGTATGATTTAACAATTTTTGTTAAAAGCCCTTTCAGATCCTTAATGTAACTTTTGACTGCAAGTTCTTGAGTCAGCACTATAGGACATATCTCAGATAATGGATCTTTTAGCTCGAGTGCCCTGTAAATGCGCCAGGCGTCATTATCAGTCAGAACATTATCAACCTTGATGGGCAAAATACCCACTGGCTTAAAATAGCCTACCTTAAGACCGTCTCTCTTGAACTTATGACCTAATCCCATAGATACCAAGGTCTTACCAGAGTATCCTGATGTAGAACCTACATATAAAGAAATCATTTTAGTCACCCCCTATTGTAAATCGTGCATCAATAGCAACTACACCTTCTCCTCTCTTCTTAACAAGAAGTGGGTTGATATCAGCCTCGATAATCTGAGGAAAATCCAAGGCCAGTTGCGATAAAATTAATAAGGATTTCTCGATGGCCTCGATATCAGTCTCAGCCTCTCCCCTAACCCCCCGCAAAAGTGGAAAGGTTTTTGTTTCCCGGATCATTTCATGAGCATCCTCCTGGCTTAATGGTGTAATCCTGAAAGAAATATCCTTCAAAACCTCCACATAAATCCCGCCCAGCCCGAACATAATCATATGCCCGAACTGAGCATCTTTTGTTATACCTGCAATCACCTCTTTCCCACCATGTATCATCTCCTGAATCATTACTCCGTATATACTGGCAGTAGGCATAATATTTTTGACACGGGTAGTAATATCAAAGAAGGCATTTTCCACATCCTTTTTGCTGTTCAGGTTGGTTTTTACACCACCTATATCACTTTTATGGATAATCTGGGGTGAAATTATTTTCATGACCACAGGGTAACCAATTCCCTCAGAAGCGGCTACAGCCTCTTCTGAGTTTCTGGCCAATAAACTTTTTGGCTGCATAAATCCGTAAGTCTTTAAAACCTCGTAAACTTCTGATTCGCTTAAACGCTCACGATTTTCTTCTTTAACCTTTTCAAAGATGTCAAGCACCTTTTCTTTTAAACCGTCAAAATGGGGATATGTCTTCTCTGGCCTGTTTATCCAGACCTGATATCTATACATGGCATTTAAAGCGGAAACCGCTTCTTCCGGATAGCTGTAATTGGGAACATTGTACTTCAAAAGGATCTTTGATCCGGATTCGACACTTTTCTTGCCCATAAATGAGGTAAGGATAGGCTTGTCAACTAAATTGGCAATATTTGCTATTGCCTTTGCTGTTTCCTCTACATTTACGACTGCTGTTGGCGTCAGGAGTACCATTATTCCTTGAATCTTCTCATCTTGCAATACTGTATAGAGGGCCTTTTCATATCTCTCTGCACCTGCATCTCCCAGGATGTCAATTGGATTGTAAAACGAGGCAATAGGCGGTAAAAAAGTTCTGAGTTTATCTGTTGTTTCCTTATGTAATGGAACAAGCTGTAGGTCCGACTTATCACAGGCATCTGCTGCTAAAATCCCCGGCCCTCCAGAATTAGTTACGATAGCAACATTGGGACCCTTGGGCAGAGGCTGATTGGCAAAGGCGATGGCATAATTAAAAAGTTCACCTATGGTATGTGCCCGAATGACCCCGCTCTGTTTGAAGGCAGAATCAAAGGCAGCCTCCCTGCCTGCAAGTGCCCCGGTATGAGAAGAAGCGGCTTTTGCTCCTGAACTGGTAATACCAGATTTCAGTATAATAAGCGGCTTCTTTTTTGAGACCTGGCTGGCAACTTCCATAAATTTTCTGCCGTCATTCACACCCTCGATGTATCCTAAAATTACCTTTGTATTATCATCTTCAGATAGGGCCAGCATAATGTCTGTGTCCGAGATATCTGCCTTGTTTCCCATACTTACGAATTTTGAAAAACCTATTTCATCAGGCAGAGCACGATCAAGAACAGCAAGGCAGAGCGCACCTGATTGCGAGAAAAATCCGATACCCCCTTTGGCAGGCATACCTGCTGCAAATGAGGCATTTACCTTTGAGTGAGTATCAATCATACCTAGGCAATTAGGACCTATAAATCTGACTCCTGATTCCTTTGCCTTTTTGACTAACTCATTTTCCAGCTTTGCACCTTCTATCCCGCTTTCTCTAAACCCGGCGGTTATGATTATAGCAGCATCAATTCCCTTGGCCCCACACTGTTCAATCACTTCCAATACATTTTTTGGAGGTACAACTACTACTGCTAAATCAATTTTACCAGGCACATCAAGAAGTGAAGGATATGCCTTCACACCTAAAATTTCTGATGCACCTGGGTTAATGGGGTAAACAGCTCCCTGATAGTCATATTGAATCGCGTTTTTGAGAATATCATAACCCACCTTTCCCGGTGTCCTTGACGCCCCTATGACAGCAATTGATGTTGGATTAAAAAAATTATCAAGCATATAAAAGATATATTACCCAAAGCATAGTTCATTTTCAAAGAGAAAACTGTGTTCTAACTTTTAATGTAAGAATTCATCGCAGCTCTGCTGCGGGGGTAGTTCATTTCTTTACAGAATTTTATTTGAATAGTGTAGCCGCAATCTTTAGCCTGCGAAAATTAAATTTTAAGCAGAGGACAGGATTTTTATAAATAAAATTTAAATAGACAATGTCGTGTTTGTTTAAAATGTGGACTTCACCGCGCTATACGTAACAAAACCTACTTTTTCTAATGTTATCAGTTAGTTAAATCCTATTTTCCATTATCCCTTTTTTGTCCCATTCAAAGCCATCATCTCTTATCGGCTGGGTCCTCTGCAGTACAACGTTAAT
>JBGQLV010000077.1:0-9858 GCA_041500225.1 Thermodesulfovibrionia bacterium | reverse complement strand
CAGCCTATGGCGATTGAACCGTCGCAATCCTTTATTCATCAAGTCTTAGATTCTCACCTTTGCAGCTAAGTTCCCGCAGATAAAATACACCAAATCGTCGCAATCCTTTATTCATCAAGTCTTAGATTCTCACACACCGGCACAAATGAAAACCCCACATCTCCTGAAGCTCAGTCGCAATCCTTTTATTCATCAAGTCTTAGGTTCTCTCCTATTAGAGCACAGGCCTGGTATATGTGGCAACTGCAAAAGTCGCAATCCTTTATTCACCAAGTCTTACGTTCTCATGTGAAACAATGAAATCTAAGGGGAGTGGAAGTAAGATGTGTCGCAATCCTTTATTCATCAAGTCTTAGGTTCTCTCTGATACAGCAAATAATGATTATGGGGCAAACAAGACTGTTCCGTCGCAATCCTTTATTCATCAAGTCTTAGATTCTCACTGTTAAAGACAAATTCAGATTGATGTTTGACCCTTCACTTTATGTCGCAATCCTTTATTCATCAAGTCTTAGATTCTCACGTTGGAAACAGCGATAGGTTGTAAGTTCGACAGGGAGTTTTAGTCACAATCCTTTATTCGTTAAGTCTTGTTCTTGTGGATATAATTGACAGCATATTTCAGTTTTCAAAGAACAGTCAACAAAGGTTACTCCAGCGATTTCATATAGTCGATTTCGCGCCCTAATTGTGTTTTAAACTCTGTTTCATCATCAGGTCGATAGATAACCATTCTCAGGTGTTTCAAGTCAAACGGAATGTTATCAATACTTTGGGTCAGCATAATCACCTTTTTTGAAGCACAATGCGAAAAGCCCAACTCGTAATAGACGTTCGGGTTTCTTTGTGTCAAATCGGCTATCAATATGCCTGATTTCAAAATATTCTCTTTAATCCTGCTCATTATGCCTCCGTCAAATATTTCCCTATCCGCTCGCAGGCATTTAAGATTCCGGTTCTTCGCTGTTTCTTCAATCCATTGATAGAGCTTGTCATAGCCGGCAGCAAATGGCATCATAACAAAGAGCAAATCTTTATCAACCTGAGCTTTTCCTTTTATGAGTCTCATAAGCGTCTCTGTGCCGGGAATTGTCATTTGACTCTCTTCGTCATATTCTGTCTTCAAGTAAAATGCGTCCACCTCATCAAAAGATAAAGCCGCATTATGTGCCCCGATAGACATCGGCTTTGTTCCTCCCGTAAGATCGACAGCAAGTGCTTGATATGAGAGACCATAACCCTTACCCATTTCATTTATCCACTCAACAATTCTGGATTCTATGTCTTTCTGGTCATCCCGTCTAATTTCGACCGAATTAATTTTTATATTCGGAATTTTTGTTTTCAATTTCTCTTCAACCAGATGAATATGTTTCAAATGAAACCTTTTTGTTGTTTCGGTAAATGCAAAACGCAGATAGTTTGGCCTAAGAATGCCTGTAATTAATGCAACGTTTTCTATTGAAAAGCCAACTGGCGTAAATAACGCTTGATATTTTGCTGCACCTTCATGAAACAATTGCAAACCACTGTCTTGGGCTCTCTTCGTCGCTGCATCGAGTGCTCTATCAAAAATTTCCTGGAAATAAAAATATAAATCATAATTTCTTTTTTTCCATACATCATAGAGTCCCTTAAACAAAACATATGAATCCATAATTTCTCCTCTACGAAAATTCAGCGATTTTGTCCTTGATAACTTTTGCAGGATCTAACCCGCTCAGCTTAAGCCGTTTCATTTCCCCTAAATCCTCCAGAGTTAGAATCAGAATAAGTCTGGTTTCATTAGTTACCTGTTTATCGAAAATCTTTCTGTTTATTTCCCATATAGAACTGTTACGTCCCGGTTTGGTTCTACAAGTTAAAAGAACAAGCGGCACCCGCGAGATTTCAGTCGTTTGGTAACACAACGTGTACTTAAGGCACTGCATCAAATCATTTACATCAGGTTTCTTATTTTTGCATTCTATAAGCAATTTTTGAAACTCAAACCCTGTTCTTTCGATGGAGTTGAACGAATCAAGCCTATTATAAAGACCATCCATTTTTATTCCTTTGCATCGAGTCCTTGGAAAAAGATCTCTTATGAATTCATGAATAAAGAGAACATCGATAAAATCTAAAACTAATACTTGAAATGGCAAGCCATCTTCAAGCCGACCCTGTGCGGACGCGCTGATTTCATTGTAAAGCGTTTCTACTCTTCTATTAATAGTTTCAAGCCCTGACCGGAACACTTTTAAAACGTCATTGGCTTTTTCTTGCAGTGGTTCGAATCGCTCGTGTGTGATTTGATAATCATTAGCAAAACTCTGTATCTGATTTTCAATTCTTGCCAGCTCAGCTTTAAACTCTTCGCTCGATTTGGCTGCCTGATTGAATTGCTTTAATCGGTCCATCGACTTACGAAAATCTGCGTATCGACAGTCAATAGTTAAGCATAGATCTTCAAAAGACTGTTTGAAGATATTTTCAATCTCTTGCTCAACTTCGGCAAATTCTCTCGAATAGTCTCCAAAAAATGAGTCTATAAACCCCATACTGCCTTCAAGAAACTATTTTCACCATCATCCCGATTCCATACCTATAGACGCGATGGTCTATAAAATCCATAGGTGTCACTGACGCTACACCCCCGTTTATTGGTTTCCTTAATAATGAACCTTCCGCAAGCATCTTACATGCCCTCCGCTTCATCTGCACTGTCGACGAGCGCGAAAAAATCCACCCTTTTCTTGTCAATAGCCTATATGAAAGAGCCTCTTTTGCTTCCTCCTTTGACGGACAAATGAGGGAAAGCGCACAGTGAGCCGTTTTCTCTCCATCTCTTTTCCCAAATAAATCCGTCCATGGCCCGCCTGCATCTATGTTTTCTATTTCGCTCTCAAAAAGACCGCATCCAATGCTCCTATCAGCTCCCAAGCCGCTTTGGCCCAGCAACCTCATACACAGCGCAAACTTGTCCCTGATTGTTTCATCTATTAACTCAACAAGAAAGTAAAGTCCACCGCCGTCTTTGAAGAACCATCCCGAAGACTCGAAAATGTTCGTCGCTGCTGATATCCTGTCAATGCTAACCCTCGGAACCGTAAGGCTGAACATCATATCGTCGACCGGGTTATTCAGTTCTTTTTTCAATATCCCCTTGTCATTTCCATTCGCAAGGTCAAGAAAATCATAAAGTTCAAGGAAAGGGGCATCTCGTAGCTTTTCCATATACAATTTGCCCGTGCCTATAGGGGTCGGCAGGTAATATTCATTTATATAATAGGGAAAGGCAGACGAAAGTTTGAAAGGAATATCCGCGACAAGTTTATCGAATTCATCATCTGGAAATAGTCTAACCCACTCATTCATGAGCGCACTGAAGAGCGTGTCTGAATGGAGAATCCCCTGAAACTCGTCATCCTGAGTTGTCTCCCCGCCGCCGATTCTAAAGGCGCTCTTGAATTTCAGCCTAACCAGCAATAACACTTTTCGCTTCCTCTTTCAGAAAACCGATTATCGGTTCGATCTGCGCCCGCGCGTCCTTAATCGAGAATTCTAAGTCCAGTTTTCCATACTGCTTATTGGTGTTCCCCTTGAAATAATCGAGTGACTTACCCGAGAAGTCTGAAAAGCTAAATTCCACCTTGCCGTATCCCCTCGAAGTATATCCGCCAATTCCTTCGCTCTGGATAAGCTCCAGGCAGGTGAGAATGTTGTTAAGGTCTTTTTTCAGGTTCTCTTCAGGGAAGACGAGATGGTCTTTTTCTTTAGGAGCAAGCGCTTCAACCGAATAGATCATCTCAAAATTAAATTTATTATCGGGAAGGACACGCTCAACCCTTCTCGGATTAGCGGCCATATTCGCCCGGTCAATACCGGTTTCAACCTTCGTTTCTGTATACTGCGACGAAACTCCGATGAGGCTTTCGTCAAGCAGTGAGTCCCTAACAAAGAGCGAGGACGGCAAATTCTCAGCTTTCTCACCTTTCGGCACTGCACGATCATCGCCACTTGATCCAAATATCCGGCAGACATCACAATACATCGCATACTTAATATCCTCGCAGCAGTGGATAAAAAGCTTATTTCTAAATGTGCCGATGTTCCTATTAAATGAGAGCTTTTCCTTTTTTCCTTCCTTCAGCCTCTCACCGAATTTTTCGAGGGTACTTCTCAGCTTGCCCTTCAAGGAACTGCCGGGAATATAAGGCAAGTTGTTGCCAGTGTCTCTTATAACCGGCAGATCCAGCCCTCCTATCTGCATTGATTCCTGAGAGCCTCCGATGTGAAGCCCTGTCTTAAGTACAATATTGCCCTTAAAAAACACTTTACCCAGTAAAATTTTGCGTCCCTTTTCGCCCATGTAAATAAACCTCCTATAATTATTTGTTAATCTCTTCCTCCACAATACTTGTGATAGGCCACTATCGCCTCTGCAAATTGACAGAGCCTATCGTAATCTTCGATGGTCTTGATACGGTCAAGTAGAGGATTAATGACCTCAAAAAAGGGTGTTACCTCCTTAGGCTGTCGGGCCTTTGCGTTTGCAAGCTGTGGTTTCAACATGACAATATTAGATAACGCCTTTTTCCTGAACTGTTCCTCCGCATCCGGCTTCACCCTTATGGCATTTACTGTCGCTTTGATGTTGAGAAGCGACTCATAAAAACGCCTCAACTGAGCTGACTTAAGCCCGACTTCATAGCTCGCGAGAATTCTGCCGAGGGCGTAACTGCATACCACCAGTTTTTCGGCCTCAAGCATATTTCGCACCGTAGAGCCTTCTGAAGCGCCCTCAAATATCTTGTCCCCTATCCTTTCCGCAGTTTTAAGTCCCCACTCTTCGGAAAGCCTTTCTTCCATTGGTTTAATCTTCATCTCTATTTTCTCCCTTCATTAAGAGTATGTTCCATGAAAGCGGTAAATATAACGTTGAAAACCTTTTGCTATCGTGCAAATGCAAATACATTTCATAAAGATCGTAAAGCGACTCTCCCTCTTCGCTGTTGGCAACATGCTTCCTTAATTCTGTTTTAAACTTCTGAAGAATCCAGACGATCTTAGGCAGGTACATAAGTCCCTCGTCGTACCACGTGTCAACCAGGGAAAGCACATTATGGAAAAAGCCCCTGCTCACCTTTTCGCCTTTTTCTCTAAAAGCCTTCAGCGGCTCAATGACATAGTCATTGACCTCATTGACCACATTCAGCAAATCCTTACCCTTGGCATCACAGAATTTCCATTTGAGCGCTAATTTTAACCGAGATGCCTCTGCGGAATATTTGGCGGGCCTATGGATTTCATCGAGCCTCTTTTTCCTGAAAGCCATATGTCCTGTGTAAAACAGCGACATGGAGTCCTTTCTAAGACAATTCCCCAGTTCGTAAAGGGGACACCCCACCCAATTGTCTCTGCACATCCAGCAGGGCTGATAATTCTTCTTTGCGAAAGAAAGGCCAGCAAGAGAAGCCTCCGCCATTCTACTGACCGGGAACTTTTCATTATGGAGCGTGATCCCGCCGCTGACCCCCATGTCGATATTGCCGCATGTGTATTTAGTGAACGACTCACCTACATCTATCGCCAGACACGCGGTATCGCTCCATGCTCCGAGTACAAAGAGATCGTCTCCTCCTGCATAAATCACATGGACATTTCTGCCGTTTTCTCCCTTGACAGCTAAGACATCTTTTTTATCTCCTCTGTCAAAACCGTATCTACAAAGAAACTCAAGATGGAGCTTAAAGAAATAATTGAGGTTCCTTGAGAAAGAGGATATGCCTTCGAGGGTCGACCCATTACGAAAGCCCCCGTGCAATACCTTTCCCACATTGTCAGCGTCCATTCTCAGCGCAGCGATATATTTTGCACCCGCCGAACTTTGGGCCATATACTCAATGGTTGCTGTATTCTCATCCTTTAGCGCATCAAGGTCTTCTTCGAGACTCTGTTTTGCACCCCTATCGTTCTCTGAAGCCAAAAGAAGGTTAATTCGCTCCCTTTCTTTCTTAATCTCCTCATAAACATAGGAAGGCAATTCCTTATTTTTCTTTGTGAAGGTCCTTGCAAAGATAGGTATCGCGCCGTCTTTCAGATTACCGTGAAATTCTTCGCCTTCTTCATAAACGGCAAAAAGGCAGGGGGAATTTCCGGAGGTATCTGAAAACAGATAGTATGTATCTACCATCTTTAGGCAATCTTCCGTATCCTTGTCAGATGCATAAATAAATCTCGTCCGCGGAATCCGGCTGCCAAGTTTAGAAAGTCTCTCGCACAAAGAACACCTGATACGCTCATCATCCTTGACGATCGAATAATATTTAGTCCCTGCGTCATCTCTCTTGCACATATCACAGCCCGGATACACAGGGTCTTTCTCTTCAGTGAATTCAAACTTTCCCTTTTCAATAAGGGACTTAAACTTTGTCTGCTTTGCCTCGAAAGCTTTTAGTGCAAGTTCATCTAAGATGCCTGCCAGATTACTTTGTAGCACCTCATCCGTGCAACTCACATAGCTGAAAGCGGCATAGAGCATACCGTCAAATTCCTTTAGTAGCCATGTGTTAGTACTATCGCTAATCTCTTGTAATTCCTGTTCGGAACTATCGGGCCTTCCCGAAGCCCCGGAAAGAATATAGATTGATCCTCCCCCATTCATGAGAACATTCGCATAATGGAGGTTATAGGCCCTTAAGACTTGCAAAACAATATGATTGCAGAGTAGTTCGATAAAGAAGGACCGGGAACGGAGGTTCTTCAATGCACCGGTCGAGGAAATGTTATATATGAAGTGTTGAATGCCGGACACGTCAATATTTATCAATAAGTTATCTTTGTGCCCTAATGCCTCCCTATTCGACTGAATAACTTCACGCGCTGCTCTGATCCTGTATAAGTCAAAAACGGAGGTATCTCCCTTTTGATCAATTGGGACGCTACCGCCAAATTTTTCGAGGAGGAAAAACAATTCATTGGTCGAGAGGCCAGCCAGATAGCCGTCCGCAAAGCCTTCGTTTTTTTCTGTAATTTCTCCTAAGATATCTTTTTTTGCGCTTTTTAGCGTCTTGCTCTCGTCTTTTACCGGATAAATAATTCTTGAGGACAGGGAAGTTGGCACAACAAAGTATGGCTTCTCGGTATCTTCTCTCTTTTTAAAACCTACCTGATCGAAGATAGATATGAGAAAAAAATTGCCGTCCGCTCTGTACCACTCTACAACCTTTTGCAATCCTTCTATAAGAATTGGTTTTATAACGCTATATATCTCCATCACGCCTCCAATATATCTTTACGTAACCGCATATTTCCCCAGCCCAAATCCCGTCCCTTTCCCCACATGCAAAATCTCTCCTGCTTTAATCAACGGCATGAAAGGTTCAATATTTCCTTCAAAACTTATCTCGCCAATGAACCCTCCCATCTTCAATCTTGTTTCCTGTCTTCCTGAATACCGTTCCCAATCATACCATTTTAAATTTTGACTTTTAACTTTTATTTCTTTGGACTGTTCAATGATCCCTTTGAAATCCCATTCTGAAGGGTCGCCATTGCAGTGGAAATAATAAAGGAGTGAAAGTCTTCTGAGGAGGTTTCTTATTAGAATATGGAATTCGAGGTCGAGGGTGAGGTGGCTGTCGTAGAGAATTCGGGTAGGGGTGAGGAAAGACAGTGAGATTGTGGAACCTTCTTCGAGCTTTGAGATTGCTTCGGCTTCGCCTCGCAATGACAGATAAGAACTTAAAGGTAAGGAGGAAGTTTTAAAAGGTTTAAGGGTTTTGGTTTCAGCATCATAAATCTGCTTTCCATCGCAACTTACTTCCCGCAACTCGTATTTTGCCTTGCCCTTCCCTATCCCGATCTTTCCAAGCTCATCGAATGTGTAAATAAAATACGGGAGGTAGTCTATCGCCCTGCCGATCAAAGTAAGTCCGAAGTTTATTTCATCACCCGGTTTGTAGCCTCTTCTTTTCTCCGGCGGCGGTTCGATTACAAATGGATGAGGAGCAGACCTATATTTCCGCATTATTCTTGTATCTGAAGGAGGCGGGGTCTCAAATACGTACGAATAGATGCATTTTTCTTTAAGCAGACAATCAGGGCATTCCTTATCTTTTATGGCACAGACCACACGCTTGAAGGCATATCCGAAGCCGCCTCTGAATGTCGAACCTTTATAGGCAGGAAGAATAAGGGGCTCTTTGGCAGTTATATTGAAATTAAACTGCTTGCATTCGATAAAATAAGCTGTGGGTTTTTCCATGATCAGCCCTCTACGGAAGCTGTCAAATCTTACCACAAACCACCGAAAAACACATTTTAAATAAGCTTAATTTGCCTGACCGTTAATATCTAAAAAACTAAGGTTTTACTACATCAGGTTTTTTGCTTTTATAAATTATCTTTATCAAAAACTTATACCTGCTTTTTTTGCTATCCCTTATCAAATCTCTCGACTTTAAATCGTGCTACTTCAGGAGGTTCTAAGAATTCCCATTTTCCCCGTACACCGCAATAAAGCGAAGCTATCTCAATGTGAAGCATTGCTATACCGCAATCCAGTCTTTTTGAAATATTAAAGGTATCTTTAAGATCATCCACGGAAATAGTAATACCATGAGCTTCGACTTTAAATCGCCATGGCTGACGATTGACTGCTGAAGGAGCGAGTCTGGCTGCCTCCAAAGATGTCTTTACCCACACAGGCCACTTTTGCTCCTCCATCCCTGTCACCAGTTCAATGAGGGATTTGCGTTTATGCGTCCATCCAAAACCTGTCATGATTTTCTCTTCAATTGACCATTCATCCATAACATACCCAATAGGTGTTACTGCAAAAACCCTTTCGTTTTCTTTGATAATGGCAAGAAAGGCAGCTACTTCCGGTCTGAAGGAAACGCCTACCCAACAAGTGCCGAGGTTAATTGCTGTAGCCTCCAGGATGATTCCCTCTCCTGAATAACCAACCTTTTCCTGGATATTTGGGTCCTCCATATTTCCAACAAAAGCAATAAATGCAGGTGCGCCTTTAATCTTGCCATAATTGGCAATGGCGCCTTTAAAGACCTTTTCGGGTGAGTGGGTTACAATGACGGATCGGACCTCTGTAAAAGGGTTGAATTCCTTACATACTGTATTAAGTCTTGCGAGCAGTTCAGGTTCGACTGGCTTAGGGCTAAATAGACGTCGAGACCTGCGTCTTGCAATCGCAGCATACCAACTAAAAAATGGAATCTCCATTAATAATATCCACTTTTTCTAATTGAATCTTTTATTATTATTACTACAATGATTCCCCAAGGCCGCTACAATTAATATCAAAGCGATAATCTCATTGTTATCTAAGTGTACTTTCCTGAAGGTGGTCATCGAAATGTATTAATTTTGGTGCTATAATTACTAAAAGTATAGCATTTTGTTCGAGTTATTTTATAATCTTTATAAGAATAGCTTTGTAATATTTAAAAAAACATACTTAAAGAATCAAATGAATAACCCTGTAGCTTGCTGCAGGGTATCTAAAATCAAAACAACTTAAGTCGTCTGTTGTCATTCCTGCGAAAGCAGGAATCCAGAGAAAAAAGGACTGGATTCCGCATCTCGATGCGAGTCTTCGCTGAGAGTTGCTCCGACAAGTGCGGAATGACAGAAATAAGGTAACCCTGTAGCAAGCTAATAGGCAATATCAAGTTTAAGTAATATTATGAACTTGTTGAATATATAAGGGAATCCATGACGGAAAACGTCAAGATTGAATTTTTAAGAAATATACAGCTTTTTTCATCTCTTAGCGATAAGGAATTAGATCAAGTTTGTAGTAAGGTTATCGTGGAAGAGTTCAAAAAGAATGAAATAATTCTTTATGAAGAAGAT